>NZ_JANJGQ010000022.1:0-86738 GCF_030847595.1 Pseudoalteromonas sp. 20-92
TTCTTAATAACACTACACTTCCCTATTAAAAATAAGTAAGTGGCGTCCCCAAGAGATTAGTACTCTTGATAACGTCGCGCATAGAGAGTGCGGTGTCACACTGCTTTACACAATACTTAAAACAAGTAAGTGGCGTCCCCAAGGGGATTCGAACCCCTGTTACCGCCGTGAAAGGGCGGTGTCCTAGGCCTCTAGACGATGGGGACACATAAATGTGTCACTAGGACAACTGAATTTTTAAACTCGTTTCAGGCGAGCTTTCTTAATAACACTACACTTCCCTATTAAAAATAAGTAAGTGGCGTCCCCAAGGGGATTCGAACCCCTGTTACCGCCGTGAAAGGGCGGTGTCCTAGGCCTCTAGACGATGGGGACACATAAATGTGTCACTAGGACATTTGATAAGTTTAACTCACATCATGAGTTTTAAGGTAATTGCGTTTAATACAAGTAAAGACTCGAGCTTTAATTGTGACGCTATTTTCTCGGTAAAACCGCCTTTAACTAATAAAAGCTAAGTGGCGTCCCCAAGGGGATTCGAACCCCTGTTACCGCCGTGAAAGGGCGGTGTCCTAGGCCTCTAGACGATGGGGACACAGAAAACTGCTACCCTAGGACAAAACACTAATTTTTGGTGGAGCCATGCGGGATCGAACCGCAGACCTCTTCACTGCCAGCGAAGCGCTCTCCCAGCTGAGCTATGGCCCCAACTTAATCAATACCCGTCGTGATGAACACATCGTGTATTGCTTAGTGCGGGGCGCATTCTATGCACCACCCAAAATAAAGTCAACAGTTTTTTACCTAGCTTTATTTAAATGGTTTAATTTTCAACAAACTGGCTATCAAGCGTGCTAAAAAATACGATCTGAATAAAATTATCGCTCTACTGCTTATAATAACATCACTATATTGCAGCTAATACTCAATAACACCCTACTCTTCCTAATTAATGCAACAAAGCTGCATCTAAGTAAAGGTATACATTTATATGCAAATTGAACTTATCTAAAAACTACCCATTAAGGCCTGACTAATCGCATTAATCTTTTAAAAGTTACAATTGCTTATAATTACCAAAGCTTAAATGTGGATTTGAGAGTACAGCAGCTTTCACTCGCTTAATAACCAGTGTAGCTCGTACTGGAAAAACTTGATTATTGTTTGAAGAACATTTTTTAAAGAGCAATGCAGTTTCGTAATTCTATGTACAAAACTTCAGGGCGTGTTGAACTTTGGTGGGTAAATTTGCAGCAGTATGTTTGGTTTTTAGGCAAGGCAGAGCCTATGTAGTGTGGTTATTCCCCATGAATAGGCGATAACGCCGCATAAAGTCCAAACATGCGCTGCCCTTTGGGTTCTTTCTAGGGACGGTCAACACGCCCTAGTTATATGTGATCTATTTAGTTTTAATCCGAAGGCTATTAGTGAAGTATGAGTATTTACGATTTGGCTAGGTTGGCTTATAAAATAAAGTAAGTACAAAAATAGAGTTTAGAATGCTGAAAACAGCATTTGTTTTGGGAAGTTTAAATTAAATTCATTTTTAAAGGCCAGCTATATTCACTAAATAACTTGCCCTAATGCTAATTCATCTTGTTCATAGTCATAAAAACGACTCCAATAAAAAACAATGAGTATCGTAAAACTAAATTTAAGATTAATAGAACTACAATTCCCTGCTCACTTTTAGGTGTTTAATTGAACTGCAACCTTAAATTTGATGATAAAATAGACTTCAACCATATCCTATTGTTTATAAAACCTTCGTTCAGTACATTTTTATCATTCAAGTGTTGACACATTTTCAACTCTATCTATAATAGCGCCCCACAACAACGCAGCAATGCAATGTTGTTTAGATGTGGGTGATTAGCTCAGTTGGGAGAGCATCGCCCTTACAAGGCGAGGGTCACTGGTTCAAGTCCAGTATCACCCACCACTTTTTAGTTAAAGTGTTCACATCTAAATTCTAAATGGGTCATAAGCTCAGTTAGAAAATAGAGAGCATTACCGCTACTTACAAGTAACGGCAAAGTTCACTGGTTAAAGTCCAGTACTATTTATTTAATAGTAGCGTTTTAATTTATATGTGGGTGATTAGCTCAGTTGGGAGAGCATCGCCCTTACAAGGCGAGGGTCACTGGTTCAAGTCCAGTATCACCCACCACATATAATAGTCGCGTTTTAAAATTGTAATATGGGTCGTTAGCTCAGTTACAAGAAAAGAGAGCATCACCGCCTTTTATAAAAGATGGCGAAGTTCACTGGTTAAAGTCCAGTACTATCTATCTAGGTAGTAGCATGTAATATGGGTCGTTAGCTCAGTTGGGAGAGCATCGCCCTTACAAGGCGAGGGTCACTGGTTCAAGTCCAGTACGACCCACCATTTTTTAAGTGGTGCATATTACAATAAAATCTAAATGGGTCGTTAGCTCAGTTAGAAAAAAGAGAGCATCACCGCTATTTACAAGTAACGGCGAGGTTCACTGGTTAAAGTCCAGTACTATTTATTTTAATAGTAGCGTTTTAATCTATATGTGGGTGATTAGCTCAGTTGGGAGAGCATCGCCCTTACAAGGCGAGGGTCACTGGTTCAAGTCCAGTATCACCCACCACATATAAACCTATTATTATATCAATAGTCGCGTTTTAAAATTTAATATGGGTCGTTAGCTCAGTTGGGAGAGCATCGCCCTTACAAGGCGAGGGTCACTGGTTCAAGTCCAGTACGACCCACCATTCCTAGAATGGTGCATATTAAAATGTAATTTGGGTGATTAGCTCAGTTGGGAGAGCATCGCCCTTACAAGGCGAGGGTCACTGGTTCAAGTCCAGTATCACCCACCAAATTACATCAAGCGGTTAATTGATAATAAAGAATTAAATAACAGGCATACCTATTATATGTGGGTGATTAGCTCAGTTGGGAGAGCATCGCCCTTACAAGGCGAGGGTCACTGGTTCAAGTCCAGTATCACCCACCACATATAAATACCATTAAACAACTTCTCTAGTAATAACTCTTCCTTCTCATATTAAACACATTTACGAACTTTATAAAAACTCAATATATAAGTCGTATGTAATTAACTTAGCCGTAAGAAAAAGAGCATCGCCACCCTTTACAAATAATGGCGAGGGTCACAGGTATTAAGCCAAGTAATCAACCATCACACATAAATCCCATTCGATGGTTTCTTTAAAAATATAAATTTTCATATCAAAACACTCATCATTTAATTATGTTATTTAGATCCTTGCTTTTATAGTTAGCAAAAACGTATTAGGAAAAGTTAAATACCTAATAAATACTGCTATCATTTGAATTTTCTTGTAAGCAGCTAAAGTGTTGATTATAGTCAGTACTAAACATAATAACTGTTAAGCCAATGCCAACTAAGATTTATTCAAAAGCAAAAATACTTATAGTCGAGGAGCAACCACTTGCTCAAAGCTATATGAAACAATCGTTAGAAAGGCTTGGCTTTCAGCAATTGCACTTCGCTGATCATGCAAACTCAGCAAAAGAGCAGTGTTTAAGTGAAGAATTTGATTTGATCGTTTGTTCATTTAATTTAAGCAAACAACAAGACGGCTACCAACTTTACGAAGAGTTACGTGTTAAGCACCTCATAAAAAGCTCTACAGGCTTCATTTTTATATCTGCTGAAACAAATGGCTCGCTAGTTCATAGTGTTCTTGAGTTACAACCTGATGATTTTTTAGTGAAACCTTTTACCGTTCAGGAACTACAAGTACGCATTGAGCGTATTTTAAGACGCAAACACGATTTGCAAACGGTTTATACTCTAATTGATGATGGTAACGATTCAAAAGCAATTAAATACATCGACACCGTTCTAAATAAAAAAAACAATAGTTATAGCCCTATCTTACTGCGTTTAAAAGGTGATGCTCTTCTTCGTTTAAATCGCAGCGAAAATGCAAAAGACTTTTTTAAATCTGTTCTCGATATACAAAAATTTGCTTGGGCAAAAGTAGGTTTAGTAGAAGCACTTATAGCAAATAATGAACATATTTTAGCTCAGCGTATGCTAAAAACGATGCTTGAACGACAAGAAACTCGATTAGTTGCGCTTGATTTACTCGGCCGTTTAGAAATAAAACTTAATCAGTTTGAACTAGCGCAAAGTTTTTTAAGCCAAGCAGCCGACATTGCACCGCGAAATATTTCACGCCAAAAATCACTAAGTAATGTGTCATTAATTAATCACGACTACGAAAAAAGCTACTTAACTCAAAAAGACATTGCAAGTTTTGCAAAGCACTCAATACATGACCACCCCGATGTGTATTTAAATGCTGCACGTGCCGGTATCGACTTTGCATTAACAACAGATCAAACAGATCAAATACAGAGAATATCTAGACAAACTAATCAATATATAAGCGATTTAAAAAAGCAGTTTCCTAACAATGCCAATCAAGCTCAAATTGATGTGCTTAACGCACGGCTTCATTATTTAAAAGATGAGCATAAAAAAGCGAAAAAACTCATTGAGCAACTCGAAGATGATGATACACATATTCGCTCTGTCGATGGTGCACTTGATAAAGCGAAAGCGTTCCATGAGCTGGGCTTTCATCAAAAAGCGCAAACTCTCTTCACTCAAATTATTGGACACTGTGAACGCCATCCAAGTGTTAGCGACACAACTTACTTACGTTATATCCAGCAACAGCAAAGTGAGCGACGCGATATTAAAATGGGGCCAAAGGAGCTCAACAACCATGCTGTTACTCAATTTAATAGAGGACAGTTAAACACTGCACTTGAAGCTTTTACGCAAGCATTTAGGGTTATGCCTCGTAATCAGAGTATTGCGCTTAATTTATTGCAGTGTTTATTTGATTCCACTAAGCAACACAATGGCTCATTTAACCATGAACTTGCTAAAAAATGCTACGCCTTACTTACTAAAACTCAATTACCAGCAGATCAGACGCAGCGATTAGATAAAATTTTGCACATAGCAAAAGAAATGAATTTAGATATTGGAAGTTAAAGCTTTTTCATTGATGCCGCATTAACGCAATAGCGTAGACCGGTCGGTAATGGACCATCAGGGAAAATATGGCCTAAATGTGAATCACACACGTTGCAAACCACCTCTATGCGCTCCATACCATGACTTGTATCACTTACGTAGCCAATTGCTTCAATTGTCGCCGGTTGTGTAAATGACGGCCAACCAGTGCCACTATCGAACTTTTCATCTGCATCAAACAATAAATTATCGCAGCAAATACACACATACTTACCAGGTTCCAATAATGTGCAACTACCAGAACTACTTGGACGTTCGGTTCCCTTTTTACGTGTTATGTAATACTCATCTTCTGATAGTTGCATCCGCCACTGCTCGTCCGTTTTGACTACTTTTTTACTTGGAGTAGGATTGCCGTTGGTGGCAAAGTTAATAACATCATTCCACTTCAACATGATAACCTCATTGAATAGTTAATTAACCGTACTTAATAAAATTATAAAAAAGTACGGTTAGTTATTACGTTATTGAATACACTAAAGATCAGCTAAAAAGTGTTGACCGTTTAAAACTAAAACTTGTTCAGTCTTAAGGTGATTTTCCTAGCTAAAGGTAATATTTTGTTTTTCTGAGTCGGTAAATATTCGTTTAATAAAACTATCTAGTTCTGCTTTTTTTGCAGGTAAGCTAACACTCATTTGGCGCTCGTTATTACTGTAAATTATTAGCTCGTCATCCTTCATCGTTATGCGTTCAATACTCTCAATTACTAACCAATCTGGGCCGTGCTTTTTATCAAAAAAACCCATTAAACTAAAAAGTAATAAGTGTTGGGCATCTCGCTGAATAAAATCCTCTAACCGGTTTCTTGATTTAAATAGAGGCGTTAGCCTATAAACGCTTGAGCAAAAAACAAACACCCATAAACCAAATAACGCTTTAAACCACATAAATTCTAAAAGCTCAGTGCTAATCATTAAAATAATAAGCACTAAGCCTATTAGCGATATAGCTATCGCTATTTTTTTATTTACAGCGTCCACAACTAATCCCTTTTAAGTCGCTTTTTTTCTTCTGATGCTTTTTCTGTCGGCTCAGGCCAATCATTAAAAAAAACGGTTAAATAACGGCTTTTCACCAAATACCACAATACCCATAAAACAATCATCATTTGTACTGCTAAAAATGATGAAAATCGATAATGGCTATGCGCGGCTTGAATACTTAACCATGTTAAATCAACAACAGCACATAAAATAAGAGGCCAGCGCATATGTCGCCATACTTTTGCTAACCTGTCGCTCGCACTGTGGGAGTCTCGCGGCCGACGTAAACAAAATAAAATAGTCGGTATTATTGCAATACTTCCAATTGCTATTGCGATAAAAAAATCATTTTTATTTTTAAAAAATAACGACATTAAATCCAGTTCAGGCCTGCGGCTTAAAGCCGCAATAACCCAAATAAAATAGCCACGTAAAAGCACCAGCAAACTTAAATGAAATGCTATAGGTGTACGGTAACTTCCGTACTTATCCCAGTATTCTGGCCCATATCGGCTCATTGTCGTTTTCCTAGCCATTATGCTTTTTAAGCAGCTCAATTAATTCATCTTCCGTGAGTATGTCGATACCTAAATCTTGCGCTTTAGTTAGTTTTGAACCTGCTTTTTCACCTGCGACTAACGCATCTGTTTTAGCCGATACGCTACCCGAGACTTTAGCACCTAATTGCTGCAAACGAGCTTTAGCATCATTACGGTTAAGTGTATTAAGCGTGCCGGTAAGTACATATGTAAGTCCTGCGAGTGGTTGCTCTTCCTCAGAAGGCGCACTTAACGCTGGCCAATTTACGCCTTGCTCTATTAATGCGTTTACTACCGCTAAATTATGCTCTTCAGCAAAAAAACCGCGAACATGCGCTGCAACTATTTCACCGACATCACTTACCTGCGTTAAACTATCAATGCTGGCATTAATTACATTTTCAAGGGTTAAAAAGTGATTAGCTAAATTTTGTGCTGTCGCTTCCCCCGCTTCACGAATACCTAGTGAGTATAAAAACTTAGCGAGCGTAGTGCCTTTAGCTTCATCAAGTGCTGTTACTAAGTTTTTAGCTGACTTAGGTCCCATACGTTCAAGTGATTCAAAATGCCCTTGTTTTAAAACGAATAAATCAGCGGGCGTTTTTATAAGCTCTCTATCTACAAGTTGATCAACAATCTTATCGCCAAGGCCATCTATGTCTAGCGCTTTTCGTGAAGCAAAGTGTTTTATCGCTTGTTTGCGTTGTGCAGGACACACAAGCCCGCCAGTACAACGGGCTACAGCTTCACCTTCCACTTTTTCAACATGCGAATCACAAATCGGACAAGTCACTGGAAATTCAATATCTCTAGCATCATCAGGACGGCGTTCAAGTACAACTTGTGTTATTTGCGGGATTACATCTCCTGCGCGACGAATAATAACCGTGTCGCCTACTTTTACACCCAAACGTGCAATTTCATCGCTATTATGAAGTGTTGCATTTGATACGGTTACACCACCGACAAAAACAGGCTCTAAACGCGCAACTGGCGTAATTGCCCCTGTGCGCCCTACTTGAAAATCAACATCAAGCAATTGAGTTATTTCTTCTTGCGCCGGAAACTTATAAGCAATAGCCCAACGAGGAGCACGTGCTACAAAGCCTAAACGCTCTTGTAAGGCCTTTTGGTTTATTTTGATTACTACGCCATCAATTTCATATTTAAGCTCGCTACGGCGCGTTAAAATATCGCTGTAGTACTCAAGCGCGGCTTTAGGACCTTCAACTAATTTTGTTTCTGGGCACAGTGGCAACCCCCAGTCAGTCAGCTTTTCTAGTTGCTGATAGTGATCCTCTGGGATGCTGCCATCAGCAACAAGTCCAGTACTGTAAGCATAAAACATCAATGGGCGTTTAGCGGTAATTTTAGAGTCGAGTTGGCGTAAGCTACCTGCCGCTGCGTTACGCGGATTAACGAATACTTTGTCTCCACGTTTTTGCGCTTCCGAATTTAGTTTGTCAAAGCCGGCGCTGTTCATAAATACTTCGCCGCGCACTTCAAGCTCTTTTGGGTAATCACCACGTAACTTAAGCGGTACATTACGAATTGTTTTTACATTCTGAGTAATGTTTTCACCGGTAAAACCATCACCTCGCGTAGCCGCTTGTACAAGCACACCATCGCGATAAATAATTGATACAGCTAAACCATCAAGTTTTGGCTCACAACAAAAAGTAAGCTCATCGGTACTCATTAAACGCTCTTTTATACGGCGATTAAACGCAGTGAACTCTTCTTCACTAAAGGCATTATCAAGTGAAAGCATGGGTACTTGGTGCGCTACTTGCTCAAATTTACTCAGTGCTGCACCGCCTACTTTTTGTGTTGGGGAGTCGGCGGTTAAAAATTCAGGGTGATCGGTTTCTAGTGCGCTTAGTTCGCGTAATAACCTATCGTATTCAGAGTCAGGAATACTGGGGGTATCAAGCACATAATAGTTATAATTGTGTTGCTCTAATGTAGTACGAAGATGATTAACTTGCTCACTAATGCTGCTAGACATTTAAACCTCAATAAACATAAAAAAAGCCACTTTGATGAATAATCATCCAGTGGCTTATAAAAATATAATATGTGCGCTATTTACGCTGAAAAAGAACGGACCTGCTCAACATACTGCCTGACGCGTTCTACGGTCATTTCATTTCGCTCTGCATCTAAAATTTGCGCACCAAACTCGTCAGCTAACTTTTTAGCTGCACTGTGCAACATGTTAAATGCAGCTAGGCCGTCACCGTCGCACGGCAATGTCATAAATAAGCTAACCCCTGCGGTACTAAACTGTTCCATATTATCAATATCAAACGTACCTGGGTTGTACATATTTACTAATCTAAATAATACAGGGCCTTGGCCTGCCGGATCTAAGTGGCGATTAAAAAAGCCTTCCTCAGAATATTTAAAACCTAACGTGTTAACGGCTGGTAATAATTTACTGCCCTGCATGCTAAGCCCTTCTGGCATTTGAATATGCACAATAACAAAATCAGGCATTTGCGCAGATGATTTTTCATCATTTTGCTCTTTTGCTTCTAGATCATCAACTACTTCTAGGTCATCTTCAATGGGCACTGCTGGTACGCTTGTATCAATTTGTGGCTCATTCTCATCAAAGTTAAGCTCACCGAATTGTGGTTCATCACGTTCTTCTACCACAGGCTCTTTTAGCTCTGCCTCTGTAGGAAATGATTTAGATGAAGCTGGTGCGCTTTGTTGTAATGGCTCAACCCGTTCATTATCCGATACTTCTGGGCGGTCTTTTTTTCTAACTGACCACAATCCATGTATTAATAAACCACCAATGACAATTACACTGATAACGATTAAAACCCATCTTAATTGTTCGGCCATCCCCTCACCTTTTATTATTTGATATGCCTAAAACCTGTATATTAATGAAAAACTAATACACTTGTTATAAAAATTTATGCGTGTGCAAGTTGCACAGCTTGCTCTATATCTACAGCAACCATACGCGATACGCCAGGTTCTGCCATAGTAACACCTGTTAATCTACCTGCCATTTCCATCGCAATTTTATTATGACTAATATAAATAAACTGCACTGATTGTGACATTTCTTCAACCAAACGGCAAAAACGCACAACGTTGGCATCATCTAGTGGTGCATCTACTTCGTCCAGCATACAGAAAGGAGCTGGATTGAGCCTGAATATAGAAAACACTAATGATAATGCGGTCAGCGCTTTTTCTCCACCACTTAACAAATGAATTGTTGAATTTTTCTTACCCGGTGGTCGTGCCATTATACTAACACCACTTTCGAGTAAATCGTCACTGGTTAATTCTAAATATGCGCTCCCACCACCAAAAACTTTAGGAAATAGCTCAGCAAAGTCTTCGTTAACTTGATCGAACGTCGCTTTAAAGCGTGTTTTGGTCTCACTATCAATTTTACGAATTGCACCTTCAAGGGTGCTTAACGCTTTTGTTAAATCATCTAATTGATTATCAAGATAATCACTACGTGCTTTGGCTAAATCAAACTCTTCTATTGCCGCCAAGTTTACTGCACCTAATTTATCTAACTGATTAGTAAATCCTGTTAACTGATTTTGTGCTGCACTTAAATTTAATGAATCTGGTAATTCATCAAGTATTGCTTTTAAGCTTTGTCTCAACTCTTCTAATGGCTCAAGCGCAACTTGCGCTTTTATTACTAAGCTTTGTTCTTCAATTGTTAGCTTTTGGTGCTGCTCTTGCAAGCCCACCAGCTCACCTTGTGAATTTTTAAGGCTTATTTGCTTAGTGTTTAAGCTCTCTTTCGCCTGAACTAATTCTTTTTGTAGCAATACTAATGCCTGCTCACCTTTTTGATGCTGTGCTAAAAGCTGCGTAATTTTATCGCTAAGTTCTTGCTCTGGTATCAGCAGCTCTTCTATTTCACTAAGTAGTTCTTGCGCACCTTCTGATGCACTAACGTGCTCTTGCTCTGCATGGCTCAATTTGGTTTGGCTTAACTGCCATTCACTGCGTGCCTTTTGCTCTGAGAGCGTTGCCTTATGTGCTTGTGTTTTATATTGCTCAAGCATGCTTAATGCTTCGCTATAACTTTTATCACTTTGTGAGCGCAAGCTATTTGCAGCGTCTACTTCATCCGCTAAGTTAAGTTGCTGCTCATTTAACACTTCAAATTGCTCTGTTTGCTCATCAAGCACGGTATTTAATTGTAAAAGCTGAGCGGTTAATTGCTGTTTTTGTTGCTGTAGCTTTTCTAGTTGTAACTTAAATTGTGCTACTTGCTGCACAAGCATGTCGCTGCGCGTACTGGCTACCGCTATATTTTGCGCAAGCTCATGTATGGCTTCTTTTAGCTCGCTTTGCTCGTTAACTAACTTTATTTGCTCAGCTGTATGTTCGTCACGAGTGTGTGTTACTTGTTGTAACTCGTCCTCGGTATTATTTAATTGCTGCGCTTTATCTTGCAATTGCTTATGCTTTAACAGTAATGAGTTTTCTGCATTACATTCAGCACTTACATGCCAATTACGACCATATAAAACACCGTTTTTATCCATAACGGCTGTATAAAAACTATCTTTTAGTATTTCTAAATCACCGCTTTCACTATAAGCAATACGTGCTAAATGCTCTGGATAAACACCGCTTGTTATATATGTAGCTAAGCTATTTGTTGGCACACTTTTATCACTATTTGGCCAAACACTGTTATCAGCTTGCTGCTCACTTACATTTAAATGCTCTAAAGATTTAAGTGCTTGCTCTATTAGAAGCTCAAAGCCTTCTTTAACACTTAGCTGATTAAACAAACCATTAGTACGTTCACTTTTCTCATCAAGCCCTAATGTACTTTTAAGCCCCGTTATACTGGCTTTTAACTCGTTTATTGTTTGAGTGAGCGTCGAATATTGTTTTTGTGAGTTATTAACAAGCTCATTTTGCACCTCAAGCTTAGCAGTGCACTTCGTATGTGCTGTTTGTTTAGCGGCAAGCTCTTGAGTTAATGTTTGTGTTTGCTGTGTTTGCTGTATTAACTGTTGCTCTACATCACTACTTTGTAGCTCGTTAAGCTGAACAGTTAACTGATCAATTTGTTCGTTAACATGATCAATTTGCTGCTGAGTTTGTTTAATGTGACTACTATGTAGTTGCACGTTATTATTAAGCTGTTGCTGTTGCTCACACAAAGCTTGCCAATGAGTATGGTGGCGCTGCTTAAGTGCTAATAATTCCTCAAGTTCATGCGTTAACCCACTAACTTGCTCTTCACATACTAAGGCGTTTTCACTTGCCTCTTGCAGGGCTTCATTAAGTTGCTCGCACACAATTTGCTGCTGCGATTTTACCTCAGCACTTTGGATTTGGCGTTGCTGTAATTTAATTAAACTTTGTTTAAGCGTTTGGGTTTGCTGCTTTACATTGATTTGTTGTTGCTCAGCGCGAGTAAGCTCGGTGTGTATTACATGTTGCTGATGCTGTGCATCGCTTAGTTTATCTTGCTGGGCTTGTACTTGCCCTTCTAAGCTTGCAAGTACATCGTCATGCCCTGAGTTAGCGGTTTTAAAAAACAAAATTTGATCATTAAGTTTTTTAATTTGGGCACTTTTTTCAAGTTGCTGCTGATGTAACTTTTGCCATTTTAAAACGGCAATTTGGCCTTTTAGCATGCGTTCTTGTGCTTTTAATTCGCGGTATTTTTTTGCATCAACCGACTGCACAGCCAATTTATCGAGCTGGCTTTGTAGTTCTTTACGCACATCTAACAAACGTTCAAGATTTTCGCGAGTGCTTTTTATACGAGTTTGTGTTTCGCGGCGGCGCTCTTTGTATTTAGAAACGCCTGCGGCTTCTTCTAAAAATACGCGCAGCTCTTGTGGTTTACTCTCTATTAAGCGCGAGATCATCCCTTGCTCAATAATTGCGTAACTACGTGGACCAAGACCGGTGCCTAAAAATATATCGGTAATATCGCGCTTACGGCATTTACTGCCATTTAAAAAATACAGTGACTGTCCGTCGCGCGTTACTAAACGCTTAATAGCAATTTGGTTTCGATCGGCAAATGTGTTTGAAGGACTTCCTTTATCGTTATCAAAAACAAGCTCTACAGAGGCTTGTGATATGGCTTTTCGATTAGTTGAGCCATTAAAAATAACGTCGGTCATGGCATCGCCACGCAGGTTTTTAGCAGAGCTTTCACCTAGCACCCATCGTACTGCATCAATAACGTTAGATTTGCCACAGCCATTGGGGCCAACAACACACGTCATTTGATCAGGAAATGGAATTTTAGTGGGCTCTACAAACGATTTAAAGCCCGCTAATTTAATAGTGCTTAAGCGCATCTTATTGTTATTACCGATTATTATTGTTATTGATTACAAACAATTTAACTCATTAACAGTTAAATTGTTAAGCTTGACGTTTAAAATTATCTAAAATAATACCGGTCGCCATTGCAACATTAAGCGACTCTGCACCACCAAAAGCGGGAATGGTGATTTTATTAGTTACTAACTTTGCACATGTCTCGCGTATTCCATGCGACTCACTACCCATTAGTAAAACGCCTGAGCTCATAAATTGGGTTTTATGCACGCTTTGCCCATCTAAAAAAGCACCGTAAACAGGTAAATTTAAAGACTGTAGATAATCAGGTAAATCTACTTGGCTTACCGATACCCTTACAAATGAGCCCATTGTGGCGCTAATTGTTTTTGGGTTGTAAGCATCTGCGCTGTCGGTGCTAGTTACTATATGTTTAATACCGTACCAGTCTGCCACTCTTATTATTGTGCCTAAATTACCAGGGTCTGATACGCCATCAAGTGCGAGTATTAAACCACTTGCTTGTGGTAAAGCTGCCTTTGGCATATCAACAATAGCAATGGCTGCATTATTGCTAACTAGCGTGCTGGCTTTGGTGAGGGTCTCTTCATCAGCTTCTATAAAGTTAGCTTGCGGATACTTAACTTGGTACGCATTTATAAATTCGTTTGTAGCAAAAATATTAACCACATTTAATGGGCTGTTTAATAACTCAAGTACGTTTTTCTCACCCTGTACAAGGTATTGATTATATTGCTTTCGGTACTTTTTTTGGCCAAGTTGGCGAATAAGTTTGAGTTGGTTTTTTGAAATCATAACAGCCCCATAAAATTATCCAGCAAGTATAACAGATTTCACTATAACATCTGAACTCGAAAAGCAGCGAATGGGGCTAATTTATCTTACTCGCACTTCTTTCAAAGGTCAGATTAATGCGAATAAACATGCCTTTTATTGCCTCTAATTGATTTGAATCGTCCACCGTCTGAGCCAATTCCCCATAAAGATTATCTGACGCTTGCTTAAACTTATTATTAAACTTGCCCTTGGTTGCCAACATAAATGCATCGGCTAATGTACGCTGCCACTCATTTAAATACTTTAGCTTTGTATTACCAGCCAAATTTTCACAAATTGAGTTTAAACGTACCGACGCATGCCCTAAATTTAGAGCGGTTAGTGCAAGATCAGTAATTACGCGTGAGTGTGAACCTTGATCGTAATTAGTTAGGCGAATTAACCTATCGGCCATGCGGCGGTTATACCAAATACTTGGGGTTGGATGGTTATTTATTTCGAGTAAATCTTTATAAGTGGCCTTAAAAACACGATGAACAAGTAATTGTACACTTGGTCCTGTAAATAACTGAAAAATCCAAAATAAAATACTCACCCCCGCAAAGATTGCCATTGCAGAGCTAAGTGTGTAATCGATTGAAAACGCAAGGCTCATATCGGTACTGGGTCTTACCAAAATCGTAAATGGGATACAAAACCCCAAGCCATATGGCAATGTTTGTTGATCAGCTAGCAGCAGTAAACCCAAAAAATAAGGCCCTGCTAATACAAGTAGCAATATTTCTAATTGCCCACCACTTTGTGATAATAAATTGAGTGCGTAAAAAATAGTTACAATAGCAGCAACCACCACGCCTACCAATAAACGCTTTATTACCACCTGTAAAATAGCTAACGGTATTCTCGCCAACATTATCGAAAATATGACCGGTAAAATCATAATTAATAATGCAGCAGAAGAGCCTGTATTAATCCAAATAAATGCGCCGATAGAAAATACCAAAGCAGTTCTAAATCCAACAATAATGCCAGCTAATGGGTCGCGATATGTAAGCATACTGGGTGCATTTAATAATGTTTTATCACGCTCTTCTAACGCTCTGTATGCGCGTAGTAAAATTGTTAAGTCGGCTGCTACTTCTAAGCTCACATTGAGCATGTGAGATTCAAATGGCGAATCACACACCGTATTTGCTCTATAGTCGGTTAGCTCTTTACGCAGCGTTTTAACTTGTTCGGCGCAGTAATCAAAATCGTCAGACTCTTTAATTTGCGCAAATACGTGCTTAAGTTTACTTATTAATTTATCTAAAGTTGGTGTAATAAGGTCTTCGTGGTTTCGCTGTAGGCGGCCAATTATTTGAATTAAGGCCAATAAAGAAAGTACTTTTTGCGACAACTGATTTGCAGCACGCGAGCGCCCTGGACCTTTTGGTCCTTCGTACCTTACTGCGCTGGAATCTTCGTTTATTGATCCCAATGTTGCCATAATGCCATCTATTTGCTGGTGACGGTTTTCGTGCGAGCCCTTAGAATCAAGCTCAATAACTAAATAATGTAACGTTTGATTTATAACCGACCGCGCTTGTGTTTGCAGTAAGTGTTTAACTTTTACAGGCCAAAATAGATGGCTCACAAGCCCAGCACATACAGAGCCTATTATTATTTCGCTTACTCGCGCTTGTGCAATATCAAATATACTTTGGCTGCTCACCATTGCCGGAGTCACCATGACTAAAAGTACAATAATAGCGGCTGTTACACCTGCCATAGCAAACGCATAAACAAAGTTTGCTTGGCGTACCATTGCCGATAACGCAGAGTTTACTCCCAACCATAATGCAAGTGCACCGAGCGCTAAATAAGGGTAGAGAATTAACTGAGTTAAAAGCAATATGCCAAATAAACCACCCACTATGGTGCCTATTATTTGGCAAATTGCTTTTTCAATAACTAATCCGCTTTGCGGGCGTAATTGCAAAAATATAGCCGAGACTAACGCCCAATAAGGCCTTTCAAGATTAAGCGACATAGCAATAGTGAGCGCCATCACCATGGCTATAACGCCCTTAGCCGCAAAAATAATTGCCTGTTTTTTAGGAAAAAACAAATTTTGTAATACAACGCCCACTGTCTTCCCCTTAACGTGTAGCGAGATGTATTGTGGCGGTCATTCCTGCGCTAAGCTGTGTATTTTCGGGCAATGAATCTAACTTAATATCAACAGGAATACGTTGCGATAAACGCACCCAATTAAATGTTTGTTGTACTTGTGGTAAAAGCTGACCGTTACTTTGTGTATTCGTATTTGCAATTGCTTTACCTACACTCACTACGTGCCCTGTTAATTGCTTACCACCACTTAAAAGGGCTATTTTAACTTTTTGATCAGGATAAATAAGCGGTATTTTACTCTCTTCAAAGTAACCCGTTACATAAAATGAATCTGACTGAACAATAGCAAACACAGGTGTGCCTTGAGCTACATAGTTGCCTTGGCGTAAATTCAAATTAATTATTTGCCCCGATGCAGGTGCAAGTACTTGTGTTCTATCAACATTTAACTGCGCAATTGTTTGCTCTGTCTTAGCTAAGTTATAATTTGCTTCAGCAATTTTAGTATTAATACGAGTTGATTCTAGCGTTTCTTCACTAATTGCCTGTTGAGTGTTTAGCTCAACACGTCTTTCGTATTTGTGCTTGGCAAGCTCCCATGTATACAATGCGTTTTCTGTATTGGCTTTACTTTTATCAAGCGCTGCTTGATAACGCTTTTTATCAACATTAAAAAGTACTTCGCCTTTTTGTACGTTTTGACCATCTTTAATATTTAAAGCAGTTACCCAACCCGACACGTCTGGAGCAACCGTGACAATATCGGCTCGAATACGCCCATCACGCGTCCAAGGAGTATGCATGTAGTCAGTCCATACCCAACGCCCAGCAAAAACCGCAGCTATAACAACCAAGATAGTAAAAGTAATACGCAGATATTTAATCATTCAATTTATCTTCCACTTAGTAATACCAACCCGCTATAATACTTGAGTAATTTGAGGGCTTAAACCTGACGCTAACTGTGTTAAAAATTTCTGATATAGAACAACTAAATAACAAAATTTTTGCCTTGTTATCGACACGGTTTTCTTGCCTCAAAATAGCTCAATTAATTAAACAGATTGGTATAAATAGACGGCGAGTGCCAAGTAACAAACAAATAGTGACACCTCAAACCAAGCCACTTTCCAAATACGGTCATGCCAATCTAGTCGATGCAAAGCAAAACGAGTCAACGCCGTTAAAATAAATGCTATTGGGAAGTAAACAATCAGCGGGCTAAACTCTAATCCCCCTAACACGACTGCTTGGAACATAATAAATATCCTAATGTTATTTAAAGCGGTGATAAAAGCTGTAAAACCTAAATAAATTTACATCCGCACTACTCTTACAATCTATTATTTTGGCATATAAATCAATTAGCTTAATTGTACGTAGGTGTGCTTAATACATAATTAATGCCATTACATTTAAGCAGCACTAAGTATGTATAGTAGCTAAATCGCATATTAATAAGCTAAAGACCCCAGTTACCAGCCAAATAAATAAACCAGCGAGGTTTATTTATAAAAAAGTATTAGAGTATTTAACTCAATATTTAAAACGCCTATTTATAGCTGTTTGCAGAAGGGTTGGATAATTATAAACATTGAATTTTGCACTAAAAATGGGTAAATTAACAAAAAAACAACATGGATATAATTTAATGGAATCAATACACCCTACCCCATCTGAAACAACCCCACCAATAAATGAACCTGCTGAACCAATTTTTAGCGGAAAAGTGCAATTTAATGGTAAAGGTGGTGAGTTTTTTGGAATTTGGATTGTAAATATATTACTTAGCATTATTACGCTTGGCATATATTCGGCGTGGGCTAAAGTACGTACGCATCGCTATTTTTACGGCCACACCCGTATAGATGGTCATAGCTTTGACTACCTAGCAACACCAATACAAATTTTAAAAGGTCGGATTTTAGCGGTTGTTGTATTTTTTATTTATACATTTTCTATTAGCTTTATGCCTATTTTAGGCCTGTTTATTGCTCTTGGTTTTATCTTTTTAATGCCATGGATTATTAACCAAGGTTTACGTTTTAATCTGCGTATGACGCGCCATCGTAATGTTCGCTTTGCTTTTAAAGGCAATTACGGCGAAGCCTTTATTAACTTTATACTTTTGCCTATCGCCAGCATATTTACACTTTATTTATTAATGCCTTATGTTATAAAACGTATTGATAGCTATATCCATAGCAATATTAGTTACGGTGACAAACCACTTACTGTAAACCTAAAAGGCGAAACCTATTACCTAACAGCGCTTATTTGTTTTGTAGTGAGCTCTATCACCATGGTGCTCTTTATGGGAATTTTAGGGTTATTTGGCCTCAGCTTAGTAGATGTTGAAAATCAACAAAATTTAGAAAACTCCGCTGCTATGGTTATGCTTCCTATCTTTATGATGATTGCCTATGTACTAATGATTGCCATTGTTTCTGCTGTATGGCACGCCGCTATTAGAAATCACATTTTTGATAACAGCCATTTTGAAGGCGTTGCCACATTTAAATCAGAGCTAAAACCAATTCCTTTCGCTGTTTTACTATTAACTAATATGTTGGCTATCGTACTTTCGCTAGGCCTTGCATACCCATGGACAAAAGTACGTACATCAAAAATGCTCGCTGATGTAACTAACGTCACTATTTATCCTGGTGCATTAAACCTAATCGATACCGCGCAAGAACAGCAATCATCATTTGCTGAAGAAGCTGCAAACGTATTTGATATTGACCTTTCTCTAACTTAAGAGCTCACTATGCATGTAAAGGGACATTTTTTCCCCATCGCATCGAGTAACTATCAAGTGTGTATTGCAACTATTAGCGACACACACATTGACGTTATTAACGATGAACACGTTATAGCTCGCCACGCAATCTCAAGTCTAAAATTAAGTTCGGGAATGGCAGGACTTGCCGACGAACTAAACTTTGAAGATGGCAGTCGTTTTATTCCTCAAGATGTAAGTTACAGGTGGCCATTTAAAGCAAATAACCATCACATAATGGAGCGCCTTGAAAAAAGTAAATGGGCAATTTTAGCCGCAGTAATATTTACACCACTTTTCATGTGGTTAGTACTTTATAAAGCGGTACCCGCCATTGCTGTTTACAGTGTTGATACTCTGCCACGTAATGTTGTGGAACAAATGGGGGAGCAAAGCTTTACACTAATTAAAAAGATTGCGCTTGACCCAAGTGAGCTGCCCGCAGAGCAGCAAGCTAAAGTACAAGCACATTTTACAAGTATGCTTAATGCGTTATCGCTTGATCAATCGGTTTATAGATTATCGTTTTATAAATCAGACAGCTTTGGTGCTAACGCGTTTGCACTCCCCCATGGCCGTATCGTGGTCACCGATGATTTAGCAAATTTACTTGCCGATAAACCCAATGCACTAAAAGCGGTATTGCTACACGAAATAGGCCATGTAGTCCACCAGCATAGCGTACGCATTACAGCACAATCTGCCGCAAGTACTATTGTGTTAGCGGTTGTATTTGGTGATTTAGAGGGAGTTGCAGAGGTTGCGTTAGGTACCGGTGCATCGTTTGCTCAGCAAGGGTTTTCACGTGATATGGAGCGTGAGGCCGATAGCTTTGCACTCACCCAATTAGAGTCGCTTGGGTATTCGAGTAATGACTTTGCTGATGCGATAGAAGCACTGCAAGAAAGTCATACTAGCGAAAACGAACACCTCGAAAAAGTAAATGACTTTTTAGAGTACTTGTCTAGCCACCCAAGTGCACAAGAGCGTATTGACAATGCTAGGAAATAATCGCGGTTATATTCAACTTGCTCGCTACATAGTGAGTTTAAGTTGGATATACTAATTCAATTAACTATGGGGGCTATTTTAACGTTAAATAAATCATTTAGTAACTAGGCAAAAAACTTTGTGTTTAGTGGTTCTAAATAAAAGTTTTTTAACGACGTTAGTAATTGATTTAGGTCGTTAAATTGTTCAAATAGTTATTTGGGTTAGTATCATTCACGGCTTTTTTCCAAAGCTTTATCATATTGCACCACTTGAAAAATTAATGACTGGCAGTGCTGGTTTTTCAGCAGAAGTGTCTGATTTAATTACACGTTCAGCGGGTGTTGGCGAAATTATATTTGGCGTGTGTTTATTTGTATTTTATAAAAATAAATACTTAGTAATTTTAAATATTTTAGCGTTAATTGGCCTTCTACTCGCTGTAGTTGTAATGCAGCCACAATTACTTATTGAAGCATTTAACCCTGTAACCACTAACCTGCCTCTTATTGGGCTGAGCGTTATTTGGTTAAAAGAAATTAAGCAGTTGAATAATCGATATCTCTAAATAAAAAAGGTATGCAAATGCATACCCTTTTTTGTAGTACTTAAATTATAGAATTAGTACTTATTTTTATGCGTCCACAAATGCAATAATTCGCTCGCAATGGTTGCTGCGGCAATAGCGGTAAGCTCGCTTTGGTCGTACGAAGGTGATACTTCTACCACATCCATACCTACCATGTTTATGCCTTTTAGCGCACGCAGTACTTTAAGTACTTTATCTGACGTTAAACCACCACACACAGGAGTGCCTGTACCAGGCGCAAACGCAGGGTCTAAACAATCTATATCAAACGTTAAGTAAACAGGTAGGTCGCCTACTCGTTCAAGTATTTGCGCTGCAATTTCATTTGCATGTAAATCGTTGGCTTGCATTGCATCAATCACAGCAAACTCATGTTTACTTTGATCAAAGTCGGTACGAATACCTATTTGTATACTGCGTTCAACATCTATCAGCCCTTCCATTGGTGCATGATAAAACATAGTGCCGTGATCAAATCGCGAGCCATTGCTATAGGTATCGGTGTGCGCATCAAAGTGCACTAACGCCATTTTACCATGTATTTTTGCATGAGCACGTAATAGCGGAAGCGTCACAAAGTGATCGCCCCCTAAACCTAATAGCGTTTTACCTTGGCGAAGTATTTGCTCAGCAGCCATTTCTAGTTGCGCAGTAAAATACTCAGGATCGCCAACAGGGTAAGTAAAATCCCCTGCGTCTGCCACTTTTAAGCGCTCAAACAACGGGAACGTCCACGGGTATTTAGTGTCTTCCCATGCTAAATGAACCGATGCACGACGAATTGCATCAGGGCCTAAGCGCGCACCAGGGCGACCCGAGGTCGCCAAATCAAACGGTAAACCTAAAACGACTACGTCTGCATCAATAGCATTAATGTTTTGCACCATGGGACGACGTAAAAACGTCATCCCATTTGAGTACAATGAGTGATCTGCGTGACCAAACAAAGTCGACATTACTTATAACTCTTCTAAATAAGTGTAGCCATCAAGGCCGCTTTGCAACTCGTCTAAAACGCTTTGCTGTTCGTGTTTTTCAATTTTAGTGCTTACTAACTGCTCGTATGATTGCTGAAAACTTTCAACATCTAAATGTACATAGCGCATCATATCGGCAACAGTGTCACCCTGGTTTATCTCGGTAATACTTGCAACGCCTTGCTCATCCATATTAACAATTGCGCTGTGCGTATCGCCAAACAAGTTATGCATATCACCTAAAATTTCTTGATAAGCACCCACCAAGAAAAAGCCCATTAAATAAGGTTTATCAGCGCTAAACTCTGGTACAGGTAATGTGCTTTCAATACCTTGTCCATCTACGTAATGCTCAAGTGCGCCGTCTGAATCACAGGTTATATCAAGTAATACGGCACGTTTTTTTGGCGCTTCAGTTAAGCCACTTAATGGCAATACCGGAAACACTTGATCAATGCCCCATGCATCTGGAAGCGATTGAAATAAAGAGAAGTTTACAAAAAACTTATCGGCTAAACGAACGTTTAACTCGTCAATAATAGGACGATGAAAACGGTTTTTATTATCCATGTGTTTGTTAAGTTCATAACAAATACGGATATTAATTTGTTCAGCCCATGCACGTTGCGATAAATCTAATAAACCGAGTGCAAATTGGTTATGCGCTTCAGCTAAGTCACCTTGGCTGTCGTGATAAATTTCAATTAATGCACGGTCATCCGTTAAATCAGTTAACTGTACAAACGATGCCCACATGTTTTTTAATAACAGAGGTGCATCTGCCGCTGGCGCTACTAATTCTTCTGGCGTGTAACTTTCAGTACCAATAACATTAGAAATAAGCACTGCATGATGCGCCGTAAGCGCACGACCCGACTCAGAAATAATAGTCGGCATTGGTTGCTCATATTGCTTACATGTATCACCAATGGTGTACACAATGTTATTTGCATATTCAGCTAAGCTGTAATTCATAGAGTTATGCGACTGGCTACGCGTGCCGTCGTAATCAACAGCTAAACCACCACCTACATCAAGGCAATCAATTTCTGCGCCTAGTTTACGTAGCTCACAGTAAAAACGCGCAGCTTCGCTTACACCTAAACGTACGTCACGAATGTTCGCCATTTGTGACCCTAAGTGAAAATGTACTAGCTGCAATAAATCAAGCTGGTTTGCACCTTTTAAACGATTAACTACATGTAAAACTTGCGATGCAGATAAACCAAATTTTGATTTTTCGCCGCCACTCGCTTGCCACTTACCTTTACCTTGCGACGCTAAACGCACACGAATACCAATGCGTGGTTTTACGTTAAGCTCTTTTGCTTGGCTAAGCACCATGTCTAGCTCAGAAAGCTTTTCAAGTACGATATACACTTTATGACCTAGCTTTTCGCCAATAAGTGCTAAACGTACGTATTCTTTATCTTTGTAGCCATTACATACAATAACAGCGCTGGTTTTTTCAGCTAATGCTAACACTGTGAGTAGTTCAGGCTTGCTGCCTGCCTCTAAACCAAGTTGCTTTTTTTCTACTTGTGCTTGGCTTGCTACTATTTCTTCAACCACTTCACGTTGTTGGTTTACTTTTATTGGGTAAACTAATAGGTAGTCTTTAGGGTAACCATAGTTTTCAATCGCAGTATTAAATGCGCCGCACAAGCTGTGTACACGATGGTGTAAAATTTGCGGAAAACGAACTAAAGCAGGTAAGCTTAAACCTTTATCTTGTAGTTGCTTTGCGATATCTGTTAATGCAATGGTTTGCTCTGGTGCATGAGCCTTGGGCGCAACATACACATCACCTTGATCATTAATACCAAAAAAACCTTGGCTCCAATGACGAACATTGTAGCTCGTACGAGCTTGTTCTAGTGATGTTGTCTCTTTCATTTATCTTTCTCTTTTATTTAATTAATGCCGACTCGGCTAGTGCCGCGCATTAAAAGAAAAATAGACATTCAAGTCCAACAAGTATTTTTACTCGTAACGAGTGATTTTTAATGTTGATAAAACAACCAATCACGTATTGCTCGCTAGCGCATATAAAATAGGACTTTGATGATTATTAAAGATAAGAAAAGTTGTAAAAAAATGGCTATTTTTAAATGACTCATTATAAATTTTATTAGCAAAAATGAGTTAGCTCATTCACTAAAATTAATCTTGAGTTACTTTGTTTATAAAATTTACTTTTGATGGATTAGAGCAAGGCATTCTCAACACCTCAATTACTTACAGTTTAGCCAACGTGTTGTGACCAAGTAATACCCATGTATTTTTAAATTAAATATAATTTGCACTTCTAAAACGCTCAGCATAACATCCACCAGCTTCAATAGTTGCTTGGCGCATATGTAGCGTTAGGTACTACCTGTCGTATTGAAGTTGTTATAATTTTATTGGCAGTTTGAAAATAATCGAGGTAGGACTTTAAACAACACTAGGGTGTGTTTATCTTTGGAGGTAGAAATTGCAGCTGTGCATTTGGTTTTTAGCCAAGGCAGGGCCTATATGTGTTTCCCCCTATAAATAGGCGCTTTTTATTTATTGAGTATGAGCCAGCTATGCACTTTTTGGGGCGAACATAATTATTGCCATACCCAGCAGTGCAACTAAACCACCGATAATATCCCACATAGTAAGCTTTAGGCCATCAACAACCCATAACCATAATAGCGCAACACAAATATATACGCCGCCATAAGCTGCATACACACGCCCAGCTGCAGTAGGATGTAAAGAGAGCAACCATGCAAATAGTGCCAAACTTAAAGCCGCAGGAATTAAAAGTAAAATACTTTTATCTTGCTTAAGCCAAAGGTAGGGCAAATAACAACCCACTATTTCTGCTAAGGCTGTAATAGTAAAAAGTGCGATTGTTTTTAATTCAAACATAATGCTCCGCGCTAAGATAACAAGCATAACAATCTATATAAATTGTTATGCTTAGTATTCGTTATGAATCTGAGTTGTTATTCGCTAAGCGCCATAGTGGCAAGTTTCATTGTGCTTTCAAACGACTTAGTGCCCGCTATAAATAAACCATTGTGACAGAACACAGCGTCGTCAATACCTGTTTCATCTACAAACGCTTGGTCAGATAAACCAGACCATGCTTTAGGCAGCGATTTTCTATCTTCAAACGAACCTGGCTCAACGGGTACAGTTTGTAATATCCATTGTCCAGAATGCGATGGGTAAACCATGTATAGCGCATCGCTTGATAAAATATGCACCGTTTTTTTCCACGGTGTGTATTTTTCAAGTACGATTACTCTGGCATCTTCAGCATTTTCAATTGCTTTGGCGACAATCTCTTTTGCATTTACACTTCCGTGAGCCGAAGCGATAAAACGAATAAGCATGCGAGCTGCAAATTCAACGGCTTCGTCAAAACAAGTATCAAAGTTACTTTCTTCTTCCCACGTAGGGTTAAACATTGAGATTGTTTGGCTCAAGCTTATCCCTTTTGATACCCCTTCAACATGACCACAATCGATGGCGTCAATAGTTGAAACTAAGCCTGAATCCACTCTATCAGCAACGGCTTGGTTATCATCACACAACGCTAAGCCGTATTTTTTCCATATTAAACCAAACGACGAAAAAGGAATGCCATTTTCTCGCTCGCCTGCACCACCACGCTGGTGATGATCAAAGCGGTTCGTTTCAGGGTCGTATTCGCCACCTACATCAATTACAAAATCGGCATTTTCTATAAGCGCTTTATCGCGAGTACGTACCAGTTTAAACGCTGGCAACACGTGTTTAAGTACTGCAATACTAAAAACGTCATCCGCATGAAAATTACCGTTATGGGTTACTACTGTTATGTCTGTCATTGGTTTAGTGTCATTTTTAGAAAGGATAAGAAAGTCTCGCTATTTAAACGTTATGGTTTGAAGTATTTTAAGGAGCATAGTAAATGACGGATTTTATACGATTATAGCCAACAAAAACAGTATTCTGCTTTTGTTAATTTTAAGAGGGCATTTTTGAAATGATCTTTAACAGACAATATATAATAGTACTAATGAACTTTGGGTATATTTGAAAGTAGCAATTCATTATAGTTTATACGCTATAAAAAACTATAATTAATAGCTACTTAAATAATTTAGTGTGGTCACTTAGAGTGAAGCTGTTAACCTTTATGCGCTTTGTTACTGGCTTAGGCCTAACTCCATAAATACACTTTGTGGATTCTCGAGGTAAGGCCCAAAACTAGCACATCGTTTGAAACCAAGATTTTCATATAGCTTAATCGATTGAATTTGCTTTGGCCCTGTTTCTAGCCTGATCAGTGGGATTTTCTCCTCACCTGCGTGATGTAAAAGTATCTGCATAATACGCCTAGATAACCCTTTACCACGATAACTAGGGCTTACATAAAGCCGTCTAATTTCACCATAGGGCGTTTTATCAAACTGCTTTACAATAGCGCCACACGCAATAATACCATCATCATTCTTTAAACCAATCGCATACACACTTGGCTCATTTAGTTCATTTAACGTAAGAGACTGTGCAGTGGCAACTGGATATAGAGAGTTTATTAGTCGGTCGATATCAGAAAAAACATTAATCACATCCTGGTCATTCGGTTTTAAATCAACTAACTGCATAGAACATCTCAATTTATATTAAAAATATGTGTTGGCAAACTATACCGAATTGTAAAAAATGAACAACCTCGTTCTACTTATTTAAACGTTTAAATAAACCCAGTAATTTACGCGAATAAAGAATGCCCTCATTATTAAATGCAATTACTTGCTAAATTCAGTGTAGGCCTCTAAAAATAGCATATGCTACCAGCTCAATCATTTTATTTAATTTGGTCGATGCAAAAAATTTTAATAACAGAAAAGTCATATTTCGTATTCACTTTAATGGGGTCAGCGAATAGTCAAAGTATTTTCTATGTTCTTTTCCAGCTAAATTAGAGTTAATTTTATTTGGGTGTTTATATTCTTTCCAGTTGGCGACTTGACGTCCTATATTTAATTTAGGGAAACAGGTATTTCCTTGTATCTCCACGCCTAAAAACTGTTTTAGTTTTAACAAACTATCAGGTTCACTAATATCTATTGCTAAAAAATTGTCACTATTTTTGAAATACGAAAAAACAGCTTGTTCATGCTTTAAATAACAACCAGCTAGCGCTGTCGATGATAAGGGTAATACATCAGAGAACGTACGATGAAAACTACGCTTTAAAATAGGGTTAAACTTACCTGTATTTAAATCTAAATGAGGCGCCATTTTTTCGAGCAACATAGTAATTGAAGGCACCCATTTGTTTAGCTCTCGACTTAAGTATATAAATTTAGCATTTGGGAATAACTCGTCTAAATGCATGTAGTCACTAAAGCAAGGTGCGTCAGATATTGCATCAGACATTTCAAATGCTTGCTTTGTAAAAGCGGTATGCGCCACCGAAAAGCCCATTTCTAGTAGCGCAACACTTATGCTAGTAGTGCCAGTTCTGGGCAACCCAATCACAAAGATCTTAGCCATCTATAATTACTCGCTTTTAAAATAATGTCACTAAAACTGCATGCGTTAGGGAGCTGAACAGAATCAGCCTAAGCTCTCTATAAAAAAGTAACTTAATTCCCTGCCATAGATAAATCACCATTAAGTTAAGCCACTTTATAGCATTATTAGTGCCTGTTGGCCTTTCAGAATTAAAATTCATTCAATCTATGGGCTATTTAATCGCGGCGTGAGGTTTGTAACCTAGTGGGCTCGGTAACTGCTCCTGTATTACTCTACTGGCTTACATCCATGTAAGAATAAGTAAAAACCGAGCCAAGCTTCCGCGAGCAGCGCATGCTTGGCATTTATTCTACGTTATCGCCTATTTATGGGGAATAACCACACTACATAGGCTCTGCTTTGCCTAAATACCAAACACACTGCTGAAAACTTAACCTCGAAAGATAAACAAGCCTAGTATTTAAACACTTTGTTACCTAAAAACGCTGTTCAAAAAAATTCAGCTATTTATACTAGCTACAGTGGTAAACATTTATTGAGGTTACTGTGCAGATAGTACAAGGTATGGAATATTTTTTTTCAGGTTTTAAATTAATTACTCAAAAGGGGTTAAAACGTTTTGTTTTTATTCCATTATTAATTAATATTTTACTTTTTGGTAGCTCGCTATTTTTCTTATTCGGTTGGCTAAGTGACAGTTTTAGCTACATCAATGATATGTTGCCACAATGGTTAAGTTGGCTTGAATGGCTAATGTGGCCAATTGCTATATTAATGGTTTTATTTAGCTACAGTATGCTCTTTACAGTGATCACTAATTTTATCGCAGCCCCCTTCAACGCTTTGTTAAGCGAAAAAGTAGAACTTTATTTAACAGGCCAAAAGATTAACGATGATGGCTTTGCTGAATTAGTAAAAGACATACCTCGTATGCTAGCCCGCGAGTGGACAAAGTTATGCTATTACCTTCCTCGCGCTATAGGTTTTTTTATACTGCTTTGGATACTCCCCGTCATTGGTCAAATATTATGGGTCCTATTTACATGTTGGATGTTCGCAGTGCAATACGAAGACTATGCGTTCGATAACCATAAAATTGGGTTTAAACAGATGAAAGACGATTTAAAAAGTAAACAAGGTCTATCGTATGGGTTTGGCTTTGCCGTTATGCTATTAACAGCAATACCATTTATAAACTTAATAGTAATGCCTGTCGCTGTGTGTGGGGCTACGCGTTTATGGGTTGATAATTACAGGCCCAAATATCGAAGTTAAATATACAAAAAATGGGTCATCAGACCCATTTTTTATTACTAATAAAACTTAGCTGTATAGATTTTGTGGCACCTTAGTAACGTTTAAATGAACGGTTATTTCCTCACGATCATGATACAAATGCTTAGCTTGCAACTCGTAGTTAATACCTTGTTTATCTAGCTCTTTTCTAATCATCGAAAGGCATTCGTAGACACTGTCAAAACGTTTTTTCATTGGAAGCTTTAAGTTAAATATAAACTCTTTAGCGTAGGCACTCACAGCCCAATCAATCATTAAGGTCGTCACTTTAGTGGGTTTTTCCACCATATCACACACTAACCAGGTAACATTTCTTTTTTCAGGGCGATATTTAAAACCGTCAGCTCTAAAATGTTTAACCTGGCCTGTTTCCATCAAATCATCATTCATCGGACCATTGTCAATTGCACTTACAAACATACCACGGCGAACAAGCTGATATGTCCAGCCCCCAGGGCAAGCGCCTAAATCTACACTACGCATACCTGCTGCAACACGAGATTCGCGCTGTTGTTCAGGAATAAATACATTAAACGCTTCATCAAGCTTTAATGTTGATCGACTCGGTGCATCGCTTGGCATGCGAAGACGTAAAATACCCATAAAAAATGGAGAATTATTAAAACTATATGAGTAACCTACATAAGCTGTGTTGTTTGTTAAAAACATGACATGCATTACAGGACGGTTTGCTTTGGGTTCGCGCAATACTGTATTTTGTTTTTCGAGGGCTTTTTTAAGTGGTGTTGATATTTTTTTACAAAACGTTAAAAGCTCTTTTCCTTCATTTGTGTCAGGGGTTTCTACACGTAGCTCTGAGCACAATGTAAACTCTTTTGCAGCTTCAACTACCGCGCCAACGCGATCTTCCACAGGCATGTTTTCAAGTAATGTACCGGCAAACCATTGGCGTGCAAACACCATATTTTTAAAATCAACTTTTTTGATTATTTCGTCGCTGTGATGCGCTTCAAAACATTCATAAACAACGTAACCCGTATTTGGCTTTGCTTTTACATAACCCGCAAAGCCTTGCTCTGCAGCGTGAAACGTTATTTCAGCAGCGGCATCGTTTTCAAACCCACTACGACAGTAAATCACAACACTAGACATATTAACCCTTAAACTCTTTAAAACTTAAATCGTGCAACTTGCACTAAAATAACTACCCAACCAATAATAAAGCACAGCCCACCAATTGGTGTTATTGGCCCCAGCCACTTCATACCAGTTAATGCGAGTAAATATAAACTGCCACTAAAAAGTAGTGTGCCTGTTATAAAAAAACCACCAGCCCAGCTCAGATTTATGCCCCACTTAATTAAAATAGCAACCGCAATAAGCGCAAGTCCATGCACCATTTGATATTCAGCAGCAGTTTTAAAAACCCCAAGCGAATACTCTGTTAAACGGCTTTTTAAACCATGTGCTGCAAATGCACCTAACATGACCGAAAGCATACAAAAAATACTGCCCATCATTAAAAATACTTTAATCATTAATTACCCTCTAAATTTAAATCCACACAGTTTTTAATAAATTCAACAGCCTCCAAAGCAGCTGTTTCTCTATTTTGTAGCTCAGTCATACCACTTTTTTTACGAGGTTTAAGTGAGTGGTCCCCATCTGTAAGCCATATGTATTGTGGCTGTTTCGGCATAACCATTGTTGCAAGCTCTTGGCGAGTACCAAACGTATCTCGCTCACCTTGTAATACTAAAAAAGGGCAAACTAAATCTGCGAAGTGATCGGTACGCAGCTTTTCAGGTTTGCCTGGTGGATGAAACGGATAGCCAAAAGCAAGAACACCTAAAACAGGTTGTTCTGTCGTACAAGCAAGCATGGATGCCATTCGTCCGCCCATTGATTTCCCGCCAATAAATAGCGGAACGTTTGGCTGTGTATGGTTAAGTATTTGCTCGTAATAACTAAGTAATTTAGGTGCTCGCTCAGGAGGCCTACGCTTATTCGTTTGTTTGGCTATTTGCATATACTCAAAATCAAATAGGCCAACATCAACACCCTGTTCACTGATTAGTTTTGCCACATGCTGCATAAAGTCTGAATCACTACCGGCACCAGCTCCATGGGCAAATATAAATTGCGCTATTGCCGGCTGCTGACTACTTTTAACCCACTCAATCATATTAATACTCTTGCTCTTGCTCTACTAAGCTCAACATCCACTCTTTAAAGGATACTATTTTACCTAGCTCTGTTTGTGATTCTCTAAGGACTAAATAATAGGCGTTTTTACTTTCAAGACTGTGATTAAATGGGATCACTAAGCGTCCAGCGTCAATGTCAGGCTTTGCCAGCACGCTGTTACCAATTGCCACACCTTGGCCATGCACTGCTGCTTGCAGCACCATCGATGAATGACTAAATATAGGACCTTGGTTAACTTGAATATTGCGCACACCAGCCGTTTTCATCCATGTTTTCCAGTTTTTACGGGTAGTGTCATGCAGTAAAGTGTGATGTGCTAAATCGCTTGGTTGGTCAAGCGGTTTTATCCCACTTAACAACATAGGACTGCATAAAGGGACTAAATACTCGGTATGTAATTTATACGCTTGCACACCACTCCAATGACCTCGCCCGTAATAAATAGCCACATCAACATCATCTGTTAATGAGTTTTCGTCTTGGTCTTGCGCCTTGATCCGCACATCGATCTCAGGATGTAACTCATTAAATAAGCTTAAACGAGGTACAAGCCATTGAATTGCAAAACTTGGTGTTAAGCTAACTGTTAATGAGCCCTTAGCACCACGCGCTAATAGTTTTTCGGTTGCATCAATTAGTTGCGTAAAAATCTCTTTAATATCGAGGAAGTAGCCTTGCCCTTCTTCGGTTAACAATAACGAACGATTTTTACGTAAAAACAATTTCAAACCTAAATGTTCTTCAAGTGTTTTTATTTGATGACTGACAGCCGCTTGAGTTACATAAAGCTCTTCCGCAGCTTTTGTAAAACTTAAATGGCGCGCAGCGGCTTCAAAAGCTTTTAATGCGTTTAATGGAGGTACTCGTCTTGACATGATGACCAAGCTTAGAATTAGTTTTTCTTATGCGGTGAATTATATACCTATGCTGAGAAAGAGTATATTTAAGGTGTAAAAAAAGCGACCTAAGTCGCTTTTCTAACATTTCACTTAATTGTTAAGCTTTTAATTATAAGTCATTTGCACTTGTATCAAGCGGTTCAAAGCTTTTAATTAAATCGTCTACCGCTTTCATTTGCGATAAGTAACCTTCTAACTTGCTAAGTGCTAGCGCGCAAGGGCCATCACATTTCGCTTCGTTAGGATTTGGGTGCGCTTCTATAAATAAACCAGCAATACCCAATGCCATACCACTTCGGGCAAGCTCAGCTGCTTGTGCACGACGACCATCAGCCGAATCTGTACGACCGCCAGGACGTTGTAGCGCATGTGTTGCATCAAAAATCACAGGAGCCATTGCTTTCATGTCATCCATGCCAAGCATATCAACCACTAGATTATTATACCCAAAGCTAGAGCCTCGTTCACAAAGTGCTACGTTGTTATTACCCGCTTCATTAAATTTAGTAATGATGTGACGCATTTCGTGTGGTGCTAAAAACTGTGGTTTTTTCACGTTAATGATCGCGCCTGTTTTTGCCATAGCAACCACTAAATCAGTTTGACGTGCTAGAAATGCAGGTAACTGAATAACATCGACAACTTCAGCAACAGGGGCCGCTTGATGTGGTTCATGTACATCGGTAATAAGCGGAATATTGAACGTTTTTTTAATCTCTTCAAATATTTTTAAACCTTCTTCCATACCTGGACCACGGTACGAATTGATTGAAGATCGATTAGCTTTATCAAATGACGCTTTAAATACATAAGGAATATTTAATTTAGCGGTTACTTCTACGTAATGCTCTGCAACACGCATAGCTAAATCGCGAGATTCTAATACGTTAATACCACCAAACAATACAAACGGTTTGTTGTTTGCTAGTTCAATTTCATTAATTTTAATAATTTGGTCTTTCATTTAAATTCCTTACGGTGCAACTGCTTGCATCATTAATCCACAAATATAAGCCATATACGTACCCACACCATAGCCCAGTACAGCTAACAGAACACCAACAGGCGCTAATGACGGATGAAACGCTGATGCTACAACAGGTGCAGACGCTGCACCGCCCACATTAGCCTGCGAGCCCACTGCCATATAAAATAACGGTGCTTTAATTAGTTTAGCAACTAGCAACATTAAACTTGCATGTACAAGCATCCAAATAGCACCCACTAAAAATAAGCCGGGATTATCAAAAATGGCGGTTACATTCATATGCAAACCAATCGATGCAACTAAAATATATAAAAAGCTAGAGGCCACTTTTGAAGCACCAAACGCCTCTATTTGTCTCACTTTAGTAAAAGATAAACTAATACCAATCGTAGTCGATATGACAATCAACCAAAAGAATTTGCTGTTTAGGCTGTACTCTTTTGCCCACTCATAAGTAGTGCCAAAATAAGGACCTAGAAAATCAGCACAAAAATGTGCTAAACCAGTAATACCAAATGCAATAGCAAGTAATGTCATGTAATCGTTAAGAGTAGGCATGCGAGCATGTTCTGCGTGATATGTTTCTACTCGGCGTTTTAAATCTTCAATTGCGCTAGTATCGGCACCTGTTGCCGCATCAATTTTCTTATGATTTGCTGCCATTAACAATAAAACAGCCATCCAAATATTAGCGACTATTACATCAACAGTAACCATCACCGAAAATATATCGCCGCCAACTTCAAACATCTCTTTCATCGAAGCTTGATTCGCACCGCCACCAATCCAGCTACCCGCAACAGTTGTCATACCGCGCCATACCGCATCAGGACCATGGCCACCAACAATACTAGGGTCAACAGCACTGACGACTAAAATAGCCAAAGGTCCACCAATAACAATACCCAAGGTACCTACTAAAAACATAATAAGTGCTTTAGGGCCTAAATTAAGTATGGCTCTTAAATCAATACTAATGGTAAGAAGTATTAAACAAGCTGGCAGTAAGTAGCGCGAAGCTACGTAATAAACATTGGACTTATTGCCATCAACTATACCAAATGTATTCAGTAGTGACGGTAAAAAGTAACAAAGTAACAAGGCCGGTACGTATTTATAAAATCTTTTTAGTGCTGGGCGTTCACTGTTTGAGGTTTTAAATATAAACCCCAAAATAACAGCAAGTAAACCAAGTACAACGGCATCATTGGTTATTAATGCACTTTGAGTTTCAACCATAATTTTTCCTATTCTTAATGGTGAGTTTTATTATTATCTTCTAATTCTTCTATCTGATGTTGAATAATCTCAATAGCAGGATCGTCAGGACATTCATCGACAAAAAATTGTAAATCATCTCGTGCCATTTTAGGACAATCGAGTTGATTTAATAAGTAGCCTCTGTCGCGTCTTTCATACGGGTCGTCGCCAATTAATTCCATCAACATTTCTACACACGTTAAAGCATGGCCAAATTTATTTTCGCTAATAAAAGACCATTTTTGTTGAGCTAAGAACAATTTATATACTTCATCATCAAAAATAAGTTCTAGTGGTTCCTGTTCTTGCCCATCATCCTCATCCGCATTTTCAGGGATAATATACCAACTTTGTTGACCGCTACTTGGTTCAATTATGTAGCCTTCCTCATCGCTCATAGCGACATGCACACCAATATCGCCTTGGTTTAAGCTCATGCTAGCATCGAGTTTAGCCTGTTGTAAAAAGTGGCACAGTAAAATAGCTAATGTAGTTGGGGAGCCACTGCGCATGGTTAAGGTATAACTTAAACTATTTAGTTTATGCTCAGGCACTTTTAAGCTTGAGGCACTAAATAGCCAGGTACTATAAAAAGTATCTAATAATTTTTCTAAGCGATCGTGATCGTCGCTCACTTTTAAGCACAAAACATTTATTTGTTGCTCAAAGTCGGTGAGAATGTCAAAACTTGCTGTTAAATCTAATTGAGGATCCCATTTAGACTCAGCTTTAATACAACGATAAATTGCCGCAGGGGTAAATTCATCAAAAGCATCATCAACATAAGATTCATCGTGTTCATCAAACCCGAGGGTGGTCATCAATACTGCAACATTTTAGAAAACGAAGGCGTAGTTTACCTAACTTTAAAGCTATATACCAATGTAGTGATGTTTTTGAATATTTGCAGCGAGGAGGAAGAACGAGCTTTACAGACAATACCGTAAAGCTCAAATTATTAAGGTTTACTTTATTAGAACAACAAAGCTGATTTAGACGTCGCTAAATAACCTATCGCTAAAACAACAACGGTATTAATTACAATGTAAATAATTTTAGCAAGGGTGTTAGTTTGCTTTGAACTTTTAACCCCTATCGCAATATACACAACAACTAAAATTATCTTTTCTAACAACCATAGCTGCTCAAAAGGGTTAATTTTAGCCATAAAAACAAGTGTAAGAGCAGAAACCAACAGTAGTGTATCTATGCTATGACTACCAATAAGTACCAACTTATTCTTAGCTATTTTGCCACTACCAATTCGCGAAAAAGAGCGAACATAAAATAAAATAACACTGAGCATAGCAATTGCCATGTGTGAGTGCTTTACTGCTAAATAATCCATATGCCCCTGTACTTCTATATTTTTGATATTAATCTGGAAAACGAGTTAATACTATTTCTATTTCATTAAGCTTATCGTTAAGCACTTCAACAAGTTTAGGCTCAAAATGCGATCCTTTTTGTGAATTGATTTCATCAACCACTCGTTGCAGTGACCAAGGCTCTTTATAACAGCGTTTATGGCGAAGTGCATCATAAACGTCAGCAAGAGAGACTATTCGGCCAAATACATTTATTTCTTCACCTTTCAATCCATTCGGATAGCCAGAGCCATCCCATTTTTCATGGTGTTCTTTTGCTATAATTGCACCAGCACTAACAATTTCCCTCGGTGAATCTTTTAAAATGCTATAACCTTTATCTGTGTGGGTTTTCATCACTTCCCACTCTTGGCCGTCGAGCTTTCCTGGTTTATTTAAAATAGCATCCGGTATACCTACTTTTCCAACATCATGCAAAGGCGATGCTAATCGAACTAAATCGGCTTCTCGCTTAGATAAGCCATAACCCTCAGCCAATATATGACAAATATTAGCCACACGCTTAACATGATTACCTGTTTCACTTGAGCGCTGCTCTACCGCTTCACTCAATCTATAAACTAATTCCTGCTGAGTTGCTTCTATTTCTGATTGTAACTGCACATTTTCAAATGCTAATTGCACATTTTGCGAAAAAATCTCAATTAAATGACGTTGCGTATCCGTTAATAATTTTGGGATACCTGATATAAATAACATTGAGTTATGATTATATTGACTACTGCAGTAAGCAAATAGGTAATTATCTTTATATACGATTGTTTTGTCACTTAATGCTTGTTGACACGCTGCAAGTTGTTCACTTTTAAGAACCAGCTCTAACTCTTTTCCTTCACTTTGTTCAAAGTCCCCTGTACCTGAACGAACAATAAGCTTTTTGTTATTGTTTTCTTCTGGATTTTGAGCAACTAATGTAGTGGCGTACATTGCTTGATCTGCAATACCTAATAACGAGGTAAGTTGCTGCATTACGCCCTCAGTGAAACTATCTATTGAATGAGCCGAAAATATATCCCTTGAGGCTTTTATTATTTTCTCTAGCCCTTCGCGTGATTGTTCAATAGAAATAATATCGCGATATGAACGAAGACTAGACATAATAACAGTGAATAGTTTTTGCGCCGTTAATTCCGTTTTCGATTTATAATCATTAATATCATAATCAACAATAACTTGTCTCTCAGGTGCTTGACCCGGTTGACCCGTTCGTAAAATAATTCGAATATGATTGTTTTTAGCTGTTTCACGAATGTATTTAGCGACTTGCAAACCCGCATCATCCGTTTCCATTACTACATCAAGCAAAACTATGGCGGCATCAGAATGCTCGTCTATTAACTTTTTCGCTTCTGCACCAGAGTATGCACTTACAAACTCCAATCGTTTATTTTGAAAATCAAAATCACTTAATGCCAATTTTGTTACAGCATGAACCTCAGGTTCGTCGTCAACGATTAATACTTTCCAGGTGCCCTGTTCTATTTTACTAACAGGCTCTTGAGGCTCATCTGAAAATAAGAAATCATCCATCATAGCTAAAATTTCCTCGCAGCATTTTTTAATACACAAGTAGACAATTTTTACTATTTAAGGCCACTGTGCGAGCGTTACACGGTCATTATTACCAAGGTCTTTCACTGTTTTAATATTAACAAACGCCATTTTTTCAAAGAAATGACGAACAGCTTCACCTTGCTCAAAACCGTGTTCTATTAAAAGATAGCCATTAGATAGCAAATAGTCACGTGATTGTGTAATTATTTGTTTAATATCAGACATTCCGCAATCATCAGCCACTAATGCCGATAAAGGCTCAAAACGCACATCGCCCTGATTTAAATGTACATCGTTGCTTTCGATGTAAGGTGGGTTTGTGACTATTAGGTTAAACTTTTCACCGTGCAACTCACTAAACCAGTTGCTTTGTTTAACGTGCACATTATTAATTGCCAATCGCTGCTGGTTACGTGTAGCAAGTGCAACGGCATCGCTTACTCTATCTACTGCAATAATTTGCCAATCAGGCATTTCACTACCCAGTGCCAACGCAATTGCACCAGTACCCGTGCCTAAATCAAGTACTTTAGCTGTAGCAGGAAAAGCCACTTCAAGTGCTTGCTCTACTAATGTTTCAGTATCAGAGCGAGGTATTAAGGTTGTTGCGTTAACTTCAAGCGATAAACTCCAAAACTCACGTTGCCCTGTAATATGTGCAACAGGTTCACCGTTTAAACGTCGTTGGCAAAATGTATTAAATTGCTGTTGTTGCTTAGCGTTAAGTTCATGCTCTGGCCAAGTAAAAAGGTAACTGCGAGGTTTTTGAAGAATATGTAGAAGTAAAACTTGTGCGTCTAATTTAGCACTTTCGCTGCTAGGTGCTAATAAATTAGCGCCTGCAGCAATTGCTTGTTCAAGAGTTTGGCTCACGATTACTCGTCGCCCATAGCCGCTAATAAGTCAGCTTGATACTCTTGCATTAATGGGTCAATAACGCAGCTTAAATCACCCGCTACCACTTCGTTTAAACGATAAAGTGTTAAGTTAATGCGGTGATCGGTAATACGACCTTGCGGGTAGTTATAAGTACGGATACGTTCAGAACGATCGCCACTACCAACTAAGTCACGACGTTCAGATGCTTCTGCCGCATGGCGCTTTTCATCTTCAGCTTGTTGCAAACGTGCTGCAAGTACTGACATCGCTTTAGCGCGGTTTTTATGCTGCGAACGCTGATCCTGACACTCAACCACAACACCGGTAGGTATATGTGTAAGTCGAATAGCAGAATCGGTTTTGTTAACGTGCTGACCACCTGCGCCTGATGCACGAAATGTATCAACTTTTAAATCTGCGGTATTAATTTGTATCGCTTCGGCCTCTGGTACTTCCGCCATTACCGCAACAGTACACGCAGAGGTATGCACTCGCCCTTGTGATTCAGTTTCTGGCACACGTTGTACACGGTGTACACCTGACTCAAACTTTAATTGACCGTAGACGCCTTCGCCACTGATATTCGCAATCACTTCTTTGTAACCACCGTGCTCACCTTCATTGGTGCTCACAACTTCTACTTTCCATTTTTTAGTTTCTGCATAGCGGCTGTACATACGGAATAAATCGCCAGCAAAAATAGCCGCTTCATCACCGCCTGTTCCAGCGCGTACTTCAACAAACACGTTATTGTTATCTCGCGGATCTTTTGGCAACATTAATACTTGAATTTGATCTTCAATTACCAAAATTTGTGCTTTAGCTTCTTTATATTCTTCTTGCGCCATTTCACGCATTTCAGGGTCAGAATCTTTAAGCATCTCTTCTGCACTGGCTAAATTGTCTTGCGTTTTTTTATAAGTTAAAAACGTTTTTACAATCTCTTCAAGCTCGGAGTATTCTTTTGAAAGCCCACGAAAACGATTTTGATCACTAATGACCGACGGGTCGCTTAGCAGCGCTTGTACTTCTTCGTAACGCTCTACTAAGGTTTCTAATTTATTATAAACAGACTCTTTCATTTAACGGTTATTCCTGATCAATACCTAACATTTTTTTCAACTGGTTTAGCTGCGCCACTTCACCTTTTTTCGCTGCATCTTGTATTGCACGGGTAGGCGCGTGCATTAAGCGATTGGTTAATTTATTGGCCAACTCTAAAATTACTTTTTCTGCGTCTTTACCACTAGAAAGTTGACTAACGGCTCTTTCCACTAATTCCGACTTTATTGTTTGTACATCATTTCGATAATGGCGAATTAAATCTACCGAATCGAGTGAGCGCATCCACATTGCAAATTCTTTGGTGCGTTCAGTGATAATTATTTGTGCTTGTTCAGCCGCTTGTTCTCGTGCCGCCATATTCTCGCTTACAATGGTTTGTAAGTCATCAACGGAATATAAATAGGCTGCATCAAGTTCTCCTACCTGGCTTTCTATATCGCGTGGAACCGCAATATCAATAAATAGCATAGGTTTATGGCGTCGCTGTTTAAGCGCTTGCTCAACAACCCCTTTACCAATAATTGGTAATGTACTGGCGGTAGAACTAATCACGATATCCGCTTTATATAAACGTTCAGGCAGTTGCGCTAATGCAATAACATCCGCAGACACTTCATCAGCTAAGCTACGCGCTCGTTCAATTGTTCTATTGGCAACGGTGATATTTTGCGGCTCATTTTGGTATAAGTGTTTAGCTACCAGTTCAATTGTTTCGCCTGCACCAATTAATAAAACATTGGTTTTGTCGAGTTTGCCATAAATATGTTTTGCCAAGTTAACGGCGGCAAACGCCACTGAAACAGCGCTTGCACCAATGTTGGTTTCTGTACGAACTTCTTTAGCAACCGAAAATGTTTTTTGAAACAACCGATCAAATGTAACACCTACAGCATCATGCGTTTTGGCGCTATTGTAGGCTTGCTTAATTTGCCCTAAAATTTGCGGTTCACCCAAAACTAAAGAGTCTAACCCGCAAGCAACACGCATTAAGTGCTTTATTGCCTCGTTATTTTCATAGCAATATATATTCTTAATCAGTTCAAGTTCATCCAAACCATGGAAACTGGCAAGCCAACTCAACAGTGTTTGGGAATTTTGCTGAGCAAGGCTACAATAGACTTCAGTTCGATTACAGGTAGAAACAATTACAGCTTCATTAAAGTCGGCGTGGCCACTTAATTGTTGCAACGCCTCTGAAATTTGCTCAGGCGAAAAAGCCACTTTCTCACGTAATTCTACGGAAGCGGTTTTGTGATTAATACCGAGTGCTATTATGGTCATATGTGCCAAATATTGCTGAGCCCTACTTTAAAGGCGGCAATTTTATCAAAAATCAGCGGAATATGGAAAGTAAGGAACAACATTTGATTCGACAATATTTTATTTTACTCATGTTTTTTTTATTTTTAGGCGGTTGCGCCCAACAAATAACATCTAAAACAATACTTTATGAAAATTGGAAAGCTCACCTAGCAGATCAAAAAACTTGGCATGTAAAAGGTAAATTGGCTTTTATAAGCCCAGATGAGCGCCAATCTGCAAATTTAAATTGGCAACAAACCAAAAACAATAACAATTTAGTGCTTACCTCATTTATTGGTACGCGTATTTTGCAACTCAAACAAACAAGCGAAGGCGCAGAACTAGAATTTGATGACGATAAGTATTACGACACAAATGCCGCACAACTTCTTAAGCGTTTAACTGGTTTTACTCTCCCTGTTAATAATGCTGAAAATTGGTTAAAAGGCACAATTGACGCGCAAAGTTTAAAAGTCGATGAACTTGGTCGTGCCACACAAGTACTGTGGTTCGATGACATAGGTAAAAAGTGGCAAATAGAGTATGCCAGCTATATACAAAGTGCAGGATATTGGCTGCCAACAAAAATAACATTAAAACACCAAAAAATTAAAATCAAAATTCAACTCTACGATTGGCAATTTAATTAAATATGAATAACACGACGTCTTTTACACTTATTGCTCCGGCAAAACTCAACTTATTTTTACACATTAATGGCCGCCGTGAAGATGGCTATCATGAGTTAGAAACGTTATTTACTTTTTTAAATTTTGGTGACGAACTGACTTTTGAGCTGATAGATACACCCGACATTTTTATAACAGGTGACACTAAAGGCATACCATTAACCGATAATCTAATCTATAAAGCCGCTTTATTATTAAAAACTCAGAGTAAAACACGACTGGGTGTAAAAATAAATTTAATAAAACGTTTACCAATGGGTGGCGGTGTTGGTGGTGGTTCGTCTGATGCTGCGACCACGTTATTGGCCTTAAATAAACTGTGGAAAATTGATCGTAGTTTAGATGAATTAGCACGTTTAGGGTTACAACTAGGGGCTGATGTTCCTGTATTTGTTCGAGGTCAAAGCGCCATAGCACATGGGATTGGCGAAGAATTACACCAGGTAGCACTTGAGCAAAAATGGTACTGCGTCGTACACCCAAATCAACATGTAAGTACAGCTACAATATTTACGCATCCGGATTTAAAACGCGATACACCAAAAATTTTAGGCGATTGGAAACACCATACTTTGACCAACGATTGTGAGCCTTTAGTTAAAAAGCTCTGTCCCGAGGTTGAAAAGACCCTCCAGTGGTTGCTAAAATACGCTCCGTCGAAGATGACCGGAACAGGTTCATGTTGTTTTGTAGAATTTGCGAGTCAAGTTCAAGCACAAGATGTACTTGCTAATCTCCCCCATACTTGGCAGGGATTTATCGCCTCAAGCGTTAATATCTCCCCTGCTCATACGGAGTTAGCCGCCATATTCGATCAATGAAGTAACGTACAAGTAATAATAAGTTAACTTGCAGTGGTATTTATCATTGCCCGTTAGTCCAAAATTTCAGTGCCTGAGGAACCCAACCGTGCCTGACATGAAGCTCTTCGCTGGTAACGCAACACCTGAGTTAGCTCAAAAAGTTGCAAAACGTTTATATATTGAATTAGGCGATGCTGTTGTTGGCCGTTTTAGCGACGGTGAGATCAGTGTTCAAATAAATGAAAATGTTCGTGGCTCGGATGTTTTTATATTGCAATCAACCTGTGCCCCTACAAACGATAACCTTATGGAACTTATCGTTATGGTTGATGCACTACGTCGTGCATCTGCAGGTCGTATTACTGCCGTCATTCCTTATTTTGGTTATGCCCGTCAAGATCGTCGTGTACGTTCTGCTCGTGTACCAATTACTGCTAAAGTTGTTGCAGATTTCTTATCAAGCGTTGGTGTTGACCGTGTTCTTACGGTTGATTTACACGCAGAGCAAATCCAAGGCTTCTTTGATGTTCCAGTGGATAACGTATTCGGTAGCCCTGTATTACTTGAAGATATGAAAGAGCGTCATTTTGATGATGTTGTGATTGTATCTCCAGATATTGGTGGTGTTGTACGAGCTCGCGCTATTGCAAAATTACTAAATGATACTGATTTAGCTATTATTGATAAACGCCGCCCACAAGCAAACGTTTCTCAAGTAATGCATATTATTGGTGACGTTGAAGGCCGTGATTGTATTATCGTCGATGATATGATTGATACCGGTGGTACCTTATGTAAAGCAGCTGAAGCACTTAAAGAACATGGTGCAAAGCGTGTATTTGCTTATGCTACCCACCCGATTCTTTCAGGTAAAGCAGCAGAAAATTTACGTGACTCAGTAATTGATGAAGTTATTGTAACTGACTCAATTCCATTATCTGAGGAACTTAAAGCCCTTGATAAAATTAAGGTATTAACGCTTGCAGATATGTTAGCGGAAACTATTCGTCGTATTAGTAACGAGGAATCTATTTCAGCGATGTTCGAGCACTAAAATCAAACATTTCTGAATATAAAAGCGCCTTTAGGCGCTTTTTTTGTAAGCGATGTATATTTTAAAATCGTGTGGTGGTATGATAGCGCGCCTTTTGGCTGGGGTCCTTGGTCGCAAAGGCCCTACACATTTAATTATTGGAGACATCATGTCTAACAAAACTTACACTTATAACGCTGAACTTCGCGTAGAAACTGGTACTGGTGCGAGCCGCCGCCTACGTCGCGAAGACAAAGTTCCAGCAATCCTTTACGGAGCTGATAAAGAAGCTTTATCACTTACTTTTGCTCATAAAGATATGATCAAAGCACAAGAAGACGAAGGCTTTTACACGCATATCCTTACGCTTAACGTAGATGGCGAAGCTGTTGAAGTAATCTTAAAAGATATCCAACGTCACCCATTCAAGCCTAAGCTTACTCACCTTGATTTCCAACGTGTAGATGCTACTCATAAATTTCAAACTAAAGTTCCTCTACACTTCATCGGTGAAGAGATTGTAACTAAAGCTGGCGCAACTGTTGTTCACCAGTTAACTGAAGTTGAAATTACGTGTCTTCCAAAAGCACTTCCAGAATTCATTGAAGTAGATGTTTCTAAGTTTGTTGTTGGCGATTCTGTTCATATTTCTGACCTTACTTTCCCTAAAGGCGTTAGCTCTGTAGATTTAGGTAAAGGCGAAGGCCATGATCAGTCTATCCTGACTATCAAAGCAAACAAAGCAGCTCCAGTTGAAGACGACGCTGCAGCAGCAGAATAATTTTTAAGGTCTCGCAACCTTGAATTCTATTCAAATGCTTGTGGGCCTGGCTAATCCAGGCCCCGAATACGCAAACACACGCCACAATGCAGGTGCTTGGTTTATCGAGCAAATCGCTGCACGCTATAACTGCACTCTAAAACACGATCCTAAGTATCACGGCCTTACAGGTAAAGTGATAATTCAAGGCCAAGAATTCAAATTATTGATCCCCACTACTTACATGAATTTAAGTGGTAAAGCGGTCAGTAGTTTAGCTAATTTTTTCAAAATCCCTGTCGAGGACATTTTAGTTGCCCATGACGAATTGGATTTAGACCCAGGCGTTGCCAAATTAAAAAAAGGCGGCGGGCATGGCGGTCATAATGGTTTAAAAGACATTATTGCAAAAATGGCAAATCAAAAAGACTTTATGCGCTTGCGCATTGGTGTAGGTCATCCGGGGCATCGTGAAATGGTAACTGGTTGGGTGCTTGGAAAAGCGGCCAAAGAAGACCAAGAAAAAATGGATGCTGCTGTTGATGAAGCAGTTCGTTGCATGGAAATACTTGCAAAAGATGGTGTGTTAAAAGCACAAAACAGACTACATTCGTTTAAACCCTAGTAACTTGGGTCCAAGTACACCGTTTAAACGAATTCTAAACAAGGTATCTTACTATGGGTTTTAAATGTGGCATCGTTGGCTTGCCTAACGTTGGTAAATCAACGCTTTTCAATGCACTAACTAAAGCGGGTATTGAAGCCGCTAACTTTCCTTTTTGTACCATTGAGCCTAATACAGGTGTGGTACCTGTGCCAGATCCTCGTCTAGACGAACTTGCTAAAATTGTTAATCCTCAACGAATTCTTACCACTAGTATGGAATTTGTAGACATTGCAGGATTAGTAAAAGGCGCATCTAAAGGTGAAGGCCTTGGTAACCAGTTTTTAGCTAATATTCGTGAAACCGATGCAATTGGCCACGTAGTTCGCTGTTTTGAAGATGAAAACATCATCCACGTAGCAGGTACTATTGACCCTGCTGACGATATTGACGTAATCAACACTGAGTTAGTACTTGCTGATATGGATAGCGCTGAAAAAGCCCTTTTCCGTAATGCAAAAAAAGCAAAAGGTGGCGATAAAGACGCTAAAGAGCAAAATGCTGTCCTTGAAAAAGTAAAAGTACATCTTGATGAAGGCTTAACTTTACGTGGTCTAGCACTTACTAAAGAAGAAAAAGCAGCAATCAGCTCTATTAACTTCTTAACGATTAAACCAACAATGTATATTGCAAACGTTGCTGAAGATGGTTTTGAAAATAACCCATACCTTGATCGTGTACGCGCTATTGCTGCAGCTGAAGATGCGATTGTTGTTCCTGTATGTGCCGCTATCGAGTCTGAACTTTCAGAGCTAGATGACGAAGACAAGCTTGAGTTTATGGCTGATCTTGGTCTAGAAGAGCCAGGTCTTAACCTTGTTATTCGTGGTGGTTATGAATTACTACAGTTACAAACTTATTTCACAGCTGGCGTAAAAGAAGTGCGTGCATGGACAATCCCTGTAGGTGCGACAGCGCCACAAGCAGCGGGTAAAATCCATACTGACTTCGAGCGTGGCTTTATTCGTGCGCAAACTATTGCTTTTGACGACTTTGTTGCCTTTAAAGGTGAGAGTGGCGCAAAAGAAGCAGGCAAGATGCGTCAAGAAGGTAAAGAGTACATTGTTAAAGATGGCGATGTAATGAACTTCTTGTTCAACGTATAAGTACAAATTAAACCAATTTAGATTGGTAATAATTTTTAAAGGCTCGTTTTTACGAGCCTTTTTTGTACCCTCAGCTTTATAAACTTATAAAATTGATGTAATCACAAGCTAAAAGTCAGCGTTTAATCTAAAAAATACACAGCGGCGAAGATTTAACCTCAATAAAAAATACCTCATCGACAAGTTAATGTTAAGTCCCTAACAATTTGTTTAATTATCAAACAGTTTTAAATTGCAGGCTTTTGCTCTTTTTTATTTAACTGTAAATTTTGTATGTGAATTGTAGTCAAAAAATCATCATTTTTATTAAAAGTTAGCCGCTTAGCTTAATTTTCCTGCAAACAAACACTGTTAAGTGTTTTTTTGCAAAAAAGGTGTTGACGAATTTGGGTCATATCAGCATAATACGCCCCGCACTCAGCGATGAAGTGCTAACAAAAAAAGATGGCTAAGTAGCTCAGCTGGTTAGAGCACATCACTCATAATGATGGGGTCACAGGTTCAAATCCCGTCTTAGCCACCATTATTTTTTTGTTGCTCAATGAAGAGTTTAAAATAACTACCTTGTGTGCGGGAGTGGCGGAATTGGTAGACGCGCTGGATTTAGGTTCCAGTATCTTAGGATGTGAGAGTTCAAGTCTCTCCTTCCGCACCATAATTCTTGATAAGAATTAAAACTATCAATTGTTATTGTTGGGATATCGCCAAGCGGTAAGGCACCAGGTTTTGATCCTGGCATTCCCAGGTTCAAATCCTGGTATCCCAGCCAACAATGGCTAAGTAGCTCAGCTGGTTAGAGCACATCACTCATAATGATGGGGTCACAGGTTCAAATCCCGTCTTAGCCACCATTTCTTATTTTAGAAGTGGCTCTGCAAGAGTTAAATTGCACTCAATGAAGAGTTTAAAATAACTACCTGTGTTTTATTACACAAACGATGCGGGAGTGGCGGAATTGGTAGACGCGCTGGATTTAGGTTCCAGTAACTTCGGTTGTGAGAGTTCAAGTCTCTCTTTCCGCACCATTTCTTGATAAGAAATAAAATTATCAATTAATTCTTTGTTGGGATATCGCCAAGCGGTAAGGCACCAGGTTTTGATCCTGGCATTCCCAGGTTCAAATCCTGGTATCCCAGCCAACTTCTTCTACAAAGGAAAGTTGGACATAAAGAATAGCTCTGCTTAGAGTTTAAATGAGCAAATTGTTGATGCGGGAGTGGCGGAATTGGTAGACGCGCTGGATTTAGGTTCCAGTAACTTAGGTTGTGAGAGTTCAAGTCTCTCCTTCCGCACCATGTTCTTGATACGAACTAAACCTATCAAATAATTCTTTGTTGGGATATCGCCAAGCGGTAAGGCACCAGGTTTTGATCCTGGCATTCCCAGGTTCAAATCCTGGTATCCCAGCCAACTTCTTCTACCAAGGAAAGTTGGATAAAAGAATAGCTCTCGCTTAGAGTTTAAATGAGCAAATTAGTGATGCGGGAGTGGCGGAATTGGTAGACGCGCTGGATTTAGGTTCCAGTAACTTAGGTTGTGAGAGTTCAAGTCTCTCCTTCCGCACCATGTTCTTATTAAGAACTAAAACTAATGCAAATTTATAGTTGGGATATCGCCAAGCGGTAAGGCACCAGGTTTTGATCCTGGCATTCCCAGGTTCAAATCCTGGTATCCCAGCCAATTTGTTAAACTACCCCACCTATTTCTTCATTTAAGTACTTCAGTATAAAATCATTAATTTTAATAGGTTTGCTATAATAATACCCTTGTAAATAATCACATTTCATTGCTGTGAGTGTATTTCTAAGCGCTTTATTTTCAATGCCCTCTGCCACTACTTTACAATTAAGTCTGCTAGCTAAAAATAACGTTGATTCTACAATCGCATAGTCAGCGGGTTGTGTTAGCATATCTTTAATAAATGACCGGTCTATTTTTATTTGGTTGATTGGTAACTCTCTTAGTAATGATAACGAAGAAAATCCAGTCCCAAAATCATCTACACTAAACTCAAAGCCGCGGTCGTTAAGCTTGTACATCATAGTGCGAGCGGCTTCTATATTTGTCATCATAGCACCCTCTGTGATTTCAAAAATTATTGAGTCACTCAACGTCGGATCGACACTGATTAATTGCTCAATAAGCTCATAAAAATCTTGGCTCTCTAAATCCCTTGTTGATAAATTTACGTGAATAGCCCCGATAAACCCCAAAGCTTTTAACGATTTTAAATGATTTATAGTTTCTAACACCACCCACTTGGAAATATTTAAAATTAACCCCATTTGCTCAGCTGTTTTAATAAACACCTCAGGGCTAATAAATGAACCATCACTTTGTGGCCAGCGTATTAATGCTTCAGCTCCATGCATTTCATTAAGGTTAGAAGAAAATATTGGTTGTAAATAAAGCTCAAACTCTTCATTTTTCAATGCTTGCTTTATAAGTAAGGACATATCAAATAAATTATCCGCCCTAATGCTCAAATCCTTAAAATAAATAACAATCTGTTGCTGTGTCTTTTTTGCTTCATGCAGCGCTAAATCAGCCTGTTTGAATAGTTCGTTAGTTTGCATACTATGTTTGGGGTAATAGCTCACTCCAATTCTTAGCTTAACGCGTATAGTTTGTTCATAAATTAAAAAAGGTTTTTGTACTGACTTATTTATTAATTGAATACATAAATCATACTTATCCTGAGTGGCTGAGTTTAAAAGCAATGCAAATTCATCTCCCCCAATTCTATATAACTTAGCAATCTCGGATAAGTGTTGGCTTAATGTTTTGGAAAATGCACACAACAACAAATCCCCAAAATTATTTCCATAAGTATCGTTTACACGTTTAAAGTTATTTAAATCTATTAAAAACAAAATGAAAGGTTGGTTATATTCTATGTTCTCATTGAGTACATTAAAGAATTTTTTACGTTTAGGTAGGTTAGTTAAACTATCGTGTTCAGCTAGAAATTGTTGGTGTTGAGCTGATCGCTCTAGCTCTAAGATACTTTTGAGGCTTAACCTAACAACTAAATACACAAATGTGCCGCCACCAACTAAAATAAATGAAACACTAGTTGTTACAAACGGTTCACCACCATAAAAAGCAAAATAATAAAGTACCCAACAGTAGCCAAAAATAAACAGCACAATTAAAATAAGCAATAAGCTCCATGCAAACCGATTCGTTTTTTTGCATACTTGTATTGTTGGTTTGATACTTACAGTTAACAGTAATATCCCTACTATAATCATAAAAATAAATGGCTTATCCACAGACACTCTTTAAATGCAATTTGTTATACATTTAGTATGGCTAATAAATCTAATAACGAAATAAAATACATTAAAAAGCTCAGGGTAGCCCACTTACCAAATATGATTGTTGTTTTATGAAGAGGTTATAACTTTTAAGGGCGCGATTAACAGCATTGTTAATCGCTTTATTAGGGGGGTAATCTTTTTAGAAACTAACTTAGCTCTCCGCTAATGGCATATTTTAACACCCAGTTTTTTATTGGCCCTGTATTATTAGCCATTTTTAAAAACTGGCTACGTGCCCATTTAAGCGGCGCTACTTGGTTAGAAAAGCCAAAGTAACAGGCATCCATCATGCTCATCATTAACAAATTAGCCTTACGGCGAGCTCGCTCATATTCTTTAAGCATTAACGGGCACCCTATATCTCCTGCATTGTCTAAAACCTCAGCAAGTGCCACTACGTCCTGAAAACCTAAATTTACACCCTGCCCTGCAAGCGGATTAATTGTATGTGCAGCGTCGCCCACTAAAACCAAACGCCCTTGCGAATAGTTGTTAGCATGTTGGCGAGTAAGCGGAAATATCGCATGGGTTTGTACTTCAAAGTCTCCAGCAAGCTCTGGAAATTTATTAAGTATGTGCGTTTTTAACTGAGTTGGGCTTAGCCCTTTAAATGCTTGCAGTGTATTTGCATCGTCATACCAAATTAAATTAGCGTACGGTGCCTGCATTGGCAAAAATGCGAGTGGCCCACTTGGCGTAAACTGCTGCCAGGTTTTAATTTGTTGCGGCGCATCGAGTTTAATTAACACCCCCATGCAATGCTGCTGGTACTGCCACCCCGTAATACCAATATTCGCCTTATCACGCAATTGCGACTGCCCACCATCGGCTGCAATTACTAAATCAGCGGTATAGGTTTGAGCTCCATACTCAAGCGTAATTAAATCACTGGTTTGCTCTATTTTAGTAATCGGTGTGGCTTGCTCAATAACTTCAATATTGTATTGTGCAAATTGCTGCCACAAACAGGCTTGAATTAAATTATTTTCAATCAAATGACCTAAATGCGTGGTGTTTATATCGGCGCAATCAAATAACAAATTGTCACCACCGCGCTCAAAAGCCTCTAATTGTTGATAAGGCGCTATGCGGTTTTGTCTTAAAAGCGGCATGGCACCTAATTCATCAAGCAAATTTTCTGAAAAACGATTAATAGCCGACACTCTAATATCCACCTTATCACTACTAAGAAGCTGTGATGGGTCTATTAGGTGTTTTTCGATTATTCGTACGCCAAAGCCTTGCTGAGCAAGCTTTATCGCCATAGCCGCGCCAACCATGCCCCCACCAACCACTATCACATTATTTTTAGTCATGTTTTTCATCATTTTATTATTACTTGAGTCTGTTTTGATTGTATCAAAATTAATTTGTTTTATACCAGAGGATATCCCTAACAGCACATTAAACTGGCCTCGTATTGATTTGAGATCACAAACATGAAAACTATACTTGGATCTGGGCGGGTATCCAGCTAAAATACGCGTCCTTTAAGTGAGCATGCTTGCTCCTTAATCCTGTTTCAAGCACATTTTTGTGCCACTATCGAATTGAACACGAGGCTATATTTCAATGAGCAAAAAGCTGCATATTAAAACCTGGGGTTGTCAGATGAACGAATACGACTCTCAGAAAATGGCTGAACTTTTAGATGCCACTAACGGCTACCAGCTAACTGAAGATGCAACAGATGCCGACGTAATCTTACTCAACACCTGTTCAATTCGTGAAAAAGCACAAGAAAAAGTATTTCACCAATTAGGTCGCTGGAAGTTATTAAAAGACGACAAGCCAGATTTAATAATTGGTGTAGGTGGGTGTGTTGCCTCACAAGAAGGTGATTCTATTCGCCAACGTGCGCCATTTGTAGATGTTATTTTTGGTCCGCAAACACTACATCGTTTACCAGAAATGATTAAACAAGTGCAAGGCGACAAAGGCTCATCGGTTGTTGATATTTCATTCCCAGAGATTGAAAAATTTGACCGCCTGCCAGAGCCAAAAGCTGATGGCCCATCTGCATTTGTATCAATTATGGAAGGCTGTTCTAAATACTGTACTTTTTGTGTTGTACCTTATACTCGCGGCGAAGAAGTTAGTCGCCCAGTCGATGACGTATTACTTGAAGTTGCACAACTTGCAGAGCAAGGCGTACGTGAAGTAAATCTTTTAGGTCAAAACGTAAACGCATACCGCGGCGACACGCACGATGGTGAAATTTGTTACTTCTCTGATTTAATTCGTCTTATTGCAGCTATTGATGGTATTGACCGTATTCGTTACACCACATCGCACCCAGTAGAATTTACCCCAGACATCATTGAGGTTTACGCCGATGTACCAGAGCTTGTAGATCACTTACACCTACCAGTACAAAGTGGTTCAGACCGTATATTAAACCTGATGAAACGTGGCCATACGGCAATTGAATACAAATCGACAATTCGTAAGTTACGTAAAATTCGCCCTAACCTAAGCATGTCGTCAGATTTCATTATTGGTTTTCCAGGCGAAAGTAAAGAAGACTTTGAAGCAACCATGAAGCTTATTAGCGACATTGGTTTTGATATGAGCTTTAGCTTTATTTACAGTGCGCGCCCAGGTACGCCAGCGGCAGATTTGCCAGATGACGTAACAGAGCAAGAGAAAAAAGAACGCTTATACTTACTACAAAACCGTATTACACAAATGGCGCAGCAAATTAGCCGTCAAATGTTCGATACAGAGCAACGTATCCTTGTTGAAGGTCCTTCTAAGAAGAACCCAATGGAATTACGTGGCCGTACCGAAAACAACCGTGTAGTAAACTTTGTTGGCCCGCACACAGTGATCGGACAGTTTGTTGATGTACGTATTACCGAAGCACTGCCTAACTCTTTACGTGGTGACTTAATTCGTACAGAATCAGAAATGAACTTACGACGTGAAGTCGCTCCTTCAGCTATTTTAACTAAAGCTGCAGCTGCAGAGCCAAAACCAGACACTGTTAACGAAATTGGCGTAGCTACTTTCGTTCCTTAGTCACACAATTAGCGCCAGTTAACGCTGGCGCAGTACGATAGGAAGCAATTTTGAGTAATCAGTTAAAAACGTTAGAGATTTATTTAGAACCTGCCGATAACAAACGCCTTTCTTCTTTATGTGGCCCGTTTGACGAAAACATCAAACAAATTGAACGCCACCTGGCTGTTGAAATAATTCACCGTGACAACTTTTTTAAAGTAACCGGTAAACTACACAACTGCGCCGGCGCTGTAGAAATCTTAAAAAACCTTTATGTTGATACTCAACCAGTGCGTGGTGTTTTAGGCGAAATAGAACCCGATGCCGTTCATTTAGCGATTACCGAATCAAAAGCCCTAGAGCAAGATGCATCAAGCAGCGCTTACGGCAAAGAAATGGTGATTAAAACCCGCCGTGGTGTTATTAAACCACGTAACGACAACCAAGGTGTTTATGTGGCTAATATTTTAAACCACGACATTACCTTTGGTATTGGCCCTGCTGGTACTGGTAAAACCTACCTTGCAGTTGCTGCCGCCGTTGACGCCCTTGAGCGCCAAGAAATACGCCGCATATTATTAACGCGTCCTGCTGTAGAAGCGGGCGAAAAGCTTGGCTTTTTACCCGGTGATTTAAGTCAAAAAATAGACCCATACCTGCGCCCTCTTTACGACGCTCTTTTTGAAATGCTAGGTTTTGAAAAAGTAGAAAAACTCATCGAAAAAAATATCATTGAAGTTGCCCCGCTTGCTTATATGCGCGGACGTACTTTAAACGATGCCTTTATTATTTTAGATGAAAGCCAAAATACCACCGCCGAGCAAATGAAAATGTTTTTAACCCGTATAGGGTTTAACTCAAAAGCGGTTATTACTGGCGATATAACACAGGTTGATTTACCTCGTGGTACACGTTCAGGTCTTCGCCATGCAATGGAAGTACTTGATGGCGTAAACGAAATTAGCTTTAACTACTTTAAAGCCCAAGACGTAGTACGCCACCCTGTTGTAGCTCGTATAGTTGAAGCCTACGAGCGTAACGACGAAAGCGAGCGACTAAAGCGCATTGAAAAGCAAAATGCAAAAGACGCACTTGCAGCTCTTCAACAGCCTACTACTAAAGAGTAATACTTTGACAACCGAACTTGATTTACAAATAGCCTGTGAGTTTGACAACCTCCCAAGCGAAGAACAATTTGCACTATGGGCCGACAAAGCCCTTAGCCAATACCGTGACGAGTCAGAACTCAGCATCGTTATTAGCGACGAAGCGCAATCGCAACAACTTAATAACGACTATCGCGGTAAAAATAAACCGACCAACGTACTGTCGTTCGAATTTGAAGCACCACCAGGAATAGATATTCCCTTAGTTGGTGATTTAATTATTTGCCCAGCCATCGTATTAGCTGAAGCAATTGAGCAAGAGAAGTCATTTCATGACCACTTTGCCCACATGGTTATTCACGGATGCTTGCATTTGCTTGGATTTGACCATATAAAGAGTGACGATGCTTTAGAGATGGAAAGCATCGAAAAGCAATTACTTGCAGAGCTAAACATAGCAGACCCATACCGGGACGATATTTAAATTAACGGAGCAATTAGACGCAATGAGCGACGGTAACTCGCAATCTAGCCAGGGTTCTTCTGGCAAAACGTGGTTGGGCAGAATAGCCCAAATGTTGCAAGGGGAACCCCAGAATAGAGAAGAGCTGGTCGAAGTTATTGCCGATGCGCAAGAACGAGACGTAATCGATCCTGAAACAAAAGAGATGATAGAAGGTGTGCTTGGCGTGTCTGAGCTTAAAGTGAGAGACATAATGGTTCCGCGCTCACAAATGATCACTCTTGAGATCGACAGCCCGCTTGAAGAGCTAATTCCAATGATGGTCGATTCAACTCACTCACGTTTTCCAGTGGTGATTGAAGACAAAGACCATGTAGAAGGTTTTTTACTCGCTAAAGATTTGCTACCGCTTATCTTAAATAAAGACGAGCACTTACCATCAATACGCGATTATTTACGCCCAGCTATGGTAGTGCCAGAAAGCAAACGTGTTGATACATTGCTAAATGAATTCCGTCAGCAGCGCTACCATATGGCCGTTGTTATTGACGAATATGGCGGCGTATCGGGCTTAGTAACGATTGAAGATATTCTTGAAATAATTGTTGGCGAAATCGAAGATGAGCACGACGAAGAAGAAGAACATCAAGATATTCGTCAACTTGCTAAACATGTTCACGTAGTGCAAGCACTCACACCTGTAGATGACTTTAACGAGCACTTTAAAACAGGTTACAGCACAGACGAAGCCGACACTATTGGCGGAACTGTACTGCACGCATTTGGCCACATGCCAAGCCGTGGTGAAACGATTGACATAGAAGGTTACCAATTTAAAGTAACCAACGCCGACAATCGTCGTATTTTGCAACTGCAAGTCACCGTTCCTAAGGCTGATGATAACGACAGTGAAGAAACTGCTAACTAGGCTTACCGTATTAGCAAAAGATAAAAAAGCATGGCTCGCACTCGTTGCGGGCCTTGTTTTAACTTTTGGCTATGCCCCCTTTGAAATTTGGCCCATCGTATTTATTAGCCTTGCAGCCATAATTTTTTGCATCAACCCAAATAATACCGGTAAAGCACACGCAAAAACCGCTGCTAAATATGGCTTTATATTTGGCCTGGGCTGGTTTGGTGCAGGTATAAGCTGGGTACATGTCTCTATTGCCACATTTGGCGGCATGCCGCTTATTGCGTCGCTCTCGTTAATGGCCTTACTGTGTTCATACTTAGCGTTATTTCCCGCACTTGCCTTTTGGGCAACTACTCGCTTTGCCACAGGCCCTAAAAGCTTTGGCGCATTACTAATTGCCAGCTTTGCAATTAGTGAGTATTTACGTGACACCGTACTTACCGGTTTCCCGTGGTTAAGTTTTGGCTACACACAAACCGATGGACCTTTAAGGTTGCTTGCCCCTTATATTGGCGAGTTTGGCTTAACACTTACTTGTGTCGCTATTGGCTTTGCACTGTATAGACTTACCCAAAAGGATTTTAAAACCCCGGCGGTTACTGCGACAGCTGTTGCGCTTATTTTTGCAGGCGCAAGCACCACCGGCAGTATTCATTACACTGATAAAAACATGTCAGTATTGCTCGTACAAGGGAACATACAGCAACACCTGCGCTTTGAGCCAAGTGAGTTTTGGACCACAATGAGCAAATACCAAGACATGACTCGTCCACATTGGGATGCCGATTTAATAGTATGGCCAGAAGCCGCAGTGCCTGAAATAGAAATGCTTGCTGATTCCTACCTAGCCAATTTAGACGGCGCCGCCTCGTTTAATCAAACCGCTCTTGTAACCGGTATTGTTGATTACCAGCGTGATACCAAAAATATCTTTAACACCTTAATTGTTGTCGGTAATAAAGAGCGCGCCGACGAGCACGGGCATTATCATTACCTTGATAAAAACCGCTATCAAAAACACCAGCTGTTACCTATTGGCGAGTTTGTACCGTTTCAAGACTTTTTGCGCCCTATTGCCCCATTATTCGATTTGCCTATGTCATCGTTTACCCGTGGCGACAAAGTGCAAAACAACTTGCGCGCCAATGGCTATAACTTACTCCCCGCTATTTGCTACGAAATTGTTTTTGCCGACTTAGTACGCGGTAATTACAAAAGTGATTCAGACCTACTCTTTACAGTAAGTAACGATGCCTGGTTTGGCGACTCCATTGGGCCTTTGCAACATATGCAAATAGCCCGCATGCGGGCGCTCGAACTACAGCGCCCTCTAGTGCGCGTTACCAACAATGGTGTAAGCGCCGTATACGACCCTATAAGCCACGCACAACAAACCATGCCACAGTTTGAAGCTACCATATTGAAAGCTAACATTAAGCTCATAAAAGGCGACAGCGTGTACAGCCAATACGGCAATGTGTTTGTATGGGGATTTGTGTTGTTGATGGGGGTTGTTGGATTTGGGGTTAGGTTGAGGGAGTAAGGACTGATAGCTTTCAGTAGGTAGCTATCAGTTTTTAAAACGAAATATACCTGACGCTAGTATTTCACCTTCATGAATATACAAAAGCTTATAACTTTAGTGTAGCTATAGCTTTATCTAATAGCCCTTGAAGTTCAGATTTCGATTGCTCATATTCATCAATATTAAGCTCACCCAATGTATTAAATTTATTCTGGATATATTTTTGGAAATATAAATTTTTGGTTAGCCTAATTTCGAGCAACTTTGATTCACGACTACTATAGTTATAATGCTTTAAGCTCTTTGCAATAAAGAAAAGTACATCATCTAATGATTCAATTAATACTTTTATTTGCTCATGAATATCTAGATAACTAGAGGTTAAATCAGCCCCTGCTTCCAATATTTTTATATGTTGAACCTTATATTCTCTCCAAATACTACCCAACTCTTCTATAAGCATTTGGTTTTCTATATCTATATCTTCTCGCTCAAACTCTTCAAGGTAATCAGAGTCAATACCGGTTTTGTTACATTTAAAACCACATGTTACCGTATGATAATTTGAAGCAATCATTACAAAATTACCACTCAAAAAACCCTTAAGTCTAGGTAAAGTATTTGTAATCATACCTATCCTTTCATTTAAACCTCTTAGCCTCAAGTATTCATGCCTAGTATAGAGAAGCGCAATTAGAGCTATAATCCCACCTAGAAAGCTACCAAAATTTGCAAATTTTTGCCCTAATCCCTGATCACCAAAAAATATTGTTATAGTCCCTGCCATCAAAAAGGTAATGGCTATTAGATAGATATAAATCTCCCAGTAAGGAGATTTCAAATCATCCATATATTTATCTAATTTCTTAAACATTAATGAACTCCCTTTGCTTTTTTTAATTACGTACCAAGGCTAACTCTACTTCGTATAGAAGATCCCTAAGCCCATAGTACCAACTAAGCGCTGCCACCGTGCCATGAGTTTCTTCTTCAAAGTAACGTTGATTTATATATAAACTGTTACTCGGGTGCGCTTTTAGTTTTTTAGCAAGCTCTAAGCCCCATTTATAATTAGCCTCTCCAATTTCACCAAAAGCTGCATTATTAGCAAAAGTAAAATATACATTGCCTTTAAGCTGCTTATTTATAAGCTGTTGCTCGTCAAAATAACGATTGAGATAATTATTATCCCAAAGGTAGGTTGCATCAATAATTAAGTAATCAGTAAATAAAGAGTGATTGGTAAGTAAAACATAGCTTGCGAACAAGCCACCGAAAGATTCCCCAATTAATACCCGCTTATTTGATGTACGGTAATTTTTATTAATGAAGGGAATAAGTTCTTTTTCAAAAAAAGCGGTGTAGTTTGCGGCATTGCCAATGTTTTCAAATTTTTCGAGTAGCTTACCGTTAAATGTCCAATCGACATTGGTAGGGGTAAAGTCGCGCTCTCTTATTGCATTTTTACTATTAGGAATAGCGACTATAATTGCTTGTTGTATTTGCTGCTCTAGCCGTTCTGTACTAAGTGCCTCTACTAGCCCGGCGACAGCTTTTAAATGTGTTGGGTCACCATCAAGCAGGTAAATAACAGGATATACTTGATTCGGGTTTTTACTGTAGCTTAGCGGTAAATAAACACTATAATTACGCTGTTCATTTAAAATACTAGATTTTAGCTGATAGGTTTTGGCTAAAATAATAGACTCTGAGGCATTTACATTTACATTTACTGTAAAAAATAAATATAAAAATATTATTGATAAGACTTTCATACATATCCTTGTATTAATAACAAACCAAGAAGGAACGTCTGGCCTTCTTTCAACAATCAAAACACTGCTTTTATTGCTAAGCAGCCAAGCTATTCCTTAATTCGTGACGTTAACTTTTTATATATTGCATCTTTATTACGCTTACCAATTGCCAGTACATAAACCACTACCTCGTTGTCAATAACTTCGTAAGCTAGGCGATACCCTGCCGTACGCAATTTTATTTTGTAAACATTATCGAAGCCGCGTAATTTAGAGGCTGGCACATGCGGATTATCTAAGCGCTCAGTAAGTTTCTTTTTAAACTGGCTTTTAAGTGGTGGCGCAAGTTTTTCCCACTCCTTTAAGGCTGCTGGTAAAAACTTTAGCTTATAAGTCATCTATACTAACTGCAATCGCTTGAGATAAATCGCCTCTGCGGCTCTCAACAACTTTAGTTAGTTCATAATCATCCAGTTGCTCCATAAGTAGCTCATACATTGCTGCAGGTACTAAGTAAGCAGCAGGCTTGTTATGATTTAATATGGCTATTGCAGCACCATCTGCTTCATTTAAAAGCGCTGTTGGATTTTTTTTAAGTTCTGAAATACTTGCCGAACAGTCAGCTAAAACTTTTCTCATAAAACACCAAAAAAGAACTAAATTAAGCCCTAATTTTAGACCTTTTTTTATTTATAGCTATTCTTTTTTATAATCTTGTTAGTTTTTTTACTCTTTCACTGCATCTATAACTGTTTCAACATCCACAACTTGATTCAAGTTACCTTTAATAACCACTGTCGCTGATATTTTATCTTGAATGGCTTGTCTGTTTGGATCCCAATATATCTGTAGAAAACCCAATAAGCCTGTGGCAAAGCCGGCACCGTAGCCGCCGTACCGGCCAAAACAATCTAATAAACCTAATGGCTCGCCGCTTAGGGCGACAACACGGATATTACAAACCTTTTTACCCGGTGTTTGGCCGCGCCAAAGTAGCGAGAACAACGTAAAATAAACAGCAGCCCAGCCAAACCCTAAGCCTAGGTCTTGAATAATGCCCTTGCTCCACTGCAAAATACTGTTTGTGGTTGTTTGTGCAGGTTTTTCTTCTATTAACTGTGCAGGCTTTATTTCGTTATTTTCACTGACCACTAATAGCTGTAAAAGTAGGGTAGCAAGTTGTGGGCTTTGTAGGTCGTCCATTTCTGCTAATTTGGGAACTTGCCCAATTAAATTATCAAACGCGTTTTGTTGGCAAGGTTGCTCACAGCTTTCATCGGCTGTTTGCGCTAAATAAGTATTTACCCGTTGTTTTTCTGTGGCGGAAAGCTGAACTTCATCTTGTATTTTTACGCCCTGAACAGCTAAACCTTGATCAGTGTTATCGTCTTCTAGGTAATCAATGCCAATTGAAAGCACAGTAAGTGCGCTTACAAATAAAATACTTGCTGCCGTTATTTTTAAGATTCTTCGCCACACATTCGACATTTTTGGAAGGTATTGCTGTGCCGTACCTTTATAAAAAGCCATTGCAGCAACAAACGCTATTAAAGCAGCGCTAAGCTTGGCTGCTAAAAATATCAGTGCAACATCAATAATAATAGCTAGTGCACGCCGGATTGGCGTAGCTAAAGGCAAGCCCAGTAAAGCACTGTCAATTTTAAAGGCGTAGGGGGTAATCACTTCTCTGGTTTCAGAATTTGATAATTCTAATTGTTCTATCTCTTTGGCTTTCATTTATTTTCTTGTTATTAAAATAGGTAACCCGGTTAACTTACGCGTTTTTTATTTTTTGCTCAACATTAACTTTTACCCCAGTTTACTAAAAGTATCGTCTCGGCTAATTGGATAAAAGGAAATATAAGCCTCAAATTACAAACATTAGGTTAACATCATTTACGAATGTACCTCTTGAACATATATTAATGCTCGAATTTCTTTCATCCTTAAAATTGAATCTGAAAAATTAAATAAGATATCGCTTCGAGGCTCACCTCTTGTTTCATCAGTAGGCAAAAGCTATGGTGAATATATTGAGAGCGCTTTGATACAAGAATTAAAACTAGCAAAACTATGGTCTGGCGTTGCAACAAAGCAAGTCTCGGGAAAAGTAATTGAGCAAGACATTGATGTAACAGGTTTCTCTGAAGGCAGTGCGTTTATAAAAGTTAAATTTACTGTATCAGATGGCGATATTACTTTATTTGATAAGGTAATATCTGCCGAACACACTTTCGACTCTTCTTTTCTCGGAGCAATTGCAATACCAAACGGGCAGCGAAGTTATGTAGAATTAGTTCAAAAATTGCTTACGAATCTATACGCTGATGAAGAATTTATAGCTTCAATAAAGTAAATAAATAAACTAAAAAGGAGCTTTATGATTTCATACAGCTCCTTTTTTATATTACATAAATTTATTTACTTTAAAATTACTAAGCGCTCATCAATAGGCTCACTTTTAGGTAAGCGATACCTAAACTCTCTGCGTAATAACACAAAACTAATAACTGCCTGAACAACAACTGTGCTTGCCGATAAATACCACAATTGCGTTAAATTAAAGCCATCCATTTGGCTTAATAAAAGAGCTGGTAAAACAAATAAAATAATCCGCAGTGTAGTACTATAAAGTGAAGGGAGTGTGTTACCGAGAGACTGAAATAGCCCCGAACACGTAAACACTATGCCCGTAGGAATAAAGTTAATACAAATAATTTGTAAAAATGTAGCTGCAACTAAAATAACATTTTGATCATCAGTGAACCCTTGCACTAGTAATTCTGGAATAAAAAAGCAAACTACGCTTAACACTGCCATTAAACTACAGGTCATTAGGGCTGACCAAAAAAAGGTTTCTCGGACACGGTCAAATTGCTTTGCACCAAAATTTTGACCCGCGACGGCTGGTGCAGCAAACGCAATTGCCATTGCAGGTAAAAACAATGACTGCATGATGCGAGAACCTAAACCAAAGCCAGCTTGGGCTTCAGGTCCAAAATGTTGAATTAACCAATAAATTAACCCCATATATGCAAACATTAAAAAGAATTCACCTCCTGCGGGTAATCCAATCCCTAATAAGCGCTTTATAATAGCGCTATCTACGCGCCATAAACTGACTTTAAAGGTAACGAACTTTTCAGCCTTAACAAAGTATACGCATAGCATTACTACCGCAACAACTACCGAAATAGTACTTGCCAACCCAGCTCCGGCTATACCCATTGGAAAGTCAGTTCCCCAACCTATAATTAAAATAGGAGATAAAATAATATTGACGATAATAGACAAGGTTTGAATCAACATAGTTGGCTTAACAATACCGGCTCCTCTTAACGCAGCACTAACTGCAACTAAAGGAAACTGCAATGCCATACCCGGCAAAAACCAATGCAAATAACGTTGTCCCGCTTCAATTGTTGCAAGGTCTGTTGAAATGCTAGTTAAGTATGTATCAGACCCTAAATAACCTAAAAACATGACAACCAAGGCCATTAAGCTAGCCAGCATCATACTTTGGTTAAACACTGCATTTGCATCTTTGGCATCTTTTCGACCCGCTGCATGAGAAATCAACGCGGTTGTTCCCACATTAAGAATTTGCGTAAGTGCAAAAATTAAAAACATTGCATTACCCGCTAAGCTGAGTCCTGCTAAAGCATTTCCACCTAAATTACCTACAAAATATAAATCAACTAAAAAATACAATGTTTGAATTATCATTCCTATCATCATAGGAATAGCCATTTTGATTAAATGCTTGGGTATCGAGCCACGAGTTAGATCATGCATATTATTATCTTAACTATTAATAAGAATAGTTATCATAACAAGTTGCGTGCAATTAAGCATACTTTTAATAGTTATGGAAAGGTGTTTTATATAGCGTGAATTTCATACTACAACTTTGCTATACTGGCCGTAAGTCTTCATTAAAAGATTCATTATGATTCCTTCAACATACCCTCTTTTTTGGCGAGATAACGCCCTACCTTATGTAGAACTAAGGCAAGTTTTGGATGGTCGAAAAGTAACTTACGCCGCCCATTCTCATGCTCAGTGGTCAATTGGTGCTATTTTAGAGGGCCAAAGTGAATTTATTTGTGAAGACAAACTTTACCAAATAGATAAAGGCACTTTAGTGCTAATGAACCCCGATGCTGTACACGCATGCAACCCCAACCAAAACTCGCCCTGGGCTTATTATATGATGCATGTAGATAAAAGTTGGTTAGCTCAATTGCTTGTTAAGTTTAATATAAGGGCAAGTAACCACTGGTATAATAGCCAACCTGATACATTAACGACCCCTGTATTTTACCAGCAGTTTGTTTTAGTTTGCCGAAACCTTATGTCGAATAAGCTGTCTTCTTTAGAAAAAGAGTCTTTGCTTAGCCAGTATTTGATTACGTTATTTGAATACATCGATAGCACTGATATTAAAGAAAATACGTGCCTACCTCCTAATAGGCTGTATAAAGTTGCAAACTACCTCGCCCTTTATTGTCAGGATGACGAACCAATTAAGGTTATTAGCAAAAAATTTGGCTTTAATACTAGCTACTTGATACGTACATTTAAACGCCACTTCAATATGAGTCCACATGCTTATCGGATAAATCTGCGTATACAACTAAGTCAACAAGCGCTTAAGCAAGGCGATGCCATTTCAACGGTGGCTCAAAATGCAGGATTTAGTGATCAAGCTCATTTTCAACGTGTATTTAAACAGCGGGTTGCTGCAACACCAGCACAATATCGACGCTGTATTTAGAATAAAAACACATTAACTTATAATAAAAAAGCAACTCCCGACAAGTAACACTGCCAATGCTTTATTCATAAAACGTATTTTTGCAGGACTTTGAAAGTACTGCCCTAGCACTATACCTATCCATACCCACATGCTCAGCGACAACCAGCAAATTGGTAAATACACACTGGCAAACGTAAACACTTCAAATAGCTCTGCATTAGGGATGTAAGTCGCAATTCCCGATAGTGATGCTAACCATGCTTTTGGGTTTAGCCATTGCATGATTACCCCAGTAATAAAGGTAGGTGAACTTTTATTACTGTCTGAGTTTAATTCACCATTATCTACAAATAATTGATAACTTAAATAAAGTAAAAAAGTAATACCAGCCCATTGCAATACTTCAGTGATCCATTGCAATTTATCAAGAAGATAGTTTAAACCCCATCCAATAACTAAAAACAAAAAAATAAACCCAAGTGTTGCACCGGTTATAAACATTAAGCCAGTTCTTAGCCCATACCGTGCGCTGCTCAATGAAACTAAATTAACTGGCCCTGGCGATAAAGACGCAGCTAATGCAAATAACGACATTGACATAATTAAAGATAAAGTCATGGTTCACTTTCTAATTAATTCAAACTGATGGTGAGTATCTACATTAAATAGAGGCTGGTATTGAACAAAATTGACTTAATCAAATAAAAGTAAGTTATTTCGCGCATATCAATACTAGTTTTTAATTTTCAGCATTGTGAACTATTAATATTTTTAGTCGTATCAATAAAGTGTTAATTCATTAGGATCGACCATGACCACTAAACAGCTTTCGTCACTGTTTGTATTTAACTTAGTCTTAGCGACAAGCGAGGCCAATGCAAATCAACAATGGTATGTTATCAACGACTCTGTAATGGGCGGCGTATCTAATAGCCAAGTAACAAAAACACAAGATAGCTTGCTGTTTACAGGCAATGTTTCGCTTGCTAATAATGGCGGTTTTGCATCAATACGTACCGAAATTGACACGCAAGGTCAAAACTCAAAAATTATAGCGCTGCGTGTTAAAGGCGATGGGCAAATCTATCAGCTTAGGCTCAGAACAACTACTTACCTTGATGGCGCAGCGTACATCCACTCATTTAAAACAATAAAAAGCGAATGGGTAGAAATCAACTTTACCCCGAGTGATTTTACTTTAACGTATCGCGGACGAGTGCTTGAGCAACAGCCTATTATTGATTTTAATGATATAAAACAGCTAGGCTTTATGATTGCAGGCAAGCAAGAAGGTAAATTTAAACTTGAAGTGAGTAAAATCGAATTTAAAAGCTAACCCACCAGCATGTTAGTGGCGCTATACAGTATAGTCGTGATCGCCCCGCCTTTTCATTTCACTAATAACCAGCTCAACCATTTGTTGCTTTATTGCCGCTTGCTCTGATTTTAACTCCCCTAATTGCAGCTCTAACATATCTATTTGCTCTTGCTGTTGCGTGTTTTTATATTTTTTAGAACCTAGGTGCTCAGCGTCTAAAGTTAAACTCGCATCACTTTCATCTAGCTCACTTGCTGAAGTATTTATAGTTAAACTACGTTGTACGGGGCTTTGTTTAAGTTTATTAATTTGTTCTTGCAGCGCAATAACTCGCTCAGTGAAGTGTTTATATACTTTTTCGAGATTTTTATACTGATCGCCAAATGTTGCGTTATCTTCACTGTATTTTTGCGCTTTGGTATCTAAAAACTTTGATAACACATATTTTGGCTCTTCCTCATTCTTTTCTTCACTCGCTTTTTCAACAGCTAGTTTATCTGATTGCGCTAAAGGTTGAGTATTTGAGTTATGCACTTGGTATGGAATGGGAGCCGCTGAAATCTTCATTATTTTGTCCCTAAAATAGCTTACCTCTTTTATAGGTATCGACCTCGTATTAAAATCCTTGAGTAAATTTTATTGTTAGCTAAAAGCAAAAAGCCCCACTTTATTAAAGTAGGGCTTTAGCAATTAATTACTTTGAATAAAATTATACCAATCTGCTTATATATGAAGTCTATTTAACGTTAAGAAAATTACGCTAGAACTAGGCAAAAATTTTTGTATCTAGTTGTTCTAAATAAAAAATTTTTAACAACGTTATAGTGCAATTTAATTCGTTAAATTGTTCAAGTATTTATGCAGGTTGGTATTACGGCTCAATTGCCAGTAACTCTACTTCAAAAATAAGTACTGAGGCAGGTGGAATACTGCCTACACGTTTTTCGCCATACGCTAATTGATGCGGTACATAAAACGTGTATTTATCGCCTGGGCTCATCAATTGTAGGCCTTCGGTCCAACCTTTAATAACTTGGTGTAAACCAAAACTAATCGGTGTTTTACGCTCTACTGAGCTGTCAAACACAGTGCCGTCGATTAGCGTGCCATGATAATGTACGTTAACCATACTTGTTGAGCTTGGTGTGTTTTCACTCTCACCTTTATGCATTACTTTGTACTGTAAGCCAGAAGCTGTTTCTACTATACCTTCTACTTTTGAATTAGCGGCTAAGTAATCTGCCCCTATTTGCGCATTTATGCCTGCTTGTTGTTTTGCTTTTTTACTATTTTGAAATATTAAAAAACAAAAAATGGCGATAACCACCGCCAAAATTATATTGATCATTATTAACCTTTTTCGTTATCTAGTTCTTCGTCTTTTTCGTCGTCATTATCGCCATTTACAATGTCGGCAATCTCTTTTAGACGCGCAAGCGCAATACCGTTTACTGAGTTTTCTGGATACTGGTCATCAATAATATCGCCTGCTTCTATATCCATTAATAAGTTAAGCGCTTGATCTACGGTTTCAACTGCGTAAATATTAAATTTACCCGCCTCTACCGCGTTGAGGATCTCGTCATCAAGTACTAAGTTAACTTGGTTTGATTTAGGAATAATAACGCCTTGCGAACCGGTTAAACCACGCATTTTACACAGTTTAAAAAAGCCTTCTATTTTTTCGTTTACGCCACCAATAGCTTGTACATCACCATGTTGGTTAATAGAGCCTGTCAGCGCGATAGATTGGCTAATAGGGAGGCTTGTAATAGATGAAATAAGCGCACAAAGCTCTGCTAAAGATGCACTATCGCCATCTATGTAACCATAACTTTGCTCTATGGCAATATTAGCACTAAGCGTTAAACTAAACTGCTGTGCGTACTTATTGCCTAAATAGCCGGTAAGCAACATCACGCCTTTTGAGTGGATAGCTTTACCTAGTTCGGCTTCGCGTTCAACGTCTATTACGCCATCGGCGCCTGCATAAACAGTTGCCGTAATACGCGCAGGTGTACCAAACGAGGTATCGCCAATGTGTAGTACTGTTAAACCATTTACTTTACCTATAGCTTGGCCATCGGTTGCAATAAGTGTATGGCCTTCTTTTATATCGCTAAGCATGTTTTCGCTGATCTGACCGGTACGATATTGTTTGCCTTCAATGGCTTCGTCAATATGGTATGCATCAATAACCGTTAAGTTATCTTGTTTCGCGTAATAACTCGCTTCAGCAACTAATTCAAGCACATCAGCAAAGCGCGCCGAGAGTTTATTATGATGCTCAGCTTGGCGGTAACTAAATTTAAGTAACCGTACCATAGCAGCCTCTGTAGCGGTGCATTTTAATGTTTGCTCGCAATACTCAGTCACTTTGGTAATAAACTGGTACTGTAATTTATCGCTACTTGGTAAGTAGTAATCAAAATCGGCAAGTACTCTAAATAGCTCAGCAAATTCTTCGTCGTATTCACCTATGGTGTAGTACAACTCGCGCGAGCCCAATAAAATAATCTTCACATCAAGTGGAATAAGTTGCGGGCGAAGCGTAAAACTTGTCCCGACTGTGCTGTCTTGATAGGGTAAATCATTTTTTATTTGATGTGTTTTTAAACACAGCTTTAAACCATCCCACACTTGTGGATTAGCCATTATTTTTTCGGCATCCATTATTAAGTAACCACCATTGGCACGATGCAATGCACCGGGCTGAATTGAGCGATAACTCGTAATCAATGTACCTTGGGATGTAGCGTATTCAATTTTACCAAATATATTACCAAAGGTTGGGTTTGGCTCATAAACGACTGGCGCTGCGTCGTCTTCTTTAAATTCAACTAAAATGTTAGGTGCAAAAAAGTCGGTAAGCATACCTTTGCGGTCAAAGTCTTCTTTACTTTCTTCGCTTTCGTCTTCGTCATCTAGCCATTCAAGTACCGCGTCGATAATTTCAACGCGAATATCTTTTAAATAACGCAGTACGCCAATGTGTGTCGCGTACTTATGTTCTAAGTCTTTTAAAAGTGGTTTAGTGGCTTGCTCTGCGGTCGATTTTTTAAGATTACGAAGTTTTTCTTTTGATTCGCGTTTCCACCGTGGTAGCTCTATTAACGCTTCTATTAATGCATCTTCTAGCTTTTCGATTTTTTCAAAAAACTCTTCGCGCAATGTTTCTTCAAGCTCACCAAATTCACTGTCGCTCAATTGTTTTCCATCAACAAGTGGTGCAAAACCCACTGAGCTTTTTTCTTCTACGAGAGCAACACTTTGCTCAAGTGCTGCGATTTCAACTGCGGTAATTGCGCTGTCGTAAGCGTCGTTAAACTCGCGATCGATTGATTTTTTCTTGCGTTGGTACGCTGGATTATCAAATGCCGCTGGAAAAGTGTCGAGCACTTCATCTAAGAATGAGTCTATGTCGTCGCTAAGTTGCTTACTTTGCCCTGCTTGCATAAAAAGTGCGATAGGCTCACGGTGATCGGCGTAATTATTTACGTACAACCATTCATTAGGCGTTGCTCTGTCTTTTGCGTGTTGCTTAAGTTTATCTTTGACTAGCGTATAACGTCCATGAGCCGCTTCGCCCATTACATAAACATTATAGCCAGGTAAATCCATACCTAATGAAAAGTCGAGCGCACTTTGGGCACGTTGTTGGCCTATAAAAGTAAGTTGCTCTGGGTACGGGTTACTCATGCATGTATGTACATGATTACTAGAAATACTCGGTGCGAGCTTTGAAACAGATAGTGGCAGCAATTTTTTCGTCATTCTAACTTCTTTGTTTACCAGCATATTCACTGGCTTTTGGGCGTATTAAGTGGCACGCAGCCACCTAATACCAATATTTAAGGGTTCAGCGCCTTACGACTAAAGTAGATTCCATCACATTGCGTGCAAGGTATTATTTGCGTTGCGTGATAAATGTCGTGGCTATGGTTGCAATTCTTACATACTAATGTGCCCATGGCTATCCATTCGCCTGCGTGATACACCCCATTGTGCTTAAAATCTTGGCTTAAAGATTGCCACTCTAGTTGTGTTTTATCTTCTATGTGCGAGAGTTCAAACCATAAAGATTCTTTAAGTTCTTGCCATGCAAGCGAATTGTAATAAGCTTCGTGCTCAATAATGTGTTCAATATCATGCTTTAAGTAACTTTTATAAAGTTCATACCTTTCTTGACTTAAATCTTTGATTGCTTGCTCAGATTCAACAAACCCAGTAACTACATCTTTTACACCATGATCTTTTACATCTTTTAGCCAACTAGTAAAACTGCTAAGCCATGCTTTGTAATCAGTCATTTTTTACTCCTTCAAAATTGCTGTTAAATCAGTCTGTAACTTATGTATTTAGCTAACTACATTATAAAAAAGCAGGTTAACCTGCACTGAAAGTTACAATTTAATAAAAGCATGTTTTTGACGCTGTGAATAGTGTTTTATTTGGGGTATCCTAACGGCAATTTTTTATTAGTTTGCAAGAAGTCTGGAACCATAGATGCAAGAGCAATATAACCCGCAAGATATAGAGTCAAAAGTACAAAGCTACTGGGAAGAAAACCAGGTATTTAAAGTCACTGAAGATGAGAGTAAAGAAAAGTATTACTGCCTTTCTATGTTTCCTTATCCGAGTGGTCGACTGCATATGGGTCATGTACGTAACTACACCATCGGTGATGTTGTTTCTCGTTTCCAGCGCCTGCAAGGCAAAAACGTAATGCAACCTATGGGTTGGGATGCGTTTGGTTTACCTGCAGAAAACGCCGCTATTAAAAACAAAACAGCACCAGCTAAGTGGACATACGAAAACATTGATTACATGCGTACACAGCTTAAGCAATTAGGTTTTGGCTATGACTGGGATCGCGAAATTGCGACGTGTAACCCAGAGTACTACAAGTGGGAACAGTGGTTCTTCACTAAGCTTTACGAAAAAGGCCTAGTGTATAAAAAAATGTCGACAGTTAACTGGGATCCAGTGGATCAAACAGTATTAGCTAACGAGCAAGTTATTGACGGTCGCGGTTGGCGTTCAGGCGCTGTGGTTGAGCAAAAAGAAATTCCACAGTGGTTTATTAAAATTACTGATTACGCACAAGAGCTACTAGACGACTTAGATCAGTTGGAAGATTGGCCAGAGCAAGTTAAAACAATGCAGCGCAACTGGATTGGCCGCTCTGAAGGCTGTGATATTGAATTTAAACGCACCGATAACGACGAAACATTCAGCGTATACACAACTCGTCCAGATACCTTTATGGGTGTTACGTATGTTGCTGTTGCCGGTGGTCACCCTATTGCGCAAGAAGCGGCTAAAAATAGCGATGCTATTGCAATGTTTGTTGAAGAATGCAAAAACACCAAAATTGCCGAAGCAGACATGGCAACAATGGAGAAAAAAGGCATAGCAACAGGCTTTTACGCCACTCACCCATTAACGGGCGAGCAAGTACCAATTTGGGTCGCTAACTTTGTATTAATGCATTATGGCTCAGGCGCTGTAATGGCAGTACCTGCACACGATCAGCGCGACTTTGAGTTTGCAACCGCTTACGGTCTTGATATAAAACAAGTCATTGCACCGGTTGAAGGTTCAGACCTTGAAGTAAACCTTAAAGAATCAGCGTTTACTGATAAAGGCGTACTTGTAAATTCAGGTGAATTTAACGGCCTTGATTTTGACGCTGGTTTTAAAGCCATTGCGGATAAATTAGAAGCTCTCGGTGTGGGTGAGCGCAAAGTAAACTTCCGCCTGCGTGACTGGGGTGTTAGCCGTCAACGTTATTGGGGTTCACCAATCCCAATGCTTAGCGACGAAGATGGTAAAGAGCTTGCAGCAACAGAAGATATGCTACCCGTTCGCTTACCTGAAGATGTGGTAATGAACGGTGTAACTTCACCACTTAAAGCAGACCCAGAGTGGGCTAAAACTACCGTAAATGGTGCACCTGCGTTTCACGAAACTGATACGTTTGACACCTTTATGGAGTCTTCTTGGTACTACGCACGCTACTGTAGCCCACGCTACGACGAAGGCATGCTAGATCCCGCGGCTGCTAACTACTGGTTGCCAGTAAACCAATACATTGGTGGTATTGAGCACGCTATTTTACATTTATTGTACTCGCGCTTTTTCCATAAATTATTACGTGACTTTGGTTTAGTAAATTCAGACGAGCCGTTTGACCGCTTACTTTGTCAAGGTATGGTGCTTGCTGAAACATTTTATCGTAAAGATGAAAAAGGCGGCGATATTTGGATCTCGCCAAGTGATGTAAACACTGAAACCGACGATAAAGGCCGCGTGACTAAAGCATGGCATAAAGAGGACGGTGAGCCAGTTTTCTCATCAGGCATGAGCAAAATGTCCAAGTCTAAAAACAACGGTATAGACCCGCAACATGTAATTGCCCAATATGGTGCAGATACTGTGCGTTTATTCATGATGTTTACAGCACCACCAGAGCAAACGCTTGAATGGTCAGACTCAGGTGTTGAAGGCGCGCATCGCTTCTTAAAACGTGTATGGAAATACGCGGTAGACGTTAAAACAGTAGGTTACCAAGCACTTGATAAATCAGCGCTAACAAACCCACAAAAAGTATTACGTCGCGACTTACACAAAGCGATTGCTAAAGTGACTGATGATGTTGAACGTCGTCAAACCTTTAATACCGCCATTGCAGCTATTATGGAGCTTTCTAATAAATTATTAAAAGCACCTTTAATAGATACGCAAGATATAGCAATTGCAAACGAAGCATTAGAAGCGCTTATTATTATGCTTGCACCTATTACGCCACATTTATCGCACGAGCTTTGGAAAGAGTTAGGTAAAGAAGGTGAGATTTTGGATGCTGCATGGCCAAAAGTTGATGAGTCGGCACTTGTTGAAGATGAAAAACTAATCATCGTACAAGTAAACGGCAAGCTCCGCGCTAAGTTAACCGTTGCAGCTGATGCAACGCAAGAGCAAGTAGAAACCCTTGCGTTTGCAGAATCTAATGTAACTAAATTTACTGATGGCTCAACCATTCGTAAAATCATTTACGTACCAGGCAAGCTACTTAACGTGGTAGCTAACTAATATGGCTGCATTTAACGCCATTAAAAACGGACTAGCCTTAGTGCTAGTCTGTTTTTTATTATCAAGTTGCGGGTTTCATCTAAAAAAAGCCTCTAGCATGCCTGATAACCTAGAACAACTAACTCTTGTAGGTGATGATGAAAAGTCAGCCTTATTTGAAAGCCTTAAAAACGAGCTTAAAGCGAGTAACGTAGAGTTAGTATCGTCAGCTAAAGATAAAGCCCAATTGTATTTACGCAAAGAAAGCATTGAACGCCAAACACTTTCGCTGTTCCAAAACGGCCAAGTTGCTGAATACGAGCTCGCTTATGGCGTATCGTATGTAGTTAAACGCCCTGGTGAAAAAGCGATAGAAAAACGTTTTGAGCTTTATCGTAATTACCAAGACGATCCAGATCATGCGCTAGCTAAAGCAAAAGAGCTTGAGCTACTCATTAGCGAAATTCGTGAGCAAGCCAGTCGTCGTATTGTTAGAGAGCTGTCGCAACTATAATGCGCTGTTATGCTAATCAACTACCGAGTGAATTAAATAAAGGGCTAAAGCCCTTTTATTTAGTGTTTGGGGAAGAGCCTTTTCAAGAAGCACAGTGCGTACAACAAATTCGCGACAGTGCTAAAGCACAAGGCTTTGACGAAGTAATTAAGTTTACTTTAATGCAAGGATTCGATTGGCAAGAAGTTATAGCCCAGTACCAAAGTATGTCGCTGTTTAGCGCGCGCACTATTATTGAGCTTGATTTAAACCAACAAAAACCAGGCATTATTGGCAGCAACACCTTTAAAAAAGTAATTGAACTGGTTAACCCAGATACTATTTTAATTGTTAAAGGCGCTAAAGCCAGCCAGGAAGTACAACGCGGTGCATGGTTTAAAGCCCTTGATAAGCAAGGCGTATTTGTACCTTGTTACCCACTTACCGGCACGCATGTAAAACGATGGCTTGATGAACAATGCCAACGCTTATCGCTCAACATGCAAAACGATGCCAAAGTAAGCTTAATAAATGCCACAGAAGGTAACTTATTAGCCTGTTTTCAGGAACTTGAAAAGCTCTCACTACTGCACGGCAATGCATTAATTACTCAGCAATTAGTAATGCAAGGGCTGTTAAACCAAGCCAAGTTTGATATTTTTGATTTAAGCGATGCGCTATTAAATGGTCACGCGAAACAAGCTATAAAAGTATTAAACAAACTTGCCAGCGATAACACCGAAGTGGTGAGTATTTTATGGGCTATAACCAAAGAGCTTAATACGCTAATAAATGTGCAACTTGGTTTATTAAATGGCGAACCAATCGCTAATTTATTTAAACAAAATGCTATTTGGAAAAACCAGCAAGGGCCAGTTCAAAACGCAATTAACCGCTTAAACATACACACACTTGAACAAATAAATAGTGATGTAGCTTTGTTTGATGCCAGTTATAAGCAAGGTAATTTAATTGCCCCTTACCAAGCGCTTGCTCATATTTGTATTAAATTTTGCCAGCCGCTCAACATTTCTATGCCGTGCCACGCGGTTAATTAATAAACAACTAACTAATGGGTGTTAAATGATCGCAATTTTTGGTGGCACTTTCGACCCTGTCCATTTAGGCCATATAAATATGGCGCAGCAATGTGTTAATGCGTTTAATTTAAACACGCTTTATTTTATGCCTTGTGCATTACCGGCGCATAAAGCAGCGCCTGGTATTAGTACGCAGCACCGTATTAATATGCTAAACGCGGCTATTGCGCCCTACCCTCATTTTAAACTCGATTTAAGAGAACTTAACCGAGCCGGCCCATCGTATTCGTTACTTAGCTTGCAAGAACTTCGTAAAGAGCACCCTACTACACCTATTTTATTTTTAATTGGTATGGACTCATTTAACAACCTAGATAAGTGGTTTGAGTGGAAGGCAATAACGCAGCTTTGCCATATTGTGGTGTATCAGCGCCCTGCTCAACATTGTACTGCAAGTGGTGAACTAAAAGGCTATATGCAAGATGCGAATGTAGACGAAGCAACCTTACTTGAGTACTCACTTGCTGGTAAACTTTATTTTTTACCGGGTAAAATGCTCGATGCTGCTTCGAGTACAATTCGCGAACAACTGAAAAAAAGCAATAAAAAGAATGAACTATTACCCGCTGCAGTGAGTCATTACATAGAACAGCATCAGCTCTATCAAATTGATGCTTAAAAACGCCTAGCGTGTTAAAATGCGCGCCATTAAATTTTTAAATTGAGACAAAACCTTGGATTCAAAACAACTACTCGCCTTTGCAATGGATAAAATTGACGATATGAAAGCACGTGACATCGTTCATATTGACGTAACAAAGACATCAGATATTACAGATTACATGGTAATTTGTTCTGGTACTTCTAAACGTCACGTACAGTCAATTGCCGATCACTTAGCAAAAGAAGCGCGTCACGCAGATTCAGAACCATTAGGTTATGAAGGTGAAGGCGATGGCGAATGGGCACTGGTTGATTTAGGTGATGTAGTTGTACACGTGATGCAAAACGAAGCACGTAGCTATTACGATCTAGAAAAACTGTGGGGCTAAACACGCACTCATTTTAGACAATGCTTGGAAGTAATACGTGAAAATACAGATGATTGCTGTTGGTACAAAAATGCCAGCATGGGTAGAAACGGGATTTGCAGAATATCAGCGCCGTTTCCCTAAAGATATGGCCCTTGAGTTAATTGAAATCCCTGCCGGTAAACGTGGCAAAAACGCAGACATAAAGCGCATTTTACACATTGAAGGTGAAAAAACATTAGCGGCTATTCCAAAAGGCAATCGTATTGTAACGTTAGAGGTAACAGGGAAAGCACTGGATACTCACCAACTTGCTAAAAATATGGAAAAATGGCAACTCGATGGTCGTGATGTAAGTTTACTTATTGGCGGACCTGAAGGGCTTGCTCCAGAGTGCATTGCAGCGTCTGAGCAAAAATGGTCGTTATCTAATTTAACATTGCCGCACCCCTTGGTGCGTATTATTGTTGCAGAGAGCCTTTACAGAGGCTGGAGCTTAAATAACAACCATCCTTATCATCGCGAGTAATGCCTTGCCATGCTAAAACATAGACCCACTATTCGTGACCACTCCGCAGAAGCAAATTTATTTGCTAGGCGAGCATTTGTGGGTTTTGTTTTTGTATTAGCTATGGTGGCTATTTTGCTGTCAAACCTATATAAAATTCAAGTAGAGAACCACCAAGATTACCAAACCCGCTCTAATGACAACCGCATTAAAGTTATTCCTATTGCACCCAACCGTGGTTTAATTTACGACCGTAACGGTGTACTCCTTGCTGAAAACAAACCAGTTTACAATCTTGAAGTCATTCCCGAAGATGTAAACGATTTAACCGAATCGCTCGATCAAGTCAGTAAAATAATTACTATTAGTGAGCAAGAGAAAGAAGATTTTTTAAAAGATATTAAACACACTCGGCGTTTCAAATCGCAAATTCTTAAAGCACGCTTAAACGAAACTGAAGTCGCTAAGTTTTCTGTAAATCAACATAAATTCCCAGGCTTTAGTATTGAAGCACGCCTAGCCCGCTACTACCCCTTTGGCGATACCCTAACCCATGCACTCGGTTATGTGGCAAAGCTTAATAAAAAAGAACTTAATAAACTAGATCAAGAAGGTCAAGCAACCAATTATCGAGCCACATACGATATTGGAAAATTAGGCATAGAAAAATATTATGAACAATTATTACACGGTGAAGTAGGCTCCCAGCGCGTAGAAGTAAATAATCGCGGCCGCGTTATTCGCACACTCAGTATGATCCAACCTAAGCCTGGTAGTGATATTGTACTTACGCTTGATATTGGGCTACAGCAAATAGCACAACATGCGCTTAAGGATATGCGCGGCGCTATCGTCGTTATGGATGCGAAAGATGGTGGCGTACTCGCACTTTATTCAAATCCAAGCTACGATCCAAATTTATTCGTACATGGTATAAGTAGCAAAAACTACAAAGCATTGCTTAACCAAGATCGCCCGCTAATTAACCGAGCAACACAAGGTCGTTACGCGCCAGCTTCGACTGTTAAACCTCACATGGCAATTTTAGCCCTTGAAGAAAATATTGTAAGTGAAAGCACTTCTATTTGGGATCCTGGCTTTTTTGAAATACCAAATGTGGAACATAAATGGCGCGATTGGAAACGCTGGGGTCATGGCCATGTTGATGTATATAAAGCGATCGAAGAGTCGTGCGATACTTATTTTTATGATGCAGCTTATCGCTTAGGTATTACTAAAATAAGCGATTTTATGGCGCGATTTGGCTTTGGTGATTTATCCGGTATTGATATTCATGAAGAAACCACTGCAATTTTACCTTCAAAAGAATGGAAAGAAGGCCGCTTTAAAGAATCATGGTGGCGAGGTGATACTATTTCTGTAGGTATTGGACAAGGCTATTGGACGGCAACCCCGATTCAAATTGCTAACGCAACGAATATTCTTGTTAATAAAGGGATTAATCATCCACCGCATTTAGCCCAAGTTGCAAAAAAAGAAGATCAAGTAACGCAAATTAACGGTGATGAAAAACCGCCGGTAATACTTAAAAACCCTGATAACTGGCGCATTGCAATTGATGCAATGCATAACACGGTAAAAAAAGTAACAGGTACCGCACACAAAGCTTTTAAAGGTGTAAGCTACGATCCGGCGGGTAAAACAGGTACTGCGCAAGTAGTTAGCATTGCCCAAGGCGAACGTTACGACGCTAAATCATTAAAAGAGCGTCAGCGTGATAACGCCATTTATGTTGGTTTTGCACCTTATAACAACCCACAAATTGTGCTCTCTATCGTTGTAGAAAACACTGGGGGCGGAAGCTCGGTAGGTGCGCCAATTGCTCGTCAATTAATGGACTACTATTTTGCAGCTAATCCTGTCGAACTTGCAGGGAATATAAAATAATGACCATTTTACACGATAAACGATCCATATGGATGCGAATGCATCTAGACCTACCATTACTCATCGCTTTGCTTATCATGATGATTGGCAGTATTACCGTTGTATATAGTGCAAGCGGGCAAGATACAGCAATGATGATCCGCCATATGACTCGCATGGGCGGAGCCGTTATAGGCATGATTATTCTAGCCCAATTTTCTCCAGCAACACTTAAACGTTTAGTTATCCCACTTTACTGTGTTGGCTTACTCATGCTGGTGGGTGTACTTTTATTTGGGGTCAGCTCAAAAGGCGCTCAACGCTGGTTAAACTTGGGGATCACTCGCTTTCAACCATCAGAACTAATGAAGCTAGCCGTCCCAATGATGGTGGCTTGGTACATAGGCAGAAACCACTTACCACCCCGCCCACTGCATTTAATTATTGGCTTTATGATTGTAATGCTTCCGACATTATTAATTAAAGAACAGCCCGATTTAGGTACTTCTATACTTATTGCGAGCTCGGGTATATTTGTGTTGTTTTTATCCGGTTTAAGCTGGCGTTTAATCGGCTTTTTAAGTTCTGTTGTTGCGCTTGCTGCATGGCCATTTTGGCACTATGGTATGCACGACTACCAAAAACAACGTGTACTTACTTTTTTAGACCCCGAAAGCGATCCGCTTGGTTCCGGTTACCATATTATTCAGTCAAAAATAGCAATAGGCTCTGGTGGTGTTGAAGGCAAAGGCTGGCTGCTTGGTACACAATCGCAATTAGAATTTTTACCAGAGCGTCACACCGACTTTATATTTTCGGTTCTAAGCGAAGAATTTGGCTTATTCGGCGTATGTGTTTTACTTAGCCTGTACTTATTTATTATTGGCCGAGGCTTGTACATTGCCGTTAATGCGCAAGATGCATTTGGTAAATTACTGGCAGGTGCACTCACTCTGACATTTTTTGTTTATGTATTTGTAAACATAGGTATGGTATCAGGGTTATTGCCTGTTGTAGGAGTTCCTTTGCCTCTAATCAGTTATGGAGGAACATCGATGGTGACGCTCATGGCTGGCTTTGGCATTATTATGTCAATAGCGACAGATAAAAGGATGCTTTTAAAATAATGAAATTCACTTTGCGTGTTCTAATAACTGTTTTTTTTATACTCACCTTAAGTGCATGTAGTAGTTCAAGTAACCGCTACCATATGCGCCATGATTCAGCACCACTTAGAGCCCCAACTGCACTTGAAATGCAAGACGCAATAATCACTGATGTTACTAAAAGCGCCAGTGCAAGCCGTCCATATACAGTGCTTGGTAAAAGTTATTCGCCAATGCTTGATGAGTCAGGCTACTCTGAGGAAGGCATTGCCTCTTGGTATGGTCGTAAATTTCATGGTTATCACACCTCTAATGGTGAAACCTACGATATGTTTGCCATGACTGCTGCGCACAAAACACTGCCGTTACCTAGCTTTGTTAAAGTAACCAATACAGCGAACGGTAAATCAGTAATCGTGCGCGTGAACGACCGCGGCCCATTTCATGACGATAGAATAATTGATCTTTCGTACGCTGCCGCTTACAAGCTAGGCTATTACACCCATGGTACAGCAAGGGTTAAGCTAGAAGCCGTTACGCTTGCGGGCGCAACTGCCCGTCAAACCTATATTCAGGTAGCTGCAGGTAGTACACTTGCTAATATTGAAGCACTTGCCAGTACATTGCGAGAGCAATACAAATTACCAACAAATATCGTGCAAAAAGACGATATTTACAGACTGCATTTAGGGCCAATAAAAGATACCCCTCATGCAGACGAAGTATTAAAAAAATTAAAACAAAATCAATTTCAAAACGCGTTCTTGCTTTACACTCAGTAAGACTAATACCCAAACTACCCCAGGATGCTCGCATCTTGGGGTGGTTTGGGTATAAAATGGCGTAACGCGAATCTTTAACTTTAACCATTAATGAGTATGATGAAATCTATTAAACATAAAATCCTCAAAGGTGTATGCGGCTTAGTTTGTACAGCCGCCGTATTTTCAGCCAGCGCCCAAATTATCCCGGCACCACCTCAAGTTAATGCAAAAGGTTATTTTTTAGTAGACTTTACAACAGGTAAAGTAATTGCCCAAGGTGAAGCTGATACGCAGCTCGCCCCAGCAAGCTTAACTAAAATGATGACCAGTTATGTAATTGGTACTGAAATTAAAGCCGGCAATATTGCACCAACAGATATGGTAACTGTGAGTGAAAAAGCATGGGCTAAAAACTTCCCTGAATCGTCTAAGATGTTTATTGAAGTAGGTAAGCAAATTAGTGTTGATCAGCTTAACCACGGCATTATTATTCAATCTGGTAATGATGCCTGTGTTGCAATGGCTGAACATATTGCTGGAAGTGAAAGCGCATTTGCTGATTTAATGAATGCACATGCTACTAAATTAGGTATGAGTAACAGCCATTTTATCAATAGCCACGGCCTTGATACGAATGAGCATTATACTACTCCACGCGATATGGCAACCTTAGGCGCAGCGCTTATTCGTGACGTACCGGATGAATACGCACTTTATAAACAAAAGTCGTTTACTTATAATGGTATTAAGCAATATAACCGTAACTCACTATTATGGGATGAAAGCTTAGACGTAGACGGTATAAAAACAGGCCACACCTCGGAAGCTGGCTACAGTTTAGTCACTTCAGCAACTAAAAATGGTATGCGTTTAATTGCCGTTGTAATGGGCACTTCAAGCGAACGTGCTCGTAAAGTGGAAAATAAAAAACTACTTAACTACGGTTTTCGTTTCTATGAAACAATTACTCCGTACAAGGCCGGCGATAGCTTTGCTGAGCAACGTATTTGGATGGGTAACAAAGAAAATGTATCTTTAGGTATTTTAGAAGATACACCAATTACTATTCCACGTGGTCAACATAAAAACCTTAAAGCTAACTTTGAGCTAGATAACACGCTTGAAGCACCACTCGCTAAAGGCACTAAAGTAGGTACGTTATTCTTACAATTAGAGGGTGAAGACATTGCTCAATACCCACTAGTAACACTTGAAGAAGTGGAAGAAGGCAGCTTCTTTAGTAAGATTTATGACTACTTACGTTTACAAATAATGTAGACGTAAAAATAAACTCACAGCTATTGTGAAAGTTAAACGAGACGCCTCTATTATGAGGCGTTTTTTTTTGCTTGAAAAATGCTAGAATGCGCCCCATATAAAGCAATCATATTGAGTTGTTATTTTTGGCACTCCAAAAAAGCAGCATTAGCTCAAGATTGTCATAACCCTTTCAGTTTAGCGCCTAGCATTTTGCTCAGAGCCAATACTTTATTTGTTTGAGGAGTCACCGTCGTGGTTCAACCTGTTAAAGATACAAAATTTGATGAGTACTTAGAGTACCCTTGCCCATTTACATTCAGAATAATGGGTTTAGCTAACGTAAACTTAACTGATCAAATTTTAGCTAAGTTACAACCAATAGCACCTGGCGATTACGCCCCTAAAGTAAAACCAAGCAGCAAAGGTAATTACGAGTCAGTAAGCCTTGTAGCAACAGTTACTAGTGGCAAACACATTGAAGAAATTTACAACGTGATCAGCAATATTGATGACGTACGCCACATGCTTTAATCCATAGTTGAGATTTGTTGTGAACGAAAACACTTTGATCGTACGCCAACTGGGTCGTCAGCGTTATATGCCTATTTGGCAAAAAATGCAGGACTTTACCGACACCCGTGATGAAAATACGCCAGATGAAATTTGGCTTGTAGAGCACGAGAGTGTATTCACCCAAGGTCAGGCTGGTAAGGACGAACACTTACTAGCTCCTGGCGACATTGAGGTGATTAAAGTTGACCGTGGCGGGCAAGTAACTTACCACGGCCCTGGCCAGCAAATGATGTATGTATTATTTAATCTACGTCGTTTAAAAATTGGTGTCCGTGAACTGGTTACGTGGCTTGAAGAGTGCATTATTGAATCACTCGCCGAGTATGGTATTGAAGCTTATGCTAAAGCTGATGCACCAGGTGTATACGTTAACGACAGCAAAATTGCATCCCTTGGGTTAAGGGTTCGTCGTGGCTGCTCGTTTCATGGCTTAGCATTAAATGTTAACATGGACCTAAGTCCATTTTTACGCATTAACCCATGCGGTTATGCGGGCATGAATATGGTGCAAACTAAAGAATTAAATGGTCCTCAAAACCTAGAAAGTGCGGGTGAAGGATTGGTGAAACACATGATCAAGAAGCTTAATGCAACACAGGTTAAGCATACTGAAGGGTTTGAAAACGAATGAATAAACCAGTCAAAATGGAACCAGGTGTAAAACTACGCGACGCAGAAAAAATGGCGTTGATCCCAGTAAAAGTTTTACCTACAGAAAAAACTGAAATGTTGCGTAAGCCAGAATGGTTAAAAATTCGCTTACCTAAATCAACCGATCGCATTGACGGCATTAAAAAAGCGCTACGTAAGCATGGCTTACACTCAGTCTGTGAAGAAGCTTCGTGCCCTAACCTATCTGAATGTTTTAACCACGGTACAGCTACCTTTATGATTTTAGGTGCTATTTGTACTCGTCGTTGCCCATTTTGTGATGTTGCTCATGGTCGCCCATTAAAACCTGATGCCACTGAACCTGAAAAGCTAGCACTTACTATTAAAGATATGAAGCTAAGCTACGTTGTAATCACTTCGGTTGACCGTGATGATTTACGTGATGGTGGTGCACAGCATTTTGCTGATTGTATTCGCGAAATTCGTAAACATAATCCAACTATCACTATCGAAATTTTAGTACCTGATTTTCGTGGCCGTATGGACCGCGCACTAGAGATACTAATCGAGACGCCACCAGATGTGTTTAACCACAATCTTGAAACTGCGCCACGTTTATACAAACTAGCTCGTCCTGGTGCTGACTATAAGTGGTCTTTAGAATTACTTCGTCGCTTTAAAGAAGCTCACCCAGAAGTAAAAACTAAATCAGGCTTAATGGTTGGTTTAGGTGAAGAAATTAGCGAAATTGAAGAAGTACTTCGCGATTTACGTGCACACAACGTTGACATGCTAACTGTAGGCCAATACCTACAACCTTCTAAGCATCACTTACCGGTTAAGCGCTACGTGCCACCAGTAGAGTTTGACGGCTTAAAAGCGTATGCAGACGAAATTGGCTTTACTCACGCGGCTTCTGGCCCGTTTGTACGTTCAAGCTACCATGCTGATCAACAAGCAGCGGGTAAAGAAGTGAAATAATCACTTTCTCAAAAAATTAAAAAAGCCGTTAATGATGCATAATCATTAACGGCTTTTTCATGCCAATTGATAAAATAGCTTACTGCGCTAGCTTACCTTTTTTAATAGAAAAATCAGCAAACCTAACACGTTCTTCATCGGCGCGAAGGCTGTCGGTTTCAACAATTGAGCGGTATATTCCCCACTTAGGACGAGCAAAATCATCATCACTAAAGCCGCGCCACATATCTATGTTTTGCTCGCTTATAGTAAATATATCTGCATTATCGCTTAAGCGCGTTAACGTCATATCAAACTTACCACTTTCACTAAATGTAGCTTGTACAAATACCTCAACCCATTCATCTGTAATGAGTGACCAGTCGGTTTCAATTAAGTTTTTATCAAGACCCGTACTGTTACCGTTTTCATCAAACCCTGCGCTATATCGAACCTGTAGCTGATTACCTATACTATTTTTTTGCGCACCTGAGAGCGTGATAATAGGCTGATCGTCATTACCATTGGTGTTGTCGTTACTCTCGTTACGGGCTTTTATTTGAAAAAAATGGCTAAATTTACTCGTAAGCTCAAGCTCGCTACTTACTTTAAATTTCCAGCTATATTGAAATGTCTCGCCCTCAAACGCCAGTGTTTCTTGTGGTGATTTATCGTAGGTTTTTATTTCGTTACGTTGTCTATCACTTGCGCCTTTGTCTTTATCTTGGTCATCATCTCGGTGAGCTAAAAAGACAAAATGGTTACCAATTATCGTATCGGTATCTTCAATAATATGGACAACACTTTCATGATTGCCAGCGTATAAGTCTGGAGATTCAATTGACCCTTCGCCGAAGGCATTTTCAATAAGTGTGTATGCGTCAAGCCCCGAATTAACGCCATCTGATCGCAATAAAACGTGTGATATTTTTTCAAAGCCATCAGCTTGAGCTATTGGTGCACCTACAATTGTTATGATAATTTGTGCGCTAGTACCATCTACAGAGTTTACTGTTATTGTATCTTGTAGTGTTTCACCTTCACTTAAAGATGTTATTGATGCGTTTAAATCGTCAAGTGTGTATGACCAATCTCCACCAGCATTTAAGCTAAAAAAACCATAGCTTGTAGCGCTATTTTCTTGTGCTGCAAAAGCAGCTTCACCTGATTGTTGATCCGCAATAGTTAACGAGCCTGTTATTGCATCATTACTATCGCTAATAACTTCACCTAGAGTGTTACCAGCAATTCTTGCAGGAGTTTGTGAAGAAATCGCTTCATTATTTTGCACCGTAGGATCAGAGCCTGAGCTGCCACAACCAGTAACTAAACAAGATAGAAGTATAGCTGTAACTGTATTGCACGGTTTAAGGGTATATTTAGACATGATTAGTTCTGTGGTTAATAGCAAGTTAATTAAATATGAATTTACCAATTTATTGTACAAATAACCACAATTCAATTACCAATTAACATTACCAATTTACTGATATTTCAAATTTAATTATAAAATCTATTATTTTCATAGTGATACAAAAAATTATTTCTATCGAGTGTTTATTTATATTTGTTTTAAAATAAAATTAGGTTAAACCTGAGTTACTTGAGATAATTAGTACTGACATAATTATTTAGGTTCATTATGAAACTATTAGTTCGTAACTTGTCTCGTGCTACCACTGAGCATGAGCTTCGTACTTTATTTGCAGAGCACGGTAAAGTGACTACCTGTAACTTGGTACTTGATAAAGAAACTGGCCAATCTAAAGGTTTTGCCTTTGTAGAAATGCCAAACGACATAGAAAGTAAAAGCGCAATTACTGCACTTAACCAATCTACTGTTGATAAAAGTAAGATCCGCGTGAAATTAGCGGATGCTTAAGTAATAATTTATTACTTAAAGTTAAAAGAACCAGCTTGCGCTGGTTTTTTACTAATGACTGATAGTTAATCTGCAATTGAATGAAAAGTTCTCTATAAAAATTCGACATCGCTGCGGTGCTTCCTTTATATTGAAAGCCTAATTAAATAACAATATGAAGACTATGGCATCTACTCTTTTAAAAAGCGCTAGCCTAAGCCTGCTAGTTGCACTCTTTGGCTGCTCCTCAGAACCTGCAAGCGAACAAACTCCATTAGAAAATACAGCAGGTGTAAGCCTTAGCAATATTAAACAGCATATTAAAACGCTAGCCTCTGATGACTTTCAAGGCCGAGGCCCGCTAACTCATGGTGAAGTGAAAACAGTAGGCTACTTAAGCGAGCAATATAAAGCGCTGGGTTTAACCGGTGCTTATAAAGGTAAATACTTACAGCCTGTAAAAATGGCAATGGTGACAGCTAATCAGGATATGCAGTTAAAAGTAGGTGATTTGAGCTTTGAATCAGGTAAAGACTTTACCGCACGTACCGAGCAACTTCAGCCATTAATTGATGTACGCAATTCTGACATTGTATTTGTTGGCTATGGTATTAATGCACCAGAATATAACTGGAATGACTATAAAAATATTGATGTAACGGGTAAAACAGTGGTTGTGCTCGTTAACGATCCAGGTTTTGCTACTCAAAACGACGCCCTTTTTACTGGTAATGCAATGACCTACTATGGTCGTTGGACTTATAAATATGAAGAAGCCGCTCGCCAAGGTGCAAAAGCTGTATTTATTGTTCATGAAACCGCACCTGCTGCATATCCTTGGGGCGTAGTTGAAAGTTCAAACACGGGTACTAAATACACGTTAATGGATAACAACTTAAACGCATCAAAATTACCGGTTATGGGCTGGCTAACACTTGATGCGACTGAGCAAATGTTTAACGCCGCAAAGCTTAACTATCAAGATTTAAAACAAGCAGCATTAAGTGGTGACTTTAAAGCGACGCCACTTAACTTAAAAGCAAACCTTGCCTTTAAAAACGAAGTGTCACATGCCAAATCACATAATGTAGTTGCACAAATTACAGGAAGCGAATCACCTGACGAATACGTTGTTATTAGCGCTCACTGGGACCACTTTGGTACTAAACAAACTGACACCGGCCCTAAGATTTATAACGGCGCGGTCGATAACGCTTCAGGCACTGCAGCCACGCTTGAAATAGCACGTATAATGAGTAAAAAGAACAAGCAAAAGCCATTTAAACGCTCAATTATTTTTGCTAACTTTACAGCAGAAGAAACGGGGTTAATTGGCTCTGAAGAATTTGCATCGGGTGCGGTTGTACCTACAAAACAAATGGTCGGTCTATTAAATATTGATGGCATGAACGTGCTTGATGGCACTGACTACATTTTACAATACGGTAAAGATTTATCGACAATGGAAAACTATTTAGCAAAAGCTGCAAAATCACAAGGCCGTTTTGTTAAAATGGATCCTCGCCCGCAAAATGGCTTGTTTTTTAGATCAGATCATTTCTCGCTTTCTAAGCAAGGCGTGCCTAGTTTATTATTTATGAGTCTGGGTGATACCGATCCTGAGTACATTGCGCATAAATACCATAAAGAAGCAGACGACTACTCAGCTGATTGGTCGTTAGGTGGTGTTAAGCAAGATATAGATCTTATTGTTGATATAGCCACACAGCTTGCAAATAATGGCGATTGGCCAAAGTGGATGAGCGAGTCTGACTTTAAAGCCAAACGCGCGCAAGATAAGCAATAAATAGCTATTAAATAGAGTTATGTAATATAAAAATCCTCCTACTTGGAGGATTTTTGTTTTAAACGAGCGCGCATTAATAGCGTTTCGGCCTTTGCCCCTAAATAAACATAAATAGCCAGTGCAATTAAAAGCCCTACCACTGCCAGCATCATCGCTATGGCAGGCATTAAATATTCCGATTGCCCAAGCGCTGCTTTAAACATAGTTAACAGCGCCTCAATTGATATAGCAATCAACACAGTAGATATAAACCGTGTAATAGTGCGCCGCGTAGACGAGTGCCTAAAAATATCCTTATGCATAAGGATTTCTTCTTCGAGTATTGTTTTACCTAAATCAAACACTGCTAGTGCCAAAGTGATGTAAATAATGATACTAAAGGGCTCAAGTGGGTCTGATGAGGTATCTACATGGGTTAATAGCGCGTATATATCACTAAAGACGATATTTAGTAAAAATAATACTAAGCAAAATAAGCACACCACAATAATACCGTAACCCGCTTTGAAGTAAGGCGACATATTAGCGCGCGCAGTATCACCCATTACAAACTCAATAAGCTGCGTTAAGCTCACATCAACGACCAAGTAATGCTGATTATTAATTGGTTTTTTTAGCTCTTTAATCGCCGATATACATAAATGGTTAGTCGCTATAGAAATGTAGGGATCAGTAAAGCACACTTTATCACTTGCTTTAGCGTTCAAAAAATAGGGTCGCTCGCTTAAATCTTGTTGATTACCACTTTCACCTAGTTTTTTGCTATATGCTCGTTTAAAGCAGACATTATTACCCTGCTGCAAACCTTCTGCATTTAAACAATATTGTAATTCTAAAAATGGGTACTGCTTAATCAGGTAGCGGGTATCACGCTCTTTGGTTAATCCGTCCTCAATACTCATTAAAATAGATTCAAGTAAACTGTGTATTACATGCTCATATTCGTGGTAGCGCTCAACACTACTGATATAACTCATTCGCGCCATTTTAAATACTCATTAACCTAAGTTATAAATAGATTTGCAAGTTTAAAACCAACAATAAAATAACTTAATAATCAGTAACTTGACACTATTCAAACTCAAGTTTTGCACCACTTTGGTGACTAAAAAGTAATATATTAAATTAAATGCACAAAAAAGCAGCTAAGTATTAATTACTTAGCTGCTTTGTGAGTATGACTGGTAAGGTTCTACATAGAGCTTATCACTGAACCTTCGAAAACTCTTCTTTAGATAACTCGCCATTTCCATCTGTATCTAATTGATCAAAAAGCTGTACTAGTTGCGAGTTTACTTGGGCTTCTGTTTTACTAATTACGCCGTCGCCATCTGTATCAAAAGAATCAAAATCTACCGCAGCAAACGCCGCTGAAGAAGAAGCTAGGGCTACAAGTGGTAGGGCGTGTTGAACTTTGGTGGGTGAATTTGCAGCAGTATGTTTGGTTTTTAGGCAAGGCAGAGCCTATGTAGTGTGGCTATTCCCCATAAATAGGCGATAACGCAGCATAAATACCAAACATGCGCTGCCCTTTGGGTTCTTTCTAGGGACGATTAACTCTTTGTTGCTCGGTTTTTACTTAGCCCACTAGGTTACAAACCTCGCGCCGCGATTTAATCTCCCCTAGATTGAACAAATTTCAATCCACAAAGATCAATACGCCCTAAAGTTTTGTGTAATGTTTTCATAATCGTTTCCTTAGGCTTTGGGCCTGATTAGGAGTGACCTGATTAGAGGTAAGAAGTCCTTTTCCAAGATCCTTTAGGAGTAAAGTGTCTATAAATTAATATTCAAAAAAATCATTTTCTGTCGGGCCACCGCTACTTTGAACATTCAGCTCGTCAAATTGCTCTATCACTTGCAGTGACTCTTCAGAGCGACTAATTGAAGCGTTGTCGTCTGCATCGCGTGTTTCAAAGTCTGTGTTTGCAAATACTACTGACGAAGAAACAATAGCCATAAGTACAAGTGTTGATTGTAGCTTTTTCATAATTTAATCCTTCAAAAGTATGCGGTGTCCTAAATAAATTTGCTCTATAGTGCTCTATAGTCACTTCCTGGTTATTCTTTTTAGTAGGCTCCCTTGCCTACTTAGGTTGTCTTTGGCAACTCAGAATTTAGATAACATTACAGAGCATTAACTGTTTAAGGCTTTAATTTTAGGCCTTAGAAAACTCATCTTCAGATAGCTCACCATCTTGGTTTGTATCGAGTTCATTAAACTTGCTTAAAAGCTCAGCATCTACTGAAGCTTCGGCTTGGCTGATTGCGCCATTACCATCTACGTCTAGCGTATCAAAATCTGTTGCTGCAAAAGCCGCTGATGAAGAAGCTAGCGCCATTAGTACTAATGTTGATTGAAATGTTTTCATAATAGTATTCCTTCATTGGGTTGTTGCGATTAAGGCCTTTGGCTTTCATCACGTTTTGCTTAATACACTCTAGGTATTACAACTTCGGTGCCACTTTTTATTTATTATTTAAAAACAATGAGTTAAATTATATAAAGCGAGAAAAGCTTAATTTGGGGAGGTGTTATTGTTGCTATTTAGCAACAGCCATTTAACTAAAAACAATAAACCATTATAAATCAATTGGTTAAGTTTAATTAAAAAGACACACTTTTGCTAAAAAGCCGATAAGGGGGCGTTTAGGTTAGCCTTCAAAATAAACTGAATATGAACATGGAAATGACATAGGATTTATTTTCGGCTACTAAAAAATTAATTCATTTATAATTAGTAAGTTACATTATTTTTTGAGATTTATTATAAAAATTTTGGAAGGATATTTTGAAATTAACTGTTTTGTTGCCAAATGGCGAATTTATCTAGGAAGGTTTCAATGCTAAAGCTAAGTTGTAGCATTAAACTCATAATTTAATGCGCCGTAAAATATAGGTTCGCTTGAGTTAAGCAAACCTACATCGTGTGCCAGCTATCTGCAAAAGTGCCGCTATTGGAGGGAGGTAAATTATATAGATTTAAACCTGAGGGATCCCCACGAATATTTATTCATGTAATCCCTCCATATTGACTGTTAAATTTGAGAGTTCGGACAATACAT
>NZ_JANJGQ010000023.1:0-78162 GCF_030847595.1 Pseudoalteromonas sp. 20-92
AGAACACTTGGTTTTTGAATAAAAAGATCAAGAAAACACAGCTGCCTGCTTGACCGGAATTTTCTAATGGGTGACCCTGGCGATCTCAAGGCCCATTATTTTCAGAAGTGTATGCCGAGTTTTTAGATTTTAAAGTAAAGGCAGGTTTAAGCGATCGGCTTGTAAAAGAATATGCTCGCCACTACGAAGCATGGTTTTTACTGAGTGAAGACAAACCTGTTGAAAGTTATAAAGCGAGTGATATAGGTCGCTTTATTGACCGTTGTTATCAGCTACCTAAAAAGAATCGCGCACCATACAGTAAAATGAGCCTACAAGAGTGCCTAGACTTTGATGTGCCAGAAGATGACTTAGTTACACCTAAAACAGTTCAAGGCTATTACAAGTGGTTACAGGGGGTATTCGCGTATGCTAAAAGAGATACTGTTGAATATATTCAGCATTCACCATGTACTATAAAGCGAGACTTTAAACAGCGTATACGTGGTGTTTTTAATAGCGAAGAACTTAAAAAGTTTGAAGCCTTTGCAATACAAACAAAATATGCATGGCAAAAGTGGTCACTATTATTAGCCATGTATACAGGCGCAAGACGAACAGAGATATACCAGTTAAGAAAACCAGATATTCGTATTGAAGATGGTATTAACTACATATTAGTAACTGATGAGCATGAATCCCAACACCTTAAAACGAATAACGCTAAACGCAAAATTCCTATCCATAAACGCTTAATCGAACTTGGTTTTTTAGAATACGTAGAGCAAACGCAAGAACGTATTTTATATGAAATAACCTCGGCTGAGAGTATCACTAGTTGGTTTGGTCGTTTAGTTATAGAGCTTGAAATACCTAGTGTGAATGAATTAGATGAGCTACGCAGCTATCACAGCTTTAGGCATACGTTCATAAGTAACATAAGAAATAACCAGTCGTTTGATCTTTCACTGATTCAGCAAATAGTTGGTCATGAACTTTCAAAAGGTGGGATAACAGATAAATATACGCATGGTGGAGCTAGCTTGAAGAGGCTGCATGAAGTAGTCTTTGCCTTTAATGTTTAAGCTTACTGTTTATATAAATAGAGCCATAGCGACTTATATCGTATACAGCAGCTACTTATGCCTATAGGTTTTAACTTTCAGCTAGAACTGTGATGCAATAATTGAAATGTATGTAGTTGCATTTAGTATTAAGCGATTATTAAGTTAAGCAAACTTTTAGCCGTAAACCTTAGCTGCAAAACTAGGTAGGTTAAATAGTTAATTAACTATTTTGATAAAAACTTAGATTAAAGGTCATTTAAAAGCTAGCCATTACTCTTATCATTATGAAAGTAAGACAGAAGGGACATTGCATTTCTATTACTGAAAAGTAATAATCTTCATGGAAAAAATAATAAAATTCTTAATTAAGTAAGGGATATACATGGTTGAAGCAGCAGAAAGTACTATTGAGTTTTATCAAATTTTTGAAATATCGTCCGATTCAAATTCAGTGCGAAAGATAGATTTAGACGATGCAGATGCAAATGATGTATTAGTTTTTGTTAAAAAGCTTGCCAATGACGCTAGATATGGAGCGTCTCAACGACAAGCTACTTTTCTTGACAACTCTGCTGTAAAAAATAATCTAATTAATTCCTTAATTGACAAAAAAGATAAAAGTAGTATTTCAAAAATAGCTGAACACCTTTTATCTTGTGAAGTTGAATATAACTCGAAGCATGGCAATTTTAACGAGATTAGGAAAGGTTCATTATTAGTTTCTAACTTTGAGAATAAAGGGGAAAACTATATTTTAATAGCCAAAATTGATGTAGAGAACTTTTTTGAAACAGAGCACTTAAAGCTATTAAAAGGTTTACCTCTAGATAAAGGTGTTTATAAAACCTGTTTGGTTAATGTAAATGTTAACGAACTTGGCCAAGAAATTTATTTATCAGATACGAATTCAACAATATCCAAATTTTGGTGGAATACGTTTTTAGAATGTGAGTTTATTCGAGACTCACAGTTAAATACCGACCTAGCCTTTAGCCAGTTAAGCTCTACCCTAAGTCAGGTTAACAAAGTGTCCCCTGTTGATCATGCTTATCTAAAAGGGAACCTCACATCTTATTTTACTACGGCAACTCACTTTAACCCTGACGAAATGATTGAGCGTGTGGTCGGAAATTATGAGCCAGAAAGTAAGGAAGTTAACACTGACAAAATTAAAGATGATTTAAAAAAAACTTGTAGTAAAGGGAAGTTTGATACTTCATTTGAGATAGACATAACACCGATCAAATCGAAATTAAAACGTACTATTAAAATTGATGATGATATTGAACTAAAAATAAAAAGCGGTGATGTGTCAAAAATCTATCACTTTGAACATCAAAAAAATAACTTTATCGCTATAAAAGCTAAATCGGGATACGGAAACTTTAAAAAGCTGGATGTGTCAGATGATTGAATTAGAGGAAACTTTAGCCGACTTAAATTTAGATATAAGTTTTAAGAAAAACTTTAATAGAGACAACATTATTCGAGAATCAGAGCCATATATAAGGTTCGTTTCTCAAATGTCAGCTACTAAAATATCTTTATATGAGAATAATGAATGGAATCAATATTTAGAATTAAATGTCGGGGTGGCTTTAGATTATATAACTGAAAATTTATTGAGTCTATCAAAAGAAGACACTGAGTTTAGTTTAAGAGTTGAAATTGATAAGCCGAGTTCAGGTTCATTATACTTCTATTCTTACGATAACTTTAAAGGTGCTCTAAGTTGCAATTTAAAAAAGGCTTTAAGTGAAGTTGACAAAATAACTAGCTCTTATGATTGTGTATCCCTGTTTGCTAATAATAAAAAAATATCATTTGAATCTTCCGTAAAAAGTAACTACAACTCTGAAAATATTTTTCATAGGTATAATTTCGATATCAAGCATCGAATTACACCTGAACATTTGTTTATTTGGGGGAGAGCACTTAACTCAATTACACCAGACAATATATTTAATGTGTTAACAACCTATATGTCTCTTGTGATTTTTAGTAATAAAGTCAAGAAAGAAGGTGAGTTGTATCACTTCTTTTTTAATGGTGCTAACTCTATTGCCCTAAAAGTTAATTTCGATAATGATACGGGAACTATCTTAAGAGAGGTTCACGATTTATTTCACTGGGTTTTTGAAGACACTGGGGCTGTTGCTAAAATATCTATAATCCGCAACATATTTACGACTAATGGCTTTACTGAATTAGGAAATGCTTTTTCACAAGAAACTATATACGCAATAGAGTCCAACCACCAGTTGTATCAAGAAGACAATGTAAAACAATATTTTGAGATAAAAAATAAGGTTGTAGATTTTATATTTGGCCTTAGTAATAAAATGTCTGAATCATACGACTCTTACTACAATTCAAATAAAGTTAACTTAGTAGCCATACTATCTTATATAGTGACTTTGGTTGCTATCAGAGGAATGTCTAGGAGTAATTTTGATTCAGCGATAGACCTTTTTTGTTATATTTCGTTAGCATTTTTTATCGTGGCACTAGTATATACAAACTTAGTAGAGAGCGAATTAAACAAAAAAGTTATTTTTCATCAAAAGCAAAAAGATGAGCTTTATAGCCGATATAAAAATATGCTCTGTGAAGTAGAACTTAATCAATTATTTGATAGTCCCAGCTATGATGACGCTAAATGTAAAAGTGAAGAGGCTAAATTTCACTTAGTTGTGTACTTAATTTTAGCTATTTTTATTGTTATAGACTTAATAATTATTGGTGTCAGGCTTTCGCTACCTAGTTAAATTAATAATTGCCATGCATGCTTACTTAAAATTGACTTGCTAATTAGTTTGAATATTTATCAAAGTCAGGAGAATAGCTCTTCCCTGTTAATTCCTTTGAGGCCCAACTAACGTTAATACATATTAACGTTAGTTGGCAAAGGCTTAATATTTCAAGGATACTTTTTATAGTCGTGAGTGAGGGCATTCCGAATTATAAAGCTGCGTTTAGAGGCTGCTATGCAAAAATGCTAAGTAAGTCACTATTGAAAGTAATCCCAGTTAAATTATTTTCTTTCACAAGAGTTTTAAATGCGGCATTACAGTAAATTGATTTACCACCTTGTATGCTCGACTTAAAAATTAGATTTAGATCGGACTTAAAGGCCAGAGATTTTAGACCATCTTCAAATCCATCTAGATAAGCTTTTTCCGTCAAATCTTTATCTTCTTCTTCTTCTTCAAAAATTAGTGGGTTGAATAAAAATAATTCTTTCTCACAATTCAATGGAACAAATTCCCCGCAGCCTTGTAAATGATTACCTATGGCCGTGTAAGCTTTTTTATTTAACACCAAGTAACTCGAAAATAAGTTTATATCATAGTCTTGTTGCTCAGCTTCTTTCTCAACTTTACAGTTAAACCCATTTTCTACAACGTCTAATATTTTAGCTTTCCCTCTTGGGAAATCATCCATAGCTATTTTCACTGCCTCGTTAAAACTGCTCTCTTTTTCTTTAGCAATTTGCTTTGCCATAGAAACAGTCGTGAGGTCGATTATGTCGTATGTTTTTGATGGCTTATGTATTTTGAAAATTACTAGATCCCTTTCCATAACTCATCCTTTTTTTCAAATATTCTAGCAGGTAACATGCCTGTTCTAATAAGCATTTTTGTATTTCTAAGCTTATTTAAGAACACTGTCTTATCTGTAGCCATACTCTCACCTAACATTGCGCCAATCCATGTTTCATAGTTATATCTATGGATTTTACGATGCGGCGGTGCGTTAGTAGTTGATCAATCAATTATTTTGAGGTAAGAAAACCGTGTTGGTAACAAGGTAAAAATTTCGTTATTTAGTTGTTCTATATCAGAGATTTTTAACGAAGTTGGTGTCTGATTTAATCCTTCAAATTGATTAAGTATTATTACGGATTGGTATCAGTGCGGTTTGACTCATTAGCTAAAATGGGGGAAGTTGTTCGATACTTATAAACAGGCAAAAAAACGGCTCTTGAGAGCCGCTTTTTTAGTAAAAGAAGAATTAACAATTAGTTTCTTCAGCGTTTACGCCTTCTTTAACATTTTCACATGCATCTTCTACTTTGTTTTGCACGTCAGTTACTGCTTCGTCAATACGTTCACCTGCGTCTTCTGCATGATTGTCTTCACAACCCATGATGAAAAAACTTGCGAATAGACCGATTAGTGCTGCTTTTACAGTTGTTGAATTCATAATGTAATTCCTTGTAATGTTAATTAAGTATAAGTGTTTGTTAGTCCTATGGGTTATCTACCTGGGTGATTTACCACGTAGTGCACCTGAAACTAATGAAATCACTAAAAGTACTAAAAAGATAAAAAATATAATTTTTGCTATACCAGCTGCGGCACCTGCGATGCCACCAAAACCTAACACTGCAGCGATTAAAGCAATAACTAAAAATGTGATTGTCCAGCGTAACATTGTTTTCTCCTTGGTTTATAAATTTTGCTCACAATAACTAATGCCAGTTACATGCCAAAGTGTATTGTTGTTTAATATCATGCACTTATGTTTTTTGTGTGTTTTGGGTAATTAGTTGATTAGTAACTTTTACGCTTTGCTATGTAAGTTATTCACACCGTTACACATTGCTGGTAAATATTCACTAAATACATTTGTTTTGGTAAGACCAATTAACAATTTATCCTTTGTTTTTGTGTTTCCTATGATTTTTCATGTTTTTTTTATTTAACCGGATAGTTAATTAACAACTTATATATAACTATTAGCTATAGTCATTATTTCCTGTAACTATTGTAGGCTGCGTGATTGCAAGGTTCTGGTATGTAAATTAGTTGAGTTTTATGTTGATTATAGTTTAATTGGTTTTACCAATTTACAAGGAGTAGACAAAATAATTAGTTTTGTTATTATCCAGTGAATAAATATTTAATTAAATCGATTTTTTATTTTCGATATGGGTTTCAAGGGGGAGAAAAATGGATATAGGTGCTCTACTCACAACGGCTGGTAGCTTAATGCTTACTGGTATGGTTGGGGTGTTTGTATTTCTGTCGATATTAATTGGTGCAGTAACGCTTATGTCTAATTTGGTGACGCGCTATAGCGAACCAGAAGCATCACCAGCTAAATCACCGTCTTTTAAATCTCAAGGTGTGCCTAATGAGCACATCGCTGCTATTAGTGCTGCCATTGCTCAGTACAAATCAAATAATAAATAAGGGGCACACACATGGCTAAATTAAAATTAACAGAATTGGTATTACGCGATGCGCACCAATCATTGCTCGCAACACGTATGCGTTTAGACGATATGCTACCGATTGCTAGCAAGTTAGATGATGCAGGTTATTGGTCTATTGAATCGTGGGGCGGTGCTACATTTGATTCGTGTATTCGTTATTTAGGCGAAGATCCGTGGGAGCGTATTCGTGCGCTTAAAAAAGCGATGCCTAATACTAAACAGCAAATGCTATTACGCGGTCAAAACCTATTAGGCTACCGCCATTACGCTGATGACGTAGTTGAAAAATTTGTAGAACGCGCACATAAAAATGGCGTTGACGTATTTCGTATATTTGATGCAATGAATGATGTACGTAACCTAGAAACAGCGATTAAAGCGGCTATAAAAGTAGGCGCGCACGCTCAAGGTACTATTTCGTACACAGTTAGCCCAGTTCATACACTTGATATGTGGCTGACTCTTGCTAAGCAATTAGAAGATTTAGGCTGTCATTCAATTTGTATTAAAGATATGGCGGGCTTATTAAAGCCTTACGATGCTGAAAAACTAATTAAAGCACTTAAAGAAACCGTATCGGTTCCTATTGCTATGCAGTGCCACGCTACAACAGGTTTAAGTACTGCTACTTACCAAAAAGCGATTGATGCAGGCATTGATATGCTCGATACCGCTATTTCATCAATGAGTATGACATATGGACATTCTGCAACTGAAACTATCGTATCGATAGTTGAAGGGACTGAGCGTGATACTGAGCTTGATTTAAACCACCTAGAAGAAATTGCTGCTTACTTTAGAGATGTGCGTAAAAAATATGCGGCATTTGAAGGTAGCTTAAAAGGGGTTGATGGGCGTATTTTACTAGCTCAAGTACCTGGTGGCATGCTTACAAACATGGAAAACCAACTTAAAGAGCAAGGCGCAGCCGATAAGCTTAATGAGGTTTTACTTGAGATCCCACGTGTACGTGAAGATCTTGGTTTTTTACCTTTAGTAACACCAACGTCGCAAATTGTAGGCACTCAAGCGGTACTTAATGTGCTAACAGGCGAGCGTTATAAAACAATTACTAAAGAAACTGCTGGCGTATTAAAAGGTGAATATGGCTTAACACCAGCACCAATGAATAAAGAGCTACAAGAGCGTGTGCTTGATGGAGCAGAAGTTATTACTTGTCGCCCTGCAGATAACATTGCACCTGAGCTTGCAACGCTTGAAGCTGAGTTATTAAAAGAAGCGCAAGAGCAAGGCTTAACACTGGCTGATGATCAAATTGATGACGTATTAACTTATGCGTTATTTCCGCAAGTTGGTTTGAAGTTTATTAAAAATCGCAATAACCCAGATGCATTTGAACCAGTCCCTTCTATTGAAGATAAAAGCAGTAAAGCACCTTCTAAATCAGTTTCAAATAGTAACAAAGTGAAGGCTGAGCAATACAGCGTAAAAGTAGATGGTAAAGTTTATGACGTAGTAGTAGCGCAAGGTGGTGAACTTAAAGAAGTAACATTAAAAGACTCTGAGCATATGCCTCAGTCTGCTTCGGTTGCATCAGGTGAAACACTTAACGCGCCTCTAGCCGGTAATATTTTTAAGATTAAGGTAAAAGCTGGGCAAGTTGTTAACGAAGGTGATGTAGTGATTATTATGGAAGCCATGAAAATGGAAACTGAAATACGCGCTACGCATACCGGAACAATTGCTGAAGTGTTAGTTAGTGAAGGCGATGCTGTAACTACCGGCGACGCTATGATTGCATTAGCTTAGGAGTAAATAGAGGATGGACGGTATTTTAAACCTCTGGAATGCGACAGGCATTGCTAACTTTACAATCCCATCGTTAATAATGATTGCGGTAGGGTGTTTATTACTGTTTTTAGCGATAGCTAAAGGCTTTGAACCACTATTATTACTACCTATTGGTTTTGGTGCAATTTTAACAAATGTACCAGTGGCAGGTTTGTCAGACCCAGGTGGGCTTTTGTACTACGTTTATTATGTGGGTATTGATACGGGGATTTTTCCGCTGTTGATATTTATGGGAGTGGGGGCGCTGACTGACTTTAGCGCGCTTATTGCAAACCCACGTATGTTGTTATTAGGTGCGGCTGCACAGTTTGGTATTTTTGCTACATTGTTTGGCGCTATATTACTTAACTATGTACCAGGTTTTGAGTTTACCTTACAAGATGCCTCAGCTATTGCCATTATAGGTGGTGCCGATGGGCCAACGGCAATATTTTTAGCATCAAAACTGGCACCTGATTTACTAGGCGCAATAGCGGTAGCTGCATATTCATACATGGCACTTGTGCCAATTATTCAGCCACCAATTATGCGTGCGTTAACGACACCAGAAGAGCGCCAAATTAAGATGCCTGAATTACGTAAGGTATCTAAAAAGGAAAAGATTATTTTCCCCCTTATGGTACTTAGTTTAACGGCAATGTTTTTACCGGCTGCTATACCGCTTGTAGGTATGTTTTGTTTAGGTAACTTAATGCGGGAGTCGGGTGTTGTTGATAGATTAAGTAACAGTGCTCAAAACGAAATCATCAATGTTACAACTATATTTTTAGGCTTAGCTGTAGGTTCAAAGCTTGCTGCAGATAAGTTTTTAACTGTTGAGACGATTGGTATTTTAGTGCTTGGCGCACTGGCTTTTGCAATTGGTACTGCATCTGGCGTATTTATGGCAAAAGGACTTAATCGAATATCTAAAACGCCTATAAATCCATTAATTGGGGCGGCAGGTGTATCGGCTGTGCCAATGGCGGCACGAGTAGTTAATAAAGTGGGCCTTGAAAGTAACCCTCATAACTTTTTACTTATGCATGCAATGGGACCAAACGTAGCAGGTGTACTTGGTAGTGCCGTTGCTGCGGGTATTTTATTAGCACTTGTTGGCTAATAATTAAAGTGGTAGTTAATAAATGATTTAGCGCAGTTTACTGCGCTTTTTTTTGCTTTTATTTCTCGTCGTTAATAGTTTCTTGTTTCTGTATTTTTGTTTAAAGTGGATGTTCTTCGCAATTTTAAGGATAGTCATAATGCTCCACACACCTTTAGCAAAATATTTACCTAATGTTAGTAAGCTTGTATTTGGATGTATGGGTCTGGGCGGCGGTTGGAATAAAGACGCAATCACTGACGCACATGTTAAGCAAGCTCATGAATGTATAGATAACGCCATTGAAAGTGGTATTAACTTTTTTGACCATGCTGATATTTATACCTTTGGTAAGGCCGAGCAAGTATTTGGTAAAGCGCTAAGTGAGCGAGCAGAGCTTAGAGAACATATATATATTCAATCTAAGTGTGGGATTCGATTTGAAGATGACTTAGGGCCGAAGCGTTATGATTTTTCAGCTAAATGGATTGAGCAATCAGTCGAAGCGTCCTTAAAGCGATTAAACACAGAGTACTTAGATGTACTTATGTTGCACCGCCCTGATCCACTCATGGAAGTTGATGAAATTGCACGTGTATTTAGTTGTTTAAAAGAAAGTGGCAAAGTACGCAATTTTGCAGTATCTAATATGCAGCAGCACCAAATGAACTTTTTACAACATGCGCTCGACATGCCAATTGTTGCCAATCAAATAGAAGCGAGCCTGCAAAAACATCAGTTTGTTGATGAAGGCATATATGCCGGTAACAGTGACGGTAAAGATCTTAATTTTACACCAGGCAGTATTGAGTACTGTCGCCATTTTGAAATCCAAATTCAAAGCTGGGGTAGTTTATGCCAAGGTTTGTACACTGGTAGTGATTTATCAAATGCATCGCAGGCCGATATAAACACCAGTATTTTAGTTAATAAGCTGGCAGCACTTTATGGTACTTCTGCTGAGGCAATTGTACTTGCATGGTTGCTTCGCCATCCCGCATCGATCCAACCAATTATTGGGACGACTAACGCTAAGCGAATTAAAGCCTCTTGTGATGCTGTAAATGTAGAGCTAACTCGTGATCATTGGTATGCACTTTATGTGAGCGCTAAAGGGCATGAGCTACCATAAGTAGGGCACTGATATGAATATATTCGTTATTTTAATTGGTTTGTTTGTAGCACTTGCTGTGCTTATTCCGTTACTTGAAAAGTATCAAACTAAAATAGGGCTCAACGGCGCAACCAAATACAGTAAATATATTTGGCCATTAGTGATGGTGTCTTTAGTTATTCAGCTCATATATGTACTAATGTACTAATGGTTTATAGCGTATACAAAAAAGCCTTTGCAGGTTAACCCCGCAAAGGCTTTTTTAATGTTTATTAATAAACTTTATTTAAGTGCTAACTGTAGCTCGCGATTGCGCTCAAGCTGGGCAATAAAGTTATCAGCAATAGGTTTAAACTTGGCAAGTTCTGAGCGAGGTAATGGCTCTGACTTAGGAAGTTTTACAGTTTTAGGGTTACGGTGAACGCCATTTACTAAAAATTCATAGTGTAAATGTGCACCAGTAACACGACCTGTAGAACCTACAGTACCAATTTGTTGGCCCTGTTTAACTTTTTGGCCCGTTTTAACTAGCTTCTTATTTAGGTGTAAGTACTTAGTTACATATTGCGTACCATGGCTAATAAATACGTAGTTACCGTTGTACTTGCTGTAACCCGCTTTAATTACTTTACCGTTACCAGATGCAACAACTGGTGTACCGGTGCGTGCTGCAAAGTCGATACCACGGTGCGCTCTAACTTGGCCAGTAACAGGGTGTAAGCGGCGAGGATTAAAGCTCGAACTAATATACTTAAAGCTTACAGGTGCACGTAAAAATGCTTTTTTCATGCTACGCCCTTCAGGCGTATAAAAATTGCCGTCAGTATGGCGAATAGCTGCAAAGCGCTGACCTTGGTTTACAAATTCAGCTGCAATAATCTTACCGGTACCAATAAACTCGCCATCAACATAGTGAGACTCGTAAATTAAGCCAAATACATCGCCTTTACGAATGTCGTTTGCAAAATCAACATCCCAACCAAATATGTCAGCAAAGTTCATTATTTGGCGTTCGCTTAAACCAGCTGCAATTGCTGAAGTCCAAAAGTTGTTAGATATTTCGCCGCCAGCGGTTTTGGTTAGCGTTTCAATTTCTTTGCTATCAATAGCTGTATCGTAGTTACCTTCTTCATTTAAGGTAACAAATAAAGTATCTGTTTTTGAAATTACATAGCGCAGTTGAGCTAAGGAGCCATCTTCAGCTGTCGCAAAACTAAGTATTTCACCTGGGTGAATTTTAGTCAGTTTGCGAGTCTCTGCATTAGTGTTAATTAGTTTATGAAGCGTTTGAGCCGAAAAACCAGCACGCTTAAAGATAATTGCTAAATTGTCGCCATTTTTAACTTTATGATCGACAAAGTCGTATTCTGGTAACTTTTCTGCTGCTTGCTCTGAATTTAACTCAGTTAATTTTTCGTTGTTATCAACTTTAACTTGTAACTCATAGCGCTTACCAATCTCTAGTGCATTTACACTATTATCTTTAGATGCAGTTGCTTTTTCAGAAGGAAGAAAGAGCAAGCCGGCAATAGCAGAAACCAAACCTAGAATAAGCAATTTGTGTTTTTTGGGGAGGGTGTTAACCACGTGAACCATAACGTGCCTTTTTCTGCTGTCAAGATAATAAATACATAATATTGCAGGATATACCTAATAATGTGCGAATACTAGTGTTTTGTAGATTTAAACTAACGCTGAATTGCGCTAGAATCGAGGTTTGAAGACCTTTTTTAACTGCTTCGTTAACTCAGACTATACGTATTATGTTTAGTTGCATTAATCACTTAAAAAGTTATTTTAATTAGGTAAAATTTGTTATGTTAGTTACATATATAATCTTGGTTTAAACCTGTATTAAATCGAGATAACGCAACTAGCTAGTCGCCTCTTTCGTTGGCAGAATTTTGGAGTAATACACAGTGGATTTACAAACCGCTCTTGCAGAGATAAAACGCGGTGCAGAAGAAATATTAATTGAAGACGAATTAGTTGAAAAACTAAAGACGGGTAAAAAGCTAAAAATAAAAGCGGGTTTTGATCCAACAGCACCCGATTTGCATTTAGGGCACACTGTACTAATTAATAAAATGAAAACCTTTCAAGATCTTGGTCATGAGGTTATTTTCTTAATTGGTGATTTTACAGGCATGATTGGTGACCCAACAGGCAAAAATGTAACGCGTAAACCACTTACTCGTGAAGATGTACTGGCCAATGCTGAAACGTATAAAGAGCAAGTATTTAAAATACTTGATCCAGCAAAAACAACAGTTGCGTTTAACTCTACTTGGATGGAAAAGTTAGGCGCTGCAGGTATGATAAAACTTGCTGCTAATCAAACCGTTGCGCGTATGCTTGAGCGTGATGATTTTAAAAAACGTTACGGTAGCGGTCAGCCAATTGCGATTCATGAATTTTTATATCCACTTGTACAAGGTTGGGATTCGGTTGCACTAGAGTCTGACGTTGAACTGGGTGGTACTGATCAGCGCTTTAACTTGTTAATGGGCCGTGAGCTACAAAAAGTAGAGGGTCAAAAGCCGCAAACAGTATTAATGATGCCATTACTTGAAGGCACTGACGGCGTTCAAAAAATGTCTAAGTCGCTTGGTAACTACATTGGTATTACTGATGCGCCAAACGATATGTTTGGTAAAATAATGTCAATTAGTGATGTGCTAATGTGGCGTTATTACGATTTATTAAGCGCGCTTTCTATTGAGGAAATTGCAGCTCAAAAAGAACGTGTTGAGCAAGGTACTAACCCGCGCGATATTAAAATTGAGCTCGCAAAAGAGTTAATAGCGCGTTTTCATAGTGAAGAAGATGCACAAGCTGCTCATAATGATTTTATTCAACGCTTTCAGAAAAAAGCGCTGCCAGATGAAATCCCTGAGCTGACAGTAACAATTGCCGAAGATGCTATTTTAATTGCTAACTTGCTTAAAGAAGCAAACTTAGTCGTAAGTACATCAGAAGCAATGCGTATGATTAAGCAAGGTGCAGTTAAACTTAACGGTGAAGATAAAATCACCGATACCAAACTTGAAATAGCAAAAGGCACAACGGCTATTTACCAAGTAGGTAAACGTAAGTTTGCAAACATCACTGTAGCTTAAACACAGTTTAAAAACGTAAAAACCAGCCTCGGCTGGTTTTTTTGTGCTCGTATTTTGAGCTCTTTAAATCACTTTTAATATTTCTATGCTGACTATCACTAACAACCAAAATACACGTGCCTGATTCAGTCTATTAATTATTACGGGTACATCATTGGGTGTGGGTAATCTATCAGTACCAATACGCATTTTATTAAAGCGAGTTCCAAAATAAACAGCTGGTCCGCCTAGTTGTACCCCAATAGATGCAGAGCATGTACTGAGTAGCCAGCCCGTATTTGTTTGATAAAAGTGCCGGCCATAATGCTTTATATAATGCATGCCTTGTTTGCTTGCTCTACTCGCTGCAATAGTTAAAGCGAGTAAGCGCATAGGAATAAACTCAATGATAAACAAACTTACTTTAAGTGGCTTTAAAAACGGGCTGTTAGGAGAGATATCTCCACGCCATGCTTGCAGTATTAAGGTAAGTAGTCGATAAGCAAGGGCGGCAATGGGGCCAAAAGCTAAAAATATAAATATAACTACGAAATAGTATCGAGCAGTGCGCAGTATTAAACTCTCTATTAATGCTTTGATAATACCAGCAGATGAAAGTCTGCTTACATCACGGACAAGCAGTGGTTTTAGTAATTCGCGTGCTGTCGATTTTTGATTTTGTTTAGTTAGTTTTGCAATACGCAGCGCTTTTTTATCAATACTTTTACTTTCGAGGCATAAATATAAAATAAGGCCTGCGAGTAATTCAGGGTAAAAAGCGAATTCAAGCAATAGCACCACAATAATGAGAATGACACTTAAAATAAGCGTGCTTGCGAGTGTTGCAGCTAAATATTGGTAACTTTTAGGTTCTTTGCTTTTATATACACGCTTACCAATAGCACTAAAAACAGCATTTAACGCTGTATTGGGGTGATACCAACTAACAAGAGGAATAAAGCGCTCAGCAAAGAGCGCTATAATAAAGGCAATAAAGTCCAAATGGTTCTGAACAATATTGCTAAGCATTTACAGAGATACTGCCGTTAGCTTTTCTAAAAGTGCGACGACCATTTTAGATGAATTGATTGATGCTGTTTCTAGGTATTCTTCAAATGACTGCGGTGATTCTTTTCCTGCAATATCAGACATCGAACGAATAACCACAAATGGTGTATTAAGCGTAAAACATGTTTGTGCAATTGAAGCTCCTTCCATTTCAACGGCAAGCATTGTAGGAAAATCGCTGCGTGCTTTATCAATGCGTACAGGGTCACACATAAATGTGTCGCCAGTACAAATTAAGCCCACTAATGTTTTAACATCACTAATTTTTGCGATTGTTTGCTCTGCTGCTTCAACCAATTTAGGGTGAGCTGCAAAGCCTGCTGGCATTTGTGGTACTTGGCCAATCTCATAACCAAAAGCAGTGACGTCTACATCATGGTGACGTACTTCTGACGAAATGACTACGTCGCCAACACTTAGCGATGGATCGAATCCACCGGCTGAGCCTGTGTTAATTACACAGTCAGGTTTAAAGTTATCGATAAGTAAGGTGGTTGCAATAGTTGATGCCACTTTACCAATACCAGATTGAACAAGTGTTACTGTGTTGCCAGCTAGTTCGCCAGTGTAAAAAGTGAAACCTGCTTTAGTTAAAATTTGTGGATTTTGCATAGCTTCGCGTAAAATTTTAACTTCTGGCTCCATTGCGCCAATAATACCAACATTCATAATGTTTAATTCCTGAGTTTGAATGACTTGATTATACGTGAAGTTAGCCATAAAAAACAAAAAAGCGAGCAGTTTTCACGGCTCGCTTAAAATACTTTTAGAAACGTGTTTAGCTCAGAGTATTACTAAATTTCAGCTAAAGCTGTTGTTTGTGCCTTTGCTTGAGAAGGAGATAGTACTGCCGGTTTATGAACACGATTACGAATTGGGCGTTTTGCTTGAGAGGCGCCAGGTTTACCAATTTTATACATAATAGCATCGCGTACTTCAGAAGGGCGGTATCCCGACTTTACTTTCATTCGAATATGAGGAATACCTGCTGCTTCAAGTGCACCATTAACAAACCAATCACGCTGTGCTTTGTGGCCATCTTTATTTGCGTTATTAACTAAATCAACTGCGGCTACAATAGTCATTTTATCTTTATCGATTAATACAAAATCAAGTTGTTTATTTTTTGCTTTAGCAATTGCTGCACGTTTAGATTTAGGTGATAAGCCTTCTTTACAATCAATTACATCGACTAATTTTACGCGGCTTACAATTTTGTATTGATCGCCAACAGCACGTTCTAATAAACTTAAAAAGGCACTCTCTACTTGTGTAAATACGCTCTGCTTGCGAGTAAATGGATACGGATTCCCACCATCGTCACTAAATTTTGATACAACAACAGACGCACCCACAACTAATACTAAAATAGATAATAAAGCGAATTCCATACGGTAACCTCATAACAACAAATTGACACTGCATAACTAAAGCAATTAGTGTGCCTAAATAATGTGTATTAAGGTTTTATTGTTATCGCGTTTTTATGCTTTATTCAGTTTATGGTTAAGCTTGATAACCGTTAGTGAGCCCTTTAACTGCAATAGCAACTGCATCATGGGCATGGAGTGATTCATAATGGTTTATTTGTAGCCAATAATCTGCGTAATTATTATGTTCAAGTAATGCTTTTATTTTACGTGCAGCATCTTCGCAAAACATTAAGTTTTGACCATTCAAACGAGCAAACTCCTGTTCATCTTCGCGCTTAACTGCGGCTTGAACAGGTGTTTTTAGTTCCTCCTCAAGCATGTTTATTAAATTTACGACGTCAAATTCATCAGTTTTGCTATTAAGTTTTACTTTTACATTAGCAATAGAGCGTTGTGAGTGAGGGGTGGCAACAATACCTTGCGTTGTACCAAGCCACTCATGTACGTCTTTCTGGCTCAGTGTTTCTTGATTAAACTTCTCACTAAATGCATTTTGTATCAGCTGACGAGCAAGCGCCGCTGAACAGGGACAGGTTGAAGAATAAGTAACGTCGACTGTTAGCTCATAATGAATATTGTTATTTTCAAGTGTACTAGTGAGCGTAATTGGATAGCTTTTCCAACCTGTTTTACCACTTAGTAGTGATTTACGGCGTAATGGTAGTTCAAATTTAAATTCAATTTGTGCTTTATCGCTCAGGCCTTCGTGACTAGTAATAAATGTATCGAGTGCTTGCGCTATAGTTTGAGGGTTAACTTGCTGCTCAGTAGACAACATATCAAGGGCTAAAAATAGGCGCGACATATGAATGCCTTTAGCCTCTTCTTTGTGAAGGTTAACAAATGCACGGGCTTTAGCATTAACAGTAACAGGCGCTAAATCACGGGATTCGAAAATGAATGGCAGCTCAATTTCACCCATACCAACCCAGTCTAATTTACCTGTTTGTAAAGCGGGGGCGGTGTCAGCTATATCGGGCATATTAGTTTGCATGGTATGTTACTCGTTAATTGCAATGATAAGGCGTCGTATTTTACACGAAATAATCATCTCCTGAAATGAGGACTTTAATAGTGTTTACTTTCGAGCATGAATTTTTTCTGTTTTTGTCGCACAACATGAAAATAGCTAATAGAAAAATGCTAAAATCGGCAAAAATAGTATGTTTAGCAATTTTTACTGCCTTACTTATGTTTAAGCACACCGCTAAGAGATAAAATTACGTATGACCGATTATTCTTTGAGCCCTTGGGTTCGGGTACTTTCCAGCTTAATAACACGATTTGGTGAGTTTAAAACTGCCGCTATTTGTTATTCTTTATTATTAGCCGCATCTCTTATTTTATCGAGCATGTTTTATTATGTCGCAATAGGTGAATTTCACTTTGTTGATATTTTAGCCGTGGTTTTTTTTGCTGCTGTTGTGTCTCCGCTAATTATTAGTGTGCTACTCAATTCAATCCGTCAGTTAGACGCCTCATATGCATATTTAGATAGCGCAACCAAACAAGAAAAATTACTAAATCAGACGCTTAAAGATAATATCAGCCGATTAAATATTGAAATTGATGAACGTAAAATGGCATTTCATGCTAAGCATCGCGCTATTGAAGAGTTACGCCGAGAAATAGCAGAACGTAAAAAAACACAGCAAGAGTTAGCACAACAAAGTATGTTGCAACGCTCTATTGTTGACTCATCACCTGATTTATTTTATTACCGCGATAACAATGGTGTGTTTGCTGGATGTAATAAAGTATTTGAAGAAGTAATGGGAAAGTCCAGCAGTGAGCTTATTGGTAAAACAGTTGAGCAAATATTTCCAAGTGATTTTCTATCTGAAGTTTTAAGAACCGATAAAGAAGTAGAGCAAAACCATCAACCCCTAACTATCGATGTTGGTTACGAAGTAAACGGTGAAACTCGTTGGTTTGAACTACGTAAACTTCCTTTTATTAATGATGAGGGCGATTACATAGGTTTACTTGGCTTTGGCCGTGACATCACCAGCCGAAAAGAAGCCGCGCAAGCACTTGAAACAGCATATAAAGATAAAGGGAAGTTTATTGCAACATTGAGTCATGAGTTACGTACTCCGCTAAATGGTATTGTTGGGTTAACTCGGATGTTACTTGATACGGATCTTAATAAACAGCAACGCAGTTGGTGTAATACAGTCTTCTCGAGTGCTGAAACATTAGGTAATATTTTTAACGATATTATAGATTTAGATAAAATAGATAGAGAACAACTCGATATAGCCACTAATTCAATTAATGTTTCTGACTTTATTAATGACGTTGTGAATTTTGCTGGGCTTATTGCTGAACAAAAAGAACTAAAGTTTAATATTGAGCGTCATGGTGTGCTTGACGTATATGCAGAGTTAGATCCGACCCGATTGCGCCAGGTTGTATGGAACTTAATTAATAACGCTGTTAAGTTTACTCAGCAAGGTGAAGTTAAGCTTGTTTGCCGTAGAGAAAATCGCTCTGAAGGCGCTTGGTTAGTCATGAAAATTTCAGATACAGGCCAAGGCATACCGCAAGAGCAACTCCCACGAATATTTGATATGTATTATAAAGCACCAGATATAAAAGGGACTAATGCAATTGGTTCAGGAATAGGACTTGCTGTTACGAAGGCCTTAGTGAGTGCTATGAATGGTATTATCACTGTCGATAGTACCGAAGGGAAGGGCAGTTGTTTTACGGTTCAAATACCGTTAAGCCTCTGTATTGCTCCAACGGAACAAGGTTATGTTGGTCGAAGCCTGCATATTTTACTGGTAGAAGATGTGCCGCTCAATGCAGAGATTGCGACTAACTTATTAGAGCAGCGAGGACACGAAGTATTATGGGCCGAAACAGGTGAAGATGCTCTATCTTTTGTTGAAACTGAAGACGATTTAGATTTAATTTTACTTGATATGCAATTACCAGATATAAATGGTGACGAAGTAGCTAGGCAGATACGAGCAGATAGTTATTTTGATAAATTACCGATTGTTGCACTTACTGCTAACGTTCGAAGCGCAGAAGAAGAGCTTGCGGGAATATCAATACAAGGAGCACTTGCTAAACCTATTAATACAGTGAAGCTTGATAAAATGCTTGCTGACCTATTCGATATTAAAAAAATAGAGAATAAAGCGCCTCAGTTAAAAGTAAGTGCAGAAGCACTTAAAGGCATTGATGCTCATTTACTTGATGTTGAGACAATAGAAGACTTTGTTAACTCAATGGGAGTGGTTGTATTTAAACGCAGTAGTCAGTTGTTTGAAAAGTTAAACCCACAATACCAACAAGAGTTACTTGCTTCATTAAATAGCGGTGATAGAGAAGAGTACAAATCGGTAGCGCACAAGCTTAAAGGAGCCGCTGGATCTGTTGGTTTAAATGATGTGCAACTTCATGCAAAAGTAATGGAATATGGCGCTATTGATGAAACTGATGAAGTTTTAAACGAATGGTTAGATGTTCTAGCAGATAAAATAAATGAAGGACAACAAGCCCTTCATTTATTTTTACAGCAATTAGAGTAAATGTTCGTTCTAATTAGCTATCAATTTTACCAATAAAGCGATAACCCTCACCATGGATAGTGCTGATTAACTCTGATGTTGAGTTGTCGCTTTCAAAGTGTTTACGAATACGACGAATTGTAACATCAACAGTACGGTCGTTTGCACGAAGCTCACGGCCCGTCATGTGTTTAATTAATTGCTCACGGCTAAAAATGCGGCCAGGAGAATCAAGCATTAAACGCAGTGCTCTGTACTCACCTTTAGGTAAACGCTTAGCATCACCATTGGGAGATGTTAGGCAACGGCTGTTTTCATCAAGTTCCCAACCATTAAATGTAATAACACCATTTGTTTCTAGTGCTGATTCTTCACCACCTAGCGCTGTACGTGTAATTAGGTTACGCGCTCTAATTGTCAGTTCGCGTGGGTTAAACGGTTTAGTGATATAATCATCAGCACCAATTTCAAGCCCCAAGATACGATCAACATCGTTATCTCGACCCGTTAAGAAGATTAGGCCCACTTTGCGCTTTTGGCGTAATTCACGAGCTAATATAAGACCGTTTTTACCTGGAAGATTGATATCCATAACTACAAGATTAACGTCATCGTTATTTGTAAGCTTGTCATGCATGTCATCGCCATCAATGGCTTCAATAACTTTGTAACCTTCAGCTTCAAATAAACTAACGAGGTTTAGTCGAGTTACGTCTTCATCCTCTACGATTAGAATGACTGGCGTTTGCATTATTAATTAACCTTTTGGATTATTTACAAAAAAATCGGTATTACACATAAAACCGATTACTAGAGATTATAGGATTATATCCAATTGTTAACAAGAAAAAACAATGTGGATAAATTTTAAACAGTAGCGTATTCAAAGTTTACTAAAAAGGGCCGTGCAAAAACTACTGTTTAATAGATATATCTACGGATGTACTCATTTGAATAGTAAAGTCGAAGCCATTTTCTTTTAATAATCGATACATCCATCAATTATGTAAAAGTGCTTAAAATAATCAAACCAATTCAAAGCGAAATTATATCATCATCTAACCTTTCATCAATGTATGTGATATCACAAAGATGATAAAGTTCACAAATGACTTCGTATTAATTATTTAATATTACGTATTTTACCACATGCACTCTTTATGTGGTCATTAAGTAGTAATTCAAGGACTAAATTTTAAATTAATGTACTTTTTAGTTATATTCCATTAAGGAATTGTAATTATAAAGCGTGCACCCTGTTGTTCTTCTAGATCAAAGAGTATTCGCCCCCCAAGTGATTGCGTAACTAAATTATAAACTAGATGCATTCCAAGACCGCTTGCACCTTGCCCTCTTTTAGAGGTAACAAAGGGGTCAAAAATTCTATGCTTAATACTGTTATCTACACCTTGGCCATTGTCACTATAAACGATAGTGAGTTGTTTCCCGATTAGCTCAATATCAAAGCGTATTTCGTTGTTTTCAGCATCTAAAAAACCATGAATTACAGAATTAAGTAATAGCTGTTGAAATATTTGCTGTAACGGCTCTGATTTACTCTGTATGGCTAAATCAGTAGGACAATTAATAGTAACGACAGGGTTTTTATCGGTAAGCTCTGATTGCATTGATGTTAGAACATCGCTGATAAGCTTATGGATGTTTAAATTGGTATTGTCACCATCATCTTGGATAACCGCAACTTTTTTAAAGTTAGAAATTAAATCAGCAGCGCGATTTAAGTTACGATAAATTAAATCAAGATTTTCTATACCTTCATCTATAAAGTTTTTTAATTGGTTAGACGTAAGTTTTTTATCATCAAAGCTTAGTTTTATATCAGCGAGTTTATCACGCAACAATGTAGAGCCGGTGATCCCAAGTCCAATCGGTGTATTAACCTCATGAGCAACGCCTGCAACCATTTGCCCAAGTGAGGCCATTTTTTCATTTTCTACAATTTGTGTTTGATACTGGTGCATACGCTCAAGTGTCGTTAAAAGATCTTGATTTGCTTCTCTAAGTGCAATAGTACGTCGATTTACTTTTTCTTCTAGATTCTGGTTTAATTGTTTTATTTCTTCTTTATCTTTTTCGTGTCGGGTAAGTTGCTTTTGAGTTCGGGCAAGCATGATATTTAAACTGTTAGAAAGCGCGGTAATTTCTTTTACATTGGTTGATGGCGCTCGTGCGTCGTAATTATGGTTCTTTGATACGTCTTGCAATAGTCTGTTTAAATGCTCAATTGGCTTTGCAATCCGTTTTTGTACTTTTATAGCAATAAAGTACACCACAATAAGTATTAGTAGCGTTAAAAATATATCGATTAGTATTTTTTGTTTTATATATACATCAAGGCTCTCAAGACTTCCACGCATGTAAACGTAGCCAACTAATTTTTCATCATTTAAAATTGGGCGTATAAGCTCAATATATTCATTGTTGATACGTGGTGTTTCTAATTCGTCAATGCTATCTATTCTAAGTGGCACCGGAGGTGTTTTTTTTGCATTAAAACTGATAAAAAAAACTGGTTTTTGTGAGGTTTTTTCTATTGAATAAATATGGATGTTTTTAACAAGTGGGATTTTATCAAACGATTTAAGCCGTCTTTCTTCATTTTTTCTATTGTTTGTTATTACAGAGTTTCCTGCATCAAAAGCAACAATTTCAGAAAGAATAACCAGTTTGCTAATAATTAACTGCTTTTGTTCTTTAACACTTAAATAAGTTGAAATAGAAATAGATAACGACAAGCAAATAGCTGTTATAAGCATAATTAAGTTTATTAGCGCTTTGCGAATACTACTTTGATGTACTTTTTTAGGCATTGTTTGATCGTCGCCTGAGTTAATTTAATTAGTTAAGATTATAGTTTAGCAAAGACGCAGAAAAATGAAGGAAAAAACGAGGCTAATTCTTATATTTATTCGAAAGTTAGCGCGAGCACTTAACGTGCTCAATCAGTTAAATATTTAAATTAGCTACTATAAACAGCAAATTTATTATTTTTAAATACCGTTTGATAGTCTGCAAATTGAGACTCTAGAATAGGCGGGTACTTTAAAAAGCTGTTAGCAACAATATTCAGCTTGCCCACTTTCGTCAAATGTAATTTTGCGTTTGCAAGAAAAGTTTCAGCAACAGTGTAATCAGTTGCAATACCAGTATGAAATGGTGGGTTACTTACAATTAAATCAAATTTTCCGCTAATATTTTTCAGACCATCGCTTAATATAGCAATGCCTTTTATACCATTTAGCTTTAAAGTTTGTTCTGTTGCATATGTTGCTAAGGCGCTAACATCGCTACAGACAAACTCAAGGGCTGAGTTTTGCAGTCCTAAATAGGTTGCTATTAAACCTGCGCCGCAGCCAAAGTCGAGCACTTTACCTTGTTTTATCGTTGGTGCGTTTTCAAGTAGTATTTTTGTTCCTGCATCCAAACTGCCGTGGTTAAATACCCCAGGAACACTGATAGCTGTAAACTCAGTGTCGGCAACATTAACAATAAACTTTTTGTGATAGGTCGTAATATCAAAGTGTGGGTGTTTGGTTATTTCAGCAAATGAGTAAAGAACGCAGTGCTTAGCTGAATCAATCTTGTTACTAAACTCAGCTTTACCAGCTAATTGTTTTTCAATTGATTTAACACCACTTTTGTTTTCACCTACCACCAATAGCTCGGCATCATCAGTAATAGCAGAGCGGATATTATCAAGTGCCATAAGTAATTCTGGTTTTGATTTAGGATAGTAAAGAATAACTAAATCGTAGCCGTTACCAGGTATTGTATGACTTACATGAATCTCAACGTCTTTGGTGTTTTTAGCAAACTCGCCGTTAGCATGGTTGTAGCTAAACGCAGTTACTTTGCTTTGCGGGTTAAGTTCTTTAAGCTCTGTTAAAAAGCCATCTTGAACAAAGTTGACCACCAAGATAGATTTACCCGTTAGTGCCTCGCTATTTCGAAGTAACAGTAAACTTGGGTTGGTTAATACGCTCATAAATGGCTTTGCCTTACAGTATGTTTAGTTTTATTAAAAGTGAGATTAAGTAATTAAAATTTAATTACTCAGTACGCTCAAACATTAAATCCCATACGCCATGGCCTAAACGATGGCCGCGTTGCTCAAACTTAGTAAGGGGGCGTAAATCTGGGCGTGGAACATAATCGTTTGTTTCAGATTGGTTTTTAAAACCTGGCGCTACTTTCATAACTTCAAGCATATGCTCTGCGTAGTTTTCCCAATCTGTAGCCATGTGAAAAACACCGCCCATTTTTAATTGAGCTCTTAATTTTTCAACAAACTCAGCTTGTACAATACGACGTTTATGATGACGTTTTTTATGCCAAGGATCAGGGAAAAATAATTGCAGTGTGGTTAAGCTTTCATTAGGTATACAATCTGCAAGTACTTCAACTGCATCGTGTTCAAAAATACGTAAGTTGGTAATGCCTGCTTCATCGGCATCCATTAAACAAGCACCAACGCCTGGGCGGTGTACTTCAATACCGATAAAGTTTAGATGTGGGGCATTTGTTGCCATTTCGACAAGCGATTTACCCATACCAAAACCAATTTCTACGACTACATCGTTGTTGTTGCCAAAAACTTCGCTTAAATCAAGCATACCGTTTTTATGCTCTAGGCCCATTGTTGGCCAGCATTTTTCGATTGCAGCGGCTTGGCCTTTGGTTAATCGACCTTCGCGTTTTACAAAACTGCGAATGGTGCGGATGTATTTACCTTCTTGCTTAGCTTGCTCAAGGTTAGTGTTGCTTGATTCACTCATATTATTGGCCTGACAAAAACAATGTGTTTAAAAATGGTTGCATATTATCCCTGACCGAGCCCGCAATCACAAGTATTAGCTGGTTTTACACCCCGTATAGCTTGATCTTTTTGTTAACTGCAATAGACTGAGCCGCCATTGGGCATCAGTAAAAGTTAAAAATGTTGGATTTAAATAAAGAACAGTCACACTGGTTTTCTAATCAAGTTGTTGATTGGTATCACCTTCATGGGCGTAAAACGCTTCCATGGCAACTAGGTAAAACTCCTTATAAAGTGTGGGTGTCTGAAGTGATGCTGCAGCAAACCCAAGTTATTACTGTTATTCCGTATTTTGAGAAATTTATGGAGAGCTTTCCAGATATCATAGCTTTAGCCGATGCTGATGAAGATCAAGTATTACACCACTGGACTGGTTTGGGTTATTACGCACGTGCGCGTAACTTACATAAAACAGCCAAAATAGTGCGTGACAAATACCAAGGTGAGTTTCCGAAAACACTCGATGAAGTAATGGATTTACCTGGAATAGGGCGCTCTACTGCTGGGGCTGTTTTATCATTGTCGCTTGGGCAGCATCACCCTATTTTAGATGGGAACGTTAAGCGAGTTTTAGCGCGCTATTTTATGATTGAGGGCTGGTACGGCGTTAAAAAAGTCGAAAACCAGCTTTGGCATTTATCAGAGCAGTTAACGCCTAAAGATAATGTTACCGAGTTTAATCAAGCTATGATGGATTTAGGGTCGAGTGTTTGCTCACGCAGTCGGTTTGATTGCGAGGCTTGCCCATTAAACTCAGGCTGTGGTGCTTTTAATGCAGGCAAGGTAAAAGAGTTCCCACATTCAAAACCTAAAAAAACAACGCCTAAAAAAAGCTGTCATCAGTTAATAATTAAGTGTAATGACAAAGTTTTAATGGAAAAGCGACCTAATTCGGGAATTTGGGGGGGGTTATTTGGCTTTTTTGAATTTGCTGAGTACGCAGATCTAGAAGTATTTATGGCGCAGCAAGGGTTTAAGGCTCAGCTAAAACAGCTTGATCCATTTGCACATATATTTTCGCATTTTGAACTAACGATAAATCCATACGTACTGAATATAGAGGGTATTCCTGATGTTGTTAATGACAGACAGTTAATATGGTATCCATTAGATCAGTCGATAGAAGTTGGTTTGGCCGCACCGACTAAAAAGTTGGTTAAACAAATTGCACCAATAGGTTAAACTGTTTGCATTTATCGCTAAAGAGAATTAATTATGGCACGTACAGTATTTTGTCAAAAGTTACAAAAAGAAGCAGAAGGTCTTGGGTTTCAATTATACCCAGGTGAAATTGGCGAAAAGATTTTTAATAATATTTCCAAAGAAGCATTTGCTCAGTGGCAACATAAGCAAACAATGCTGATTAACGAAAAGCATTTAAATATGATGGATCCAGAACATCGTATATTTTTAGAAGAGCAGATGGTTGGCTTTTTGTTTGAAAATAAAGATGTAGAAATTGAAGGTTATAGACCTCCAGAAAAGTAATTTTACTTTAAATTAAAAAGGGCTGTCTAACAGCCCTTTTTAATTTTGTTAAACGATAGCTAAATTAGCTCATCGTCTTGTGCGGCAATTTTCACTTGTTCTTTTAAAAATTGAGCCGCTTTTGAATATTCAATCTCTAACTTATCTCTTAAATCAATTAGCTCATCACTTGTTAGTTCATCAGCCTTACATTTATCTTCAAATGACGTTGCTAAATCGGCCACCATTTGCGCACCGATTGTCTTTGATATTGACTTTAACTGGTGACAGCCTTCAATTATTTCATTTAAGTCACTTACCATAACACCCGAATTAATAGATTTAATTAAACTTTGGCTTTGTTCTAAATACATTTTGAAAAAACGCATTTGTTTAGCTTTATCACCGTTTACATATTTAGCAACGGCATCCATATCAACAGGTAAAGTGGTATTTTGATGAATAACAACATTTTTACCGTTGTTTTGTTTATCGCTCCAGCGTTTTAAAGTACTTTCTAATGCATTCAATTCAATGGGTTTAGTGATGAAATCATTAATACCTACTGCTAAACAGCGCTCTTTCTCACCTTTTAAAGCATTGGCCGTGACGGCTACAATATAAGGCTGGGCATCGATTGCTTCTAGTAACTCAGCTTCACCTCGGATTTTTTCAACCATGTCGTAGCCAGACATTTTAGGCATATGTAAATCAGTTAAAATAAGTGAGTAATTGCCTTTACGCCACATATTAAGGCCTTCTACGCCATCATTGGCAACTTCTACTCCGTAACCCAATATGTGTAACTGGTCGGTTAATACCTGTTGATTTAAGAGGTTATCTTCAACAAGTAGTATTAGTTTGTTAGCTTGTCGGGCTTGCTCAACATTTAAATAGTTGTTAAGCGTTTTAGTTTTTTTAATCTGTTTTGGTTGGTGCAGGCCAGCGGCAACAAGTATTGAAAGCATAAAGTTAGATTTACATAATGGAGCTGCATTAATATAAAAAATATTTTTATGATTTATGGCTGCTTCATCTAGTTTGCTCAGCACTACCACTTGTTGGTTATTATCTTCCAAAGAATAAAGCAAACGTCTTAAAAGTGCGTTAATTTTATCCATATTGTCGATACCGTCAACGACCCAAATTATATCCGGATCATATTGATGCTCTTCAATTTCCTGCTCATTATACACATTCGTTATTTTAGCACCCATAAATGATAAATAACGATACATTACTTTTTGACGCTCAAGGTGATTACTCACAACAACAATGTGTTTAGCGTTTAATGCTCCTTTGTGATCATATTTTATTTTCCCCGAAGTGCTAAATGGGAGCTCAACAGTGAATTCACTACCAATGCCAATATGGCTGTTTACGTGTATGGTTCCAAGCATTAGCTCTGTTAAGCTTTTACAAATAGATAAGCCTAAACCGGTACCGCCATATTCTCTTGTGATTGAGTTTTCTGCTTGAATAAATGGATTGAATATTTCTCGCAATTGAGCTTGTGTCATCCCTTTACCGTTATCGGTTACACAAAAACGTAAAGTGAAGTGATCGGCTGTATTATGTGCAACTTCAACTGAAATTTTCACATGGCCCTGCGTTTTTTCATCCGTGCTAGTAAATTTAATTGCATTACTACATAAGTTATAGAGTACTTGGCGTACTCTAATAGTATCACCTATAAGGTTAATCGGAATGTCTGGGGCAATAGATAGCTCTAAATCAAGCTCACGTTTTTTTGCCACTGAGGAAAGCACTCGAGCAACTTCTTCAATAGTATCAGTTACTGAAAATGGGATTGGGTCTATATTGAGTTTACCAGCTTCAATTTTTGAGAAATCTAAAATGTCGTCCAATATACTTAATAGAGAAAATGCAGACTCACGAATAATGGTACTCAGACGATGCTGAGCGCCATCAAGCTCTGTTTGACGAAGTAAATCAATAGTACCTATAACACCATTCATCGGTGTTCTGATTTCGTGACTCATAGTCGCTAAAAAAGTTGTTTTAGTTTCACTTGCTCGTTCGGCCTTTAACGTTGCTTGTTCAAGGGCCAGTGTGCGGTTGTGCACTTCTGTTTCTAAGCTGTTTTGAAGCTTTTGTAGCTCTTTTTGGGCTGTGTCGTTATTTGTCATTGCCGTTTGTACTTTTTGCAGCAACAGATTAATATTTTGCGCAACAACATTTAAACCTATTTCAAGTTGTTCACTTACATTACTATCGTAGTTACCGTTCTCAGCGATGGCTTGAAGCTCTTCGGTTAGCAAACCAGTGCTTGCACGTAAGCGATTGTTTATATACATATTAAATATTAATGCAAATATAAACAGTGCTATAACACTGGCAATAGCGATTAGATAGGTAACAACTTGGGAGTTCTGCATGGTAAGTAAAAGGTTGGATTGCTTTTGCTTAATTATAAGCTCTCCAATAGGTTGGTCGTTTAACATTAGTAAGTGATGTAAAACACCATCGTCAATTAGGTGTTCATTTAGTTTAATAGAAGCGATTGCTGGTTTGGTACTGCTATATACTAATTCTGTTTGTGAAGTGGAGTTAAAGCGATACAAAGTGTAATGAAAGTCATTATTTAATAATGAGGTTAAATCGAGTAACTGTCTTACTTTACCTTGGCCATACATAGTTAAAGCATCGACCATAGGTAAATCAAGCCTAGCTGCGAGATCTGCAATATTTATAGACGGCTCTATTTTTTCAGAACGAGTTTGATTTTGTGAGTAAAGCGAATAGGCAACAATAGCAAGCGATGTCACTACTATATTAATGATTAAAAAAAGAGGTAGTAAGCCCTTTACCGGCGAAGAATATTTACTCTGCATTGATTGTTCCCGTTGGTATATTTTACTACGATAAGTCCTTATCGTATTTATCTGAGTAATCGTAACACCTAAAAAAAATAATTCACTACGTTTTTAGTCTGGTTTCAGTGTATTTATATGCTACATCAACTTTTGTTGTAGGAAAAATAAACATTGTTAATAAAAAATGTACAGGGTTGGCTGAAAACCGTGCAAACGGTTATAAAGGATAAAAAAAAAGTTGACTTGTAAGGGCAAAACTCGTTTAATACGCCGCACGCCCAGATAGCTCAGTCGGTAGAGATGAGTGGGAATTGAATTAAAAATCATTTAAGATTTTTAATTAGCACTGTTTAAGTGCCTCGATAGCTCAGTTGGTAGAGCAGAGGATTGAAAATCCTCGTGTCCCTGGTTCGATTCCGGGTCGAGGCACCATTTATTAAAGTAGTGGTGTTTAATCAACAGTTTAAACATTATTACGCGTGCCTTAGCACACAGCTTTGTGTGCCGACTTAGCTCAGCTGGTAGAGCAACTGACTTGTAATCAGTAGGTCAACCGTTCGACTCGGTTAGTCGGCACCATTTATAAAGCTAAAAGTTAAATAATTATTTTACTTTTAGTTAGCACAGTTTATGTGCCTCGATAGCTCAGTCGGTAGAGCAGAGGATTGAAAATCCTCGTGTCCGTGGTTCGATTCCGCGTCGAGGCACCATTTAATTTAAGTTCTCAATCTTTAAAATTGAACGTGCCTTAGCACACAGTTTTGTGTGCCGACTTAGCTCAGCTGGTAGAGCAACTGACTTGTAATCAGTAGGTCAACCGTTCGACTCGGTTAGTCGGCACCATTTATTTACTAAACTAGTTTAGTAAAAAGTTAACTTAGAAAATTTAGTTAACTAGCACAGTTTATGTGCCTCGATAGCTCAGTCGGTAGAGCAGAGGATTGAAAATCCTCGTGTCCGTGGTTCGATTCCGCGTCGAGGCACCATTTATTGAAAGGCCTTGCTTATGCAAGGTTTTTTTATTTTAAGTGCTTTATAAAAGTTATCAATCTTTAAAATTGAACGTGCCTTAGCACACAGTTTTGTGTGCCGACTTAGCTCAGCTGGTAGAGCAACTGACTTGTAATCAGTAGGTCAACCGTTCGACTCGGTTAGTCGGCACCATTTATTTAAAAGCCTCGCTTATAGCGGGGCTTTTTTGTTTTCGATTTTAGAATTAAACGTATTATAGTTAAGAGCTAAGCAACTGACTTGTAATCAGTAGTCTGTATAAGTTACCCGCTCGACTTTGTTAGTCGGCACCATTTATTTAGGTAACTTAAAGCAACTGACTTGTAATCAGTAGTCTATATAAGTTACCTGCTCGAGTCGGTTAGTCGGCACATTTATTTAAAGCCTCGCTTATAGCGGGGCTTTTTTGTTTTTGTATATTTAATCTCTTAAACACATTACAAAAAATTAATTTTTTATTGTTAAAAATTGCTGATCATTTGCTCATTTTTACCGTATAACTGGCTATTATGTTAGTTCATCGCTAGCTATGTAATGTTATGTAAAGTAGGTTGAGCAAAATTTGCCAAAGTGCTTGAATTAACCTCATAAATAGCAGTAATTTAGGTTTAATTATGATTTGGCAATGCAAGCCAACCCTATTGGCAATTAGTGTGATGCTGCTTAGCGGCTGTGCGAGTGATTTGAACTCGTCGCAGCGCATGCAAGCGCCTAATAATATGCCTCAGCAATGGCAGCAAGAAGCATCAAGCTCAGCATTAAAAGTACAAGAGCAATGGCTTACACAATTACAAAATCCTACGCTTAACAAATTTGTACAACAAGCACTTAAAAATAACCAACAGCTTTTGCAAACGAGTTATGATGTTGAAATTCAAAAGCAGCAACTTATAGTCTCGGGCGCTGCACTTTGGCCAAGCCTCGATTTATCAACACGTACAAGCCGTAGTAAAGACAACCGCCCTGTAAGTTACGACAACGCAAGCTCCGTAAGTTTAAATTTAACTTACGAGGTTGATTTATGGGGTAAGCTTTCTGACGCTAAGCGCGAAGCTAATCTTAACTATTTAGCGCAACAGGCACGATTTGAGCAAGCTAAACAGCAACTCGTTGCTGATGTAGTAACAGGCTGGTTCGATGTGGTTACATCGCAGCAATTACTGGATTTATTTAAGCGCCGCGAAGCCAATGCACAACAAAATCTAGATATTATTGAGTCTGGCTATCGCCAAGGTATAAACGAAGCGCTCGATGTGTATTTAGCGCGTAATGAGCTTAATAATGAACGCTCTCGCATTGCCACTCAAACAGCGAGTTTATCGGCATCAGCACGTGTACTTGAGCGTTTACTTGGTGAATACCCAAAAGGCGCTATTACTGCTAGTAGTGACTTACCTGTTATTAATACCGATATTCCTCTAGGATTACCTTCTGAGCTTATAACGCGAAAACCTACTCTACGTGCAAGTTGGTATGAGCTTTTAGCAGCCGACGCATCATTGGCATATGCGCATAAACAACGCTTTCCAAGTTTAGATTTAACAGCTTCATTAAGTGATAGTACAGACCGAGTAAGCGACTTGTTTTCTCCATCAAGCCTTGCATGGTCTTTATTAGGTAGTATTTCAGCGCCACTTTTTGAAGGAGGGCGCTTAAAAGCCAACGAAGAAATAGCGCGTCTTAATACTCAAAAGCAAGAGCAGCTTTATTTACAAACGCTTTATGACGCGTTTGGCGATGTTGAAAATGCAATTTCGCAGCAGCAGTCCCTTAAAGCGCAATACAGCAGTACTCTTGAAGCGCAAGAAAACGCACTTGCTGCAGAGCAATTGTCATTTGAGCAGTATCAAAGTGGCTTGGTAACTTACACGACAGTGCTTGATGCCCAAGATCGTTCTTTTGACGCGCAAAGCTCCTTAATCGATATTAAAAACCAATTAATAGCCAATAGAATTAACCTACACATTGCCCTTGGTGGTGATTTTGCAAAGCCCTCAAGTGAACTAAAGAGCAATAACGATGAAAACTAAAACAGCAAAAATTATTATTCCAGCGGTGGTTATTGTTGCCACAATTTTAATTGTTATGTTTATTAAGGGGAATCCACCAGAGGCTAAACGCTTTGGGGCACCTCCTAAGGCATCAATAAGTGTGGCTGCGCTTGAGCTAAAACCACAAAATTATCAAGTTATGATAGACAGCTACGGTACGGTAAAACCGCGTACACAAAGTTTGTTAGTGGCTCAGGCATCTGGGCAAATAATTGAAGTAAGTGATGACTTTAGAGAAGGCGGTTTTTTTGAAAAAGGCGATGTACTTTTAAAACTAGACGACAGAGATCATCAGGCTGAAGTTAAATCTGCTCAAGCCAATTTATTAACCGCAGAGCAAGGTTTGCTAGAAGAGAAGGCGCGTGGGCAACAAGCTATTACCGATTGGAAGCGCCTTGGCGGCTCAAATCAGGCAAGCAGCTTAGTACTACGTGAGCCACAACTAGCAGCCGCTGAAGCGGAGGTTTTATCGGCGCAGGCAGCACTTGAAAAAGCGATGCTTGATTTAGAGCGCACTAAAGTAACGGCGCCATATGCGGGGCGTATACTTAGCCGTAGTGTTGATTTAGGGCAAGTTGTTACTAACAACACACAGCTAGCCACCATTTACGCAATCGATAGCGTTGAGATTCGCCTACCAATTAAAAATAAAGATCTCCCATTTGTAAATTTACCAGAGCAGTATCGCGATGGTGCTAAAAACCAAGCGGGTTCAATTGTTAAATTTACTTCTGACTTAGTAGGTGAGCAAACGTGGCAAGGTCAATTAGCACGCACAGAAGGTGCTATAGATGAAGGCGCACAGCAGCTTTATGTCGTTGCTAAAATTAATGACCCGTATAAAGCAACAGCAAATAACCAGTACCCAATAAAAATTGGGCAGTATATAAAAGCGCAAATTACCGGCAGAACAGTATCTAACGCACTTATAATTCCTAACAGTACAATTTATCAAGGAACGTACGTTTACATTGTTGAAGGTGGCGTACTTAAGCGCAAAGACATCACACTAGCTTGGCAAAATGCGACTCAGGCGATGATAAAAACCGGTTTAAACGCAAATGACAAGCTTGTTATTACGCCGCTTGGGCAAGTGAGTTCAGGAACTCAAGTAAGTATTTTAGGTGAACAAAGTGCAGATCAACCTAAAAGCCGTGGAGCGAATGGGCAAGGTAAAGGAAAGCGCCCGACTCCAGAGCAGCTTGAACAAAAAGCAAAAGAGCTTGGTATTAGTGTTGAAGAGTTAAAAAAACGCCGTCCAGCAAAGCAAGGAGATAAGCCATGATAGCTTGGTTTGCCAAAAACCATGTTGCAGCTAACTTATTGCTAGTAACGTTGCTGCTGTCGGGGCTTTTTAGTTTATCGACTAAAATACCGCTTGAAGTATTCCCTTCATTCGAAACCGACATGATAAGCGTGAACGTAAGTTTGCGTGGCTCAACACCAGAGGATGTAGAGCAAGGCGTAACAATTCGTATAGAAGAAGCCGTACAAGATTTAGAAGGTATTAAGCAAATATTTAGCCGCTCTTCTGAAGGCTCAGGCTCTGTAACAATTGAAGTTGAAACGGGCTACGACCCGCGTGAGCTTTTAGCTGATATTAAAAGTCGTGTAGATGCAATTAACACCTTTCCAGCCGATGCTGAAAAGCCAATAGTCGCGCTTGCGGAGCGAATTCGCGAAGTTATCGCGGTTACTGTATCAAGTGATTACGGCGAAAAAGAAACGCGCGAATACGCGGAAACAGTACGCGATCAAATTCTACGTTTACCTAATGTAACACAGGTAGAGCTAAGTGGCGTTCGTGATTACGAAATTGCCATTGAAGTAAGCCAAGACGTTCTTCGCCAGTACGATTTAAGCCTTGCACAAATATCGAGTGCCATTGCTAATTCAAGCTCTGATATTTCTGCTGGTAACTTAAAAACTGAAGGTGGGGACGTACTTATAAGCTCTAAAGGGCAAGCATATCGTAAAGATGAATTTGCCAATATTGTTGTTAAAAACCAAGCTGACGGCACGATTATTCGTTTAGGCGATATTGCAATAATTAAAGACGATTTTGAAGAAACTCCAGTACGTACTCGCTTTAACGGTAAGCAGGCTGCATTTATCGACGTATATCGAATTGGTCCGCAAAGTGCGATTACTGTTGCTGACGATGTTAAAAACTATATAAAAGAGCAACAAAGCTCGCTTCCACAAGGGTTTGAACTAAGTTACTGGGATGATGATTCGGAGCTGGTTAAAAGTCGAATTGCCACACTAACGACCAATGCCCTACAAGGCGGTATTTTAGTACTTGCTTTACTTACTTTGTTTTTACGCCCTGCAATTGCATTTTGGGTATTTATTGGTATTCCGGTTTCGTTTATGGGGGCGTTTATAGCGATGCCTATATTTGGCGTAACCCTTAATATTATGAGTTTATTTGGCTTTATATTAGTACTGGGAATTGTTGTTGATGACGCCATAGTTACCGGCGAAAACGTTTACACCCACCTAAAAACAGCTACGTCGGGCGAGCAAGCCGCAATTTTAGGTACTCAGGAAGTAGCAACACCAGTAACATTTGGTGTGTTAACTACCGTTGCCGCCTTTTTACCTTTGGCCTTTATTGAAGGGGCGCGTGGTGCCTTGTTTGCACAAATACCGGTAGTGGTTATTCCGGTATTATTGTTTTCATTGATTGAATCTAAATTTGTACTACCAGCACATTTAAAATATATAAAACTACGCCACGAAAAAGGCGAACCTTCAAAGTTTGATGTTATTCAACAGCGTTTTGCAGATGGATTTGAAAACGCGATTTTAAAATACTATCAACCCACTTTAAATTTAGCACTGCGCCATAAATTGGCTTCGGTAAGCTTGTTTATTGGTGTATTTGTTATAATTTTAACCATGATCACTAGCGGTTGGACTAAGTTTGTATTTTTCCCGCGTATACCAAGCGAAACAGTCCGCGTTAACTTAACACTACCAACAGGTACGCCGTTTGAAGTCACTAATAAATACGTAATTGATATGTCGCAAAAAGCGCAGCAATTACAAGAAAAATACCGCGACCCAGATACAGGTGAAAGCGTTATTTTAAATATATTAGCCACAACAGGCGGGCGTGGTGGTGTATCTAATTCAGGCTCTGTACGCTTTGAAATAACACCGGCTGAAAAGCGTGAATCAGACATAGGATCAAGAGAGCTTGCCAGCGAATGGCGCGATTTAATTGGTGTCATACCAGGCGCCGAAAGTTTAACGTTTAGAGCTGAAATTGGCCGAAGTTCTGACCCAATTGATGTTCAGCTTAGCGGGACTTCGTTGACTATTTTACAAGACGTGGCTGATCACATTAAAACCCGTTTATCGACCTACCCAACGGTGTTTGATATTGCCGATAGCATGTCTGATGGTAAAGAAGAGTTACAAATAGAGCTTACGCAGCAAGGCTTAGCGCTGGGCTTAAATAGAGTCAATGTTGCAGGGCAAGTACGTAACTCGTTTTTTGGCTCGCAAGTCCAACGTATTCAGCGCGGACGTGATGATGTACGTGTAATGGTACGCTTGCCTATTGAAGAGCGTCGCTCTGTAGCCGATTTACAAAATATACTTATAAATACACCAGCTGGTGGCTCGGTGCCGTTATCGCATGTTGCAACTCTTACCGCAGGGCAAAGTCCATCAACCATTAACCGAATAGACCGCTACCGTACTCTAAATGTAACAGCGGATATTGAAAAAAATAACACCAACATGACCATACTTCAGGCTGACCTAACGGAGTATTTAGATGGATTAATGCAGCAATATCCTGGAGTAGATTACAAACTAGAAGGTGAGGCTAAAGAGCAGCGAGAGTCGTTTGGGTCGTTGGCTTGGGCGCTTGTGTTCGTATTTTTCATAATTTATGCGCTATTAGCAATACCGCTTAAATCTTACTTACAGCCAATTATAGTAATGAGTGTAATTCCATTTGGCATGATAGGTGCTGTAGTCGGGCATTGGATTATGGGCATGGATTTAACCATTATGAGCTTGCTTGGTATGCTCGCCTTAACCGGGGTGGTAGTAAATGACTCCCTTGTACTAGTTGATTTTATTAATAAAAAGCGCAGTGAAGGTGGAAAGTTATTAGATGCGGTTAAAATTGCAGGTGCATCGCGTTTTCGCCCTGTAATGCTAACAAGTTTAACGACCTTTATTGGCTTAATGCCGTTATTATTTGAAAAAGCGACTCAAGCGCAGTTTTTAATACCTATGGCGGTAAGTTTAGGGTTTGGGATTATTTTTGCGACCTTTATTACTTTATTGTTAGTGCCAATAAACTACATGATGATGGAGCGCTTTCAAGGTTGGTTTAAGTAAATAAGCGTAAGCATTTAAAATTTAGCTGTAAGTAAGAAATTGCTTGCAGCTTTTTTTTGCCAAAAATTATAAAAATAATGTACGAAGGTATAGCAAAAAAATGAATAAGAGGGAGTATAAAAAAAAGAAGGTGTTCCCCAAGATACGGTACCCGGTTTCAGTCCTGAAACCAGAAGGTTTCAGGGCGGAAATCTGCGGTTTACCGTAGGCTTCTCGGTACATGCCGAGCTTGCACAATAGTAGACGAACAGAAATCCTGGTATAAAATTTATCGGCTCAGGGACTTAACCAAGCTCCGGTACCCCAGGGAACAATTTAAGTATATAAGACATAATCCAATCCTTAAACCCCAAACGTAAAAAATTAAACCGTTCGCTTAGTTTTCCCGCACCTTTAACTCGTCATTTACTTTATCGCATGGTTTTTGAGCTTGATCATACAATTAATTGGAGTTGCTTTTTATCGAGTGGTAGCATTGCCTTAACTTGCAAAGCGAAGATTCGATTATGAACGATTTACCCGATTACGAAAAAGCTCAACTGCTTTTAGAAAAAAACGAAATATTTGTATCACCTGCCGAAGCGCATGGTGTAATTAGTGGTTTACTTGCGTGTGGTTTAACCATTGACGACAAAGAATACTTAGGCCTTTTGAGCGATGTGTTTAACGATGGTGAATCATTTAGTAACGATTTAAAGCAGTTTTTTGGCACTATTTATAAGCAAGTAGTTGCGAGCTTTAATGATGACGAATTTCAGTTTGATTTATTTTTACCAAACGATGACGAAACACTCATCGATCAGGCTAATGGCCTCGTATCATGGGTAGCAGGCTTTATGCTTGGTTTTGGCTTAAAGCAAAAAGATTACGGTAAGTTATCAAGCGATGTTAAAGAAGTTATTACTGACTTTAGCGAAATCACTCGCCTAGATACCACTTTTGAAGAAACCGAAGAAGACAGCCAAGCGCTGCACGAAGTGATTGAATATGTGCGCGTATCAGCACTACTTTGTTTTGCAGAGCTTGGTAAAGAGCAAAACACGCAAAGTACTAAAAAAACACTTCATTAGTTTAAAAAGTTAAACGGGTTGGTTAATAATGGTTGAAGTACAAAAGTCAGAATTTAAAGCACGCCGTGAGCGTTTACTTGCGCAAATGGATAAAAATAGCGTTGCTATTATTCCCGCTGCGAGCGAAGTGACGCGTAGCCGCGATACCGAATATGCATTTAGACAAGATAGCGACTTTTTCTATTTAACAGGCTTTAACGAACCCGACGCTGTACTTGTACTATGTAACAACAGCGATGCACCCAGTACTTTATTTTGCCAAGATAAAGACAAGCTTGCCGAAATTTGGCATGGCCGCAGAGTTGGCTTTGATAAAGCTAAAAGCGACTACTTGTTTGATGAAGCTTACCCGTTAAGTGAATTAAACGATAAGCTACTCGATATACTAAATGAAAAAGATGCGATTTATTTTGCACAAGGTGCTTATCCTTCATTTGATACCAAAGTGTTTACGTTACTAGGTACACTTAGAAGTGGTGCGCGAAATGGCCTCAAAGCACCGAGTACTTTAAAAGAAATACGCGGCCTTATTCATGAAATGCGTTTGTTTAAATCGCCAAGCGAGATAGATGTTATGCGAGAAGGTTGTGAAATTAGTGCGAGAGGGCACATGCGCGCTATGCGTTTTTCACACCCCGGAGCTACTGAATTTCAGCTAGAGGCAGAGCTGCATCATCATTATGCCATGAATGGTGCGCCGCACCCGGCGTACGGCACAATTGTTGGTAGTGGCGACAACGCCAATATTTTACATTACACGCAAAATAGCGACGTATCAAAAAATGGCGACCTGGTACTTATAGACTCCGGTTGTGAGCTACAAGGTTACGCAGCCGATATTACCCGTACTTTTCCAGTAAATGGTCAATTTAGCGAAGAGCAAGCCGCGCTTTATAATATTGTTCTTAAAGCGCAAGAAGTTGCTTTTGATGAAGTAAAACCAGGTGGTTACATGTCGCATGCTAATAAACTAGCTATGGAAGTAATGACTCAAGGTTTACTTGATTTAGGTATTTTAACCGGCGACTTTGACGAGCTAATGGCAAAAGGGGCATGTAAAGAATATTACATGCACGGGCTTGGGCATTGGCTTGGTTTAGATGTACATGATGTTGGCGATTACAAAGTAAATAACGTTGAGCGTGCATTTGAGCCGGGTATGGTACTCACCATAGAGCCTGGGCTTTATATCAGCGAAGACTCAAGCGCACCGCAAAAATACAAAGGCATTGGTATTCGTATCGAAGATAACTTGCTAGTTACCGAAACCGGCCATGAAAACTTGACCCTAAGCGTACCTAAAAAAATTAGCGATATAGAAGCACTTATGCAAAGTGCTAAAAACGTATAAAGCTCGGAGAGTAAAGTGGCTAAGCAGTTTGATGTAGTTATTATTGGCGGTGGTTTAGCGGGAGCAAGCTGCGCATTAAGTGTGGCTAAAACTAATCCCGCGTTAAATATTGCCGTTGTAGAAGCTAATCAAGTTACCGGCGACTACCACCCAAGCTTTGACGACAGAAGCATTGCACTTGCTCAGCAATCGGTAGAGTATTTACAAAGCCTCAATTTATTTGAACAAAATGCCCCTTACACCGCCGCAATCAAAAAAGTGAGCGTGTCTGATAGAGGCCACTTTGGCAAAGCGCACATTAATTGCGACGAATTTGCTAAGACTTCACTTGGTTACGTAGTAGAAGTTAACCCTTTTGGCCGAGCGCTCCACCTGCGTTTAACGCAGTCAAATATTACGCTTTTGTGCCCCGATAGCGTAATTGCCATTGAGCAAACACTGCATAGCAATACACTCACACTGCAAAGCGGCGAGCAATTAAACGCAGCGCTATTGGTTATTGCTGATGGTGCACAATCACCCACACGTAATTTACTCGGGCTTGGTTTTAATACCCAGCCATATGAACAAGGCGCAATTATTGCTAATGTAGAAGTGGCTGGTGGGCATAATAATCATGCCTTTGAGCGTTTTACACAAAGCGGGCCTATGGCGTTATTACCCATGAGCAATAACCGTTATTCGTTGGTGTGGTGTATGAACCAAGATCAAGTTGAACAGCTCATGGCACTTAATGAACAAGGCTTTATAAGTGCACTGCAAAGCGCGTTTGGTTATCGCGGTGGGCAATTTACTAAAGTAGGCATGCGCACGAGTTACCCGCTCGTTTACGGGCAAGTCGAGTCTTTGACTGCGCACCGTACAGTGGTTATTGGTAATGCTGCACATGCTATTCATCCTATTGCAGGGCAAGGTTTTAATTTAGGCCTTCGCGACGTGCAAGTACTTAGTAATTTAATAGCAAACAGCCAACACGATTTAGGCAGTTATGCGTTTACACGTGAATATTCAAAAAAGCGCAGTGATGATATAAAAACCGTAATGAGCTTAACCGATGCACTTGTTAGGATTTTTTCAAATTCATCGCGAGTGCTCGCATTGGGGCGCAGTATTGGGTTGTTCTCGATGGATTTATTTCCCGCATTAAAAGCGCCATTAGCCAAACAGTTAATGGGGCAAGTTAAACAAGGTAGGCGTTTATGAAGCAAGCACAGGTTTGTATTGTAGGTGGTGGCTGTGTAGGGCTAACACTGGCACTTGGATTGGCAAAAGCCGATATAAGCGTCTTTGTACTCGACGGCGCACCAACACAAGCGTTGCCAACTGACGAATATGGTTTGCGCGTAAGTGCGCTAAGCATTGCAAGTCAAACCTTGCTTGAGCAATTAAACGTATGGCCCGAAATTATCGCACAGCGAGCGTGCGCTTATACACATATGGATGTACGTGATGCCGACAGTTTTGGCAAAATAGCGTTTGATAACGAACAACTTGAGCTTGAACATTTAGGCCATATTGTTGAAAACGACATTATCCGCTACGCGCTTATAAAAGAGCTAGAGCAACAAAGCAGTGCAACACTAATGTTTGATACGCAGTATCAGCAAATACATCAAAGCGAATCTGATGTATTTATAACGCTTAAAAGCGGCGAGCCAATTATTGCAAAACTGCTGGTGGCGGCTGATGGTGCAAATTCAGCTATACGTAAACAACTTAATATGGCGCTGAGCTTTAAAGATTACGACCATCATGCGCTAGTTGCGACTGTTAAAACTAAAGAGCCGCACGCAAATACCGCACGCCAAGTGTTTTTACCAACCGGGCCACTGGCATTTTTGCCTCTGAGCGATGCAAATACGCATTCAATAGTATGGTCTACAAGCCCAAACCACTGCGATGAGCTCCTTGCTATGGATGATAACACCTTTAATAAAGCCGTTATGGCTGCAATAGATGGTCAATGCGGTTTGTGTGAAGTGCAAAGTAAGCGCGTGGCTTTCCCACTTAAAATGCGCTACGCCCAGCAATGGGTTTCAGGCAAAGTGGTACTCATTGGCGATGCTGCACATACAATCCATCCACTTGCAGGGCTTGGTATGAACCTAGGCCTAAAAGATGCGGCTTATTTAATTGAGCTTTTAACAAGTGATAGCAAGGAGTTTGCAAGCACTCGCACACTGCGCGATTACGAGCGCACTCGTAAGCTCGACGCACAAAAACACATAGCCATGATGCAAGGGCTAAAAGAGTTATTTGAAGGGGCTAATCCGTTTAAAAAGCTTATTCGCGGAGTAGGGTTGTCGCTAGTTGATAACCTAGGGCCAATAAAACACTTGTTCGCCAAAGAAGCGATAGGAAAGTAAAAACATCGACAATAAGTTTTGTAAAGAACGATGCTTAATTTAAGAGCGCCTTTTTTAATGTTTATATTGAGTTAAATTAAGTGCTTCTTATTTTTTGAAATTCATCCAAACTAAACACTTGAATTCAAGACGATTAATTACCAAACCTCGAATATTACAAGCGCCAAGTTAAACATACCGCTGGAAATTTAACCTCAAAAAATAAACATGCCTTATACCAATCCGCAATAATACTTAATCAATTTGAGGGATTAAATCTGACACTAACTGTGTTAAAATTTTCTGATATAGAACAACTAATTTGCCTTATAATCGACAAGGTTTTCTTGCCCCAAAATAGACCACTTAATTAATCGAGTTGGTATTATTGATAACTATAAAAATAATGAACTGCGCTTAAAGTTAACTTAAAAAGCAAAAAAGAGGATTTAATGGCAAATTTAATAGAACTAACAACTAAAAATAACACCGCTATACTCACCATGAATACCGCTGAAAACCGTCATAATCCAGCGTTTTTGGCTGAGTTTAATTTACACCTAGACCACATTGAAGCAGATCAAAATATTAAGTCAGTTATTTTAACGTCTTCGAGTGATAAAAATTGGTCATTGGGTATCGACCTTCAATGGATGTCTAATCCAAGTATTTTACCAGCAGCAATTTCTGACTTTATGGTGCAAATAGGCGATTTATTTAAACGCATCGTTACTTTTCCTATGCCTATTATTGCTGCGTTAAACGGGCATACCTATGGTAATGGTGCTGTACTCGCGTGTGCGTGCGACTTTAGATTTATGAAATCAGACAAAGGCTTTTTTTGTTTTCCTGAAGTGGATGTAATGGTGCCGTTTGTTCCGTCGATGTTTCCTATAATTAATAAAGCAATTTCGCAAACATTCTTTAATCGTCTAGCTATGTCAGGAGAGCGGGTTGGTGCAGAGCAGCTGCTAGAGAACAAAGTAGTTGAAGCTGTGTTTGCAAATAATGACGAACTACAAGCGGGTGCACTTGAGTTTGCCCAGCAGTTTAATAAAAACCGTTGGATTTACGCTCAAAATAAAACACAAATGAATAAGCAGATTTTACTTACGATGAAAGAAGAAGACCCAAGCTTTATTGATAATATAAGTAAACTGCTGTGGAAAAATCTACAAAAAAAATAGTATAAGTCTTAGTATTGTTACTAGATGACTAAATGCTTTGCAGTTAAGGGATCGTTAAGCTCCATTGCGCTAGATTTTTCAACTATACACCAAGGTAAACAGTAAGGTAAAAGTGCTTTCTTAAAAGTTTAATAGCTTTTACCTGTCTCATTATAACTATATGGGTTAAAATACCTACATAACCAACTAACAAGATAGTGAATGTCAAACCAAGATCCAAATCTCAGTCGAGAACAAGAAAAGTACGAAAACCCAGTCCCTAGTCGTGAGTTTATACTTACTCACCTTCAAGAGCGTTCAAAGCCTGCTAACTACGCGCAATTATGTGAAGAACTAGCAGTAAACGATGACGAACGCCAAATAGCATTTAAACGCCGCCTTCGCGCTATGGAGCGTGACGGACAGCTGTATTTCAATAAATTTAAATGCTACGCCCTAATTGACGAAGCCGGTTTAACCAAAGGCAAAGTAATAGGCCACAGAGACGGTTTCGGCTTTTTAGAAGTTGAAGGCGAGAGTAAAGATTGGTTTATTGCTAAGCACCAAATGAATATGGTGTTACATGGCGACATTGTACTAGCTAAAGGCACTAAACGTGGTTCTGGCTCAAAATGCGATGCACGTATTATAAAAGTGCTTACTAACGAGCGCGCGCCAATTGTTGGCCGTTACTTTGTTGAGCACGGTGTTGCTGTGGTAGTCGCTGAAGACCCGCGCATAACGCAAGATATAATGATTTTACCAGGCAACGAAAACGGTGCCCGCCATAACCAAATGGTGCAGGTTAAAATTACGCAAAATCCAAGCCGTAACATGAACGCGGTAGGTAAAGTTATAGATGTACTTGGTGAGCATTTAGCCCCAGGTATGGAAATTGAAGTTGCACTGCGCAATCACGATATTCCACATGTATGGCCAGAAGAAGTTGAAGCACAAGTTGCTCATCTAGGTGAATTTGTTGAAGAAGCTGACAAACAAGGTCGCGTAGATTTACGTGATTTACCACTTGTAACTATTGATGGCGAAGATGCACGCGACTTTGATGACGCCGTATACTGTGAACCTAAAAAATCAGGTGGCTGGCGCTTATGGGTTGCCATTGCCGATGTATCGCATTACGTAGGAATGAACACGCCGCTTAACAAAGAAGCAATTTTGCGTGGTAACTCAGTGTATTTTCCTGAGCAAGTAATTCCGATGCTACCAAAAGTGCTTTCTAACGGATTATGTTCGCTTAATCCAAAAGTAGATCGCTTATGTATGGTTGCCGAAATGACCGTATCGAGCGCGGGTAAACTTTCGGGTTATAAGTTTTACGAAGCCGTGATGAACTCGCATGCACGTTTAACTTACACCAAAGTAAATGCCATTTTACAAAACGACGAAAAACTACGCGAAGAATACTCAGCCGTTGTGCCACATTTAACTGATTTACAGCAGATGTACATGGCACTTAAAGCAGCACGCCAAGACCGTGGTGCCATTGAGTTTGAAACTCTAGAAACACGTTTTGTATTTAACGCTCAACGTAAAATAGAATCAATAGTGCCTGTTATTCGTAACGACGCGCACAAACTCATTGAAGAATGTATGATTTTAGCCAACGTATCGGCGGCTAAAATTCTTGAAAAGCATGAAGCGAGTGCGCTTTATCGTGTGCATGACGAACCAGACCAAGAAAAACTAGGTAACTTTACTAAGTTTTTAGGCGAGTTAGGTATCGAAAGTACATTAAGCGACGAACCAACACCAAAAGAAATAACGCAAGTATTAGCGCGATTAGGTGAGCGCCCAGAAGCTGAGCTTATTCAAACTATGCTACTGCGCTCAATGAAACAAGCTGTATATCAGCCAGATAACATTGGTCACTTTGGTTTAGCGTTATCGGCTTATGCGCACTTTACATCGCCAATACGTCGTTACCCAGATTTAGTCGTGCATCGTGCTATTAAAGCAGTTATAAAAGCACAAGGTCAGCAAACGTCTGGCGAATACGCTTATACCGACGACGAAGTTGATCAACTAGGTGAGCAGTGTTCTACAACAGAGCGTCGCGCCGATGATGCAACTCGCGAAGTAGCGGATTGGCTTAAATGTGAGTTTATGCAAGATCACGTAGGTGACGAGTTTAACGGTGTTATTTCATCGGTCACTAACTTTGGTTTGTTTATTCGTTTAGATGATTTACAAATTGATGGGCTTATTCACGTTACTAATTTAGGCGATGAGTTTTTTGCACATGATGCTGCAAAACACACCCTAATAGGTGAGCACTCGCATACTGTTTATCGCCTTGGCGATAAAGTAACAGTTAAAGTTGCATCGGTTAGTTTAGACGATCGCCGTATAAACTTAACGCTTAAAGGCGATGTTGCACAAGACAGATACTCACGTCGTCGTGCACCTAAAAAAGGCTCAGGAAAATCTGAGCATGCGCCAGCAAGTGTGCGTTCGCAATTAAAAGCAGGCAAAGTACCGGGTAAAAAGTCGCACAGCGATGACAAACCAAAAGGTAAAAAAAAGCCAGCAAATAAAGATAAAGGCAAGCCTGCAAATAAGTCTGCAACAAAACCTGCAGATAAAAAAGCAGCAGACACTGCCGTAAAGAAAAAACCGAAGAAAAAGGCCGTTAAAAAGCCTAAAAGAGCAGGCAAAAATGCCCGTAAACGTACTAGCCCAGGAGCAGACAATACGTGAGTAATGAATTAATTTTTGGCTTTCATTCTGTTGAAGCAATTTTAGAAAGCGAACCAGAGCGCTTTGTAGAAATTTATGCCCTTAAAGGTCGTGACGACAAACGCTCAACTCCGATTATTGATGAAGCACGTAAATTTGGTATTTCAGTACAGTTTATGCAGCGCAAAGCCCTTGATAGCAAATCAAAAGGTGAGCAGCATCAAGGTATTATTGCCAACGTAAAAGCAGCGCCAACGTTTAACGAAAAAGATCTTGATGCGATAATCGCTCGAGAAGACACACCGTTTTTACTGGTGCTTGATGGTATTACCGATCCGCATAACTTAGGCGCATGCCTGCGTAGTGCAGACGCTGCTGGTGTTCACGCTATCATTGTACCTAAAGATCGCTCTGCAAAGCTTAACGGCACAGCACGTAAAGTGGCATGTGGCGCAGCCGAAACAGTACCGCTTATTCAAGTGACTAACCTTGCACGTACGCTTCGCGAAATTAAAGATGCAGGCGTATGGGTTGTAGGCACTGCTGGCGAAACTGATAACCACGTATTTGATGCAAGCTTAACAGGCCCAATGGCTATTGTTATGGGTGCAGAGGGCGAGGGCATGCGACGCTTAACGCGTGAGCATTGCGATATGCTTGTTAAAATTCCAATGGCGGGTACAGTTTCAAGCTTAAACGTATCGGTAGCCACGGGTATTTGTTTGTTTGAAGTTTTACGCCAACGTAACGCAAATAACTAATACCTAATAAATAATACCTAATTTAAATTAAGTATTAAAAAAGCCGAGATTGAAATTCAATCTCGGCTTTTTTGTCTCTGTAATTTACGCTTTAACTTTACACCAATTGATGCTCTATTATAGCGATAGGAAAATAGCTCTATAGTAATACCAAGCTGCATAAATCTTTGATCAATTTAACGAATTAAATTGCACTATAACGTCGTTAAAAATTTTTTATTTAGAACAATCTAGTGTAATTTTCTTAACGTTAAATAGACCTCATATATAAGCAGATTGGTATAAGGCAAAAATAACAAAATATAGTGTTCTTATATGAGTTACTTTTAACGTAGCTAGTGAACTATTTCTCCTATACAAAGCGCAGGTAAACGGTTTAATAACAAGGCAATAATTTAGATGTGTAGTGCTTTTACATAAAAAATTATTAACGCTGTTAGTGAACCGTTTAACCAGCTTTTAATTTAGAATGAGTATGTGTAGCCTACTTGAACAGTACGCGGCTTACCTGGCTGAATGCCACCGTTTGAACGGTTAGCAACGTATGTTTTATCAAACAAGTTATCAACGCTTAGGTATACTTTTTGATTTTCATCGATTAAGTATTTAGCGGCTAAATCCCATACTACGCGGCTATCAATTGCGTTTAAGCCCGACTGCGTTAAATTAGCATGCGCATCAGATACGTAACGTATTTGGCTGTTAACTACAAACGCAGAAAACTCTGCACCTAACGATAACGCTACTTGGTTTTCTGGTACGTAAGGCATTGCATCGCCTTTTTCTACCGCGCCCCAAATTTCTGAATCAAAATCGTTTTTAAACTCAGAGTCTGTGTAGGTGTATGTTAATTTAACTGGGAACATAGCTGTATCAGTTGCAAACGTACGTGCTGCACTAAATTCAAAGCCTGCTACTTCTACTTCACCGTAGTTGTATTGGTCGCCAATGTTGTCGTCGCTACAACCAACCGCTGCAGTACAGTTACCGTGCATGTTGTCGTAGTCAGAATAAAAGGCAATTATTTCACCACTAAAGCTATCCATGTTGAAGCGAGAGCCAAACTCAATGTTTACGCTTTCTTCTTCTTCTTGGTCTGCATTACCAGGTGCTGCTGGCGCATAACCTTTTTGAATGCCCGCAAGTAGCGTTACGTTTTCGTTAAGCGTGTAAGTAGCACCTAACGACGGAACTAAAATTTCGGTATCGTTCGACACATCTTTAGTTAAACCGTTGCTGCGCGTTGGATCTGATTTAGACCACTCTTCACGCGTAATAGTAATGTCTTCATATCGAAGACCAGCACTTACTACTAATGCATCAATTGTCCACTCGTCTTGAATAAACAAGGTGCTTGCTTCTGCGCTATCTACACGGTTGCTATCAGAGCCCGGAACGCCTTGCTCTGTAAGCGTTAAGCTTAGGTCTTGATTAAGTGTGTATTTGTCTTCCCACTGAAAACGATCCATTTCGTCTTCGTGGTAACGTACGCCAACAGTCACATAGTGATCGCCTGCAGGAATATGTAATTCAGACTGAATACCTTTAGCTTGGTAATCGCGGTTATTAGCTTTAATACCAATACCTTCAATACCTTCGCTTGTAGGGTTTGCTTCAAATTCACTGTATTGCTCAAGGTAGCTTTCGCTTACTTTGCTGGCTTTGTACCAGTTGCGATGAAAATCGTTTAAGTAAGCGGTTGCTAAAAACTCATAGCCATCACCAAAACGGTACGCGTAGTTAAGTTGATATGCGTTGTGGCGCGTATTCATTTCATCGTTTTGCGATGCAGCATAACGACGGTAAGGACTCTGTTTATAATCTTCGTCAGTTAAGCCCATGTATGTTTCGTCTGATGTTTCGTCAGAGTACTTAATTTTTAGCTCAAGATTATGCGCATCGTTTTGACCAAACGTGTGGCCAAACTTTAATAGTAAATCTGTTTTTTCAAAACCGGTGTTGTCATTACCTACTGGCAGCTCTTTAAAGCCATCTGCGCCGTAAGTAAATACCTCAATTAAACCTGCTGTGTTATTTTTTTCTTTACCAAAGTAAGCGTGGCCTTTGTAGTAACCGTCGCTACCAAGGGCTGCATCTACCATACCTTTTGAGCTATTTGGCTCAGTGGGTAAGCTGCGTGAAAGTAAGTTTAAAACACCACCTGTAGTACGAGGGCCGTACTTAACTGAGGCTGCGCCTTTTAATACTTCAATAGACTCCATACGACCCATAGTAGGGAAGTAGTAAGCAGAAGGTGCCGAATATGGCGCTGGTGCAACTAACACACCGTCTTCCATTACTGATATTTTATCGTTACGGCCAGTACCTGTACCGCGCATACCAATATTAGGACGAAGGCCGTAGCCATCTTCTTCTTGCACGTAAACGCCCGGAACAGACGCTAAAACGCGAGAAATATCGGTAAACTGGAATTTTTGAAGCTCTTCTTCAGAAATAAACGTAGCCGAACCAGGAATATCGTTTATTGCTTGTTGTGAACCAATAACGGTAATTTGTTCAAAGCGTTGTTCTTTATTGCTGGTGTCTTTTGCTATTGCAGTAGCACTAAAAGACAAAGCAACCGCAGTTGCTAGGGTAGATACTAAAAATTTAGGGTTCATTGTGTTCCTAATTATGTCAATTATCCAAATTGGCGTAATTGGAACACGTTAACGAATACGAATCAATGTTATTAACTATTTAATGATTCAGTTTTTTAGAACTAAAAACACCTACTTATGCAACTTAGTTAACTAAATTATTTCTTTTGTAGCAGTTTGTAATTACTTAACTAGTTATAAAGTTTGAACTAGGTATATTTACTTTTAAGCGCTTTATATTAACTGGTTTAGATGTGATTATCGTTAATTCATTTTATTTTTCAATTGGTTATGTTTATTGGTGTTAGCCTAAGCGTAGTGCGATAAACTCAGCAAGTTTATCTACTGCATTTTCCGATTCGCCCGAACTTTTAACCAAACTAATACCAATATTACCAAGAGCAGGTAAATGCTTGGTTTGAACTTGATAGTTAAGTTCACTCGGTACTGTGCTTTTAGCAAGTACCGTAATACCTAAGCCTTCTTTTAACGCGGCAATAAGACCGGTTAAATCGGCGTTGCTATAGACAATTCGGTATTTTATACCTGCACTTTTTAATGCATCAGTAGCACGGCGACGATAAATACACCCCTCTGGTGCGGTAACTAGCGTAACCACGTCGTTTTGTGCAAGTGATAAATCGCCTACCCATACGAGTTTGTCTTGCATAAAAATAGGGAATTTTTCAGAGCTGAGACGCTCATTTAGCGCCAGCACTAAATCAAACTGATCTTGCCTTGAGGCCGAAAGCAAATGTTTACTTAAACGCGATTTAACTTCTAACGATACCTCTGGGTAGAGTGCCACAAAGTCGCCAATAATTGAGGGTAAAATACGCGCTGCAAATTCGCTCGGAATACCTAAGCGCACTTTACCTGCAATGTTTTCTGAGGTGAACTGCTGCAAAATAGCATCGTTGTGCTGCATCATCTGCTTTGCCATAGGCAGTAATAGCTCGCCGTACTGGTTTAATACTTGGCGCTGTCCTTGTTTTTTAAATAGTTTATAGCCAAGCACATCTTCTAAACGTTTTATTTGTAGGCTTACCGCAGGTTGCGATAGGCCAAGTAAGTCGCCTGCTTTAGCAAAACCACTCACTTCAACTACCATTACAAAGGTGCGTAAACTGTCGGTTGATATGTTTTTCATATTTATAATTACAATTTATATGGCTATATATATAAGTATTATTTATCAATTGATAAATAATTACAATTTGTTGTTACACACCTCGCGCAATATACTTTTAGCATTGAAAATACACAGGTGTTTGTTATGACTTTTAACCCAATAATGTTTGCCCGCCACAGCAACGCAAGTAGTGCGGTTACTAACGCTTTGCAAGCAAACAGCAGCAATGTTGTAATGGATTTTAGTGGCACCGAAACCAGTGTATTTTTAAGTTCTATTTTAGGCCTTGATTTAACTAAGCTTACCGCCAGCGGTTTAGGCTTAAAAGGCACGCTTGATGGCGACTATAATTCTGACTACAGCTTTGCTGTTTATTACTTTAGTGAAACTGCGTTTAGATTCGTACTGCCACACAGCGCAAGCCTTCAATTACAAGCGCTTATAAATGAGCAACAACTTCGTTTTGATATCGATTATGTAATGCGAACCGACCTAGCTACTTTTACTCTAAGCGGTAGCAATGCATTTGACACCCTAGTAAATGCTTTTAAATTAACACCAGGTTTGCGCCTTTCTGACGCGCAACTTTGTTACGGTGCACAAAGCGGTGATGTATTTATTACCGCCATTGATAATAACGACGAACAACACTTTGTATTAGTCGCTAAACAACAAGAATTACAAAAATGGCAAAGCTACATGCAAGCGCAAGGTTTTGCACTTATGCATAGTGAAGCCGCATAACGAATACAAACAACAGGTAAGCATAACAATGCTTGCCTGTTTTTATATCTATTTAAGCCACACCCTAAACAGGGTTAATTTAAACGTGAAGGAATGTTATGACTTCTAAAACTGTACTACATGCTAAGCACCTAGAAGCGGGCGCAAAAATGGTTGATTTTCATGGCTGGGAAATGCCAATCAACTACGGCTCACAAATAGAAGAACACAATAGCGTGCGTACCGACGCTGGTATGTTTGACGTATCACACATGACTATTGTTGATATTGAAGGGCCTCAAGCAAAAGCATTTTTACGTAAGCTAGTAGCTAACGACGTTGCAAAATTAACCGTACCAGGTAAAGCGCTTTACACAGGCATGCTTAACGAGCAAGGCGGTGTAATAGACGACTTAATTATTTATTTCTTTAGCGAAACGTTTTACCGCCTAGTTGTTAACTCAGCAACGCGCGAAAAAGACCTAGCGCATTTAGCTAACGTATCGAGCGACTTTGACATAACTGTTACAGAGCGCCCAGAGTTTGCAATGATTGCAGTACAAGGCCCTAACGCTAAAGCAAAAACAGCCACTCTTTTAAATGCTGAGCAACAAGCCGCTGTTGAAGGTATGAAGCCATTTTTTGGTGTTCAAGTAGGTGATTTATTTATTGCCACAACGGGTTATACTGGCGAAGACGGTTACGAAATAGTAGTACCGAACGACCAAGCAGCCGATTTATGGCAACAACTGCTAGACGCAGGTGTTAAGCCTGCTGGTTTAGGTGCACGCGACACGCTACGTTTAGAAGCAGGTATGAACCTTTACGGCCTAGATATGGACGAAAGCGTATCACCACTTGCAGCTAACATGGCATGGACCATTGCATGGGAACCAGAAGATCGCGACTTTATTGGTCGTGACGTACTTGTTAAGCAACGCGCAGAAAAAAGCACTGACAAACTAGTTGGCTTAGTGTTTGAAGAAAAAGGCGTTTTGCGTAGTGGTTCTAAAGTAATTGTTGACGGTGGGGTAGGTATTATTACATCAGGTACTTTTTCACCAACACTTGGTTTTAGTGTAGCCCTTGCACGTGTACCACGTTCAACAGGCGATACAGCTCAAGTAGAAATGCGTAAAAAATTAGTAAACGTTAAAGTAGTAAAGCCTAGCTTTGTACGTAACGGTAAATCAATAATTTAAATAATTTGGTTATACCAATCACAATCATTATTTTGATTGGTATCCTCCCAATATAAACCAAAGGACAAATAAAATGAGCAACATTCCTAGCGAGTTAAAATACGCACCTTCACACGAGTGGGTTCGTAACGAGGGCGACGGTACATTTACTGTTGGTATTTCTGAGCATGCACAAGAACTTCTTGGCGACATGGTATTTGTTGAATTACCAGAAGTTGGCGACGAAGTAGACGCCGGCGAAGACTGTGCAGTAGCAGAGTCTGTTAAAGCAGCATCAGACATTTACGCACCTATCAGTGGCGAAATTGTTGCTATTAACGAAGAACTTGAAGATTCACCTGAAACAGTAAACAACGACGCTTACGGCGACGGTTGGTTATTCCGTATTAAAGCATCTGACGAGTCTGAGCTAGACAACTTATTAGACGCTGAAGGTTACTCGCACACTATCGACGAAGAATAATCATTTTTTGTAGATAACTAAAAGCCCCGTTTAATGTATAAAAATGGGGCTTTTATGATTTTACAGCGCACAACCCCATACTGAGTGAGCTGTTAAATCGTCAAATATTTTAATTAATGCTAGTTACCCATTAGCATTTAGGATCATAGGAATCTGGATTCATGTCAAACGCCAAATCTCTTGAAGAACTAGAGCAAAAGCAAGATTTTATTCGCCGCCATATTGGGCCAAGCCCAGCACAAGTAAGCGATATGCTAAGTGCTTTAGAAGTATCGAGTGTGCAAGAGCTCATTGACCAAACTGTACCTGCAAGCATTCGCTTAGAGCAGCCATTAACAGTTGGCGAAAGTCGTACTGAAGTTGAAACACTAAGCTACCTAAAATCAGTAGCAAGCAAGAATAAAGTTTTCAAATCGTACATTGGCCAAGGCTACCACCCAACTAACGTACCGCACGTAATTTTACGTAACGTACTAGAAAATCCAGGTTGGTATACAGCGTACACACCGTATCAGCCAGAGATTGCTCAAGGGCGTTTAGAATCATTATTAAACTTCCAAACTATGACCCTAGATTTAACCGGTCTTGATTTAGCAAGCGCATCACTACTTGACGAATCAACAGCGGCTGCAGAGGCTATGGGCCTTGCAAAACGCGTATCAAAAGCTAAAAAAGCCAATGCCTTCTTTATCGCTGACGACGTACACACACAAACAATCGACGTAGTAACAACGCGTGCCGAGCAGTTTGGTTTTGAAATAATTGTCGGTAAAGCAGAAGATGCCGTTAACCACGACATTTTTGGCGCATTGTTCCAATACCCAACTACATCAGGCGAAGTGGTAGACATAACTGACCTAATTGCTGGCGTACAAAGCAAAAAGGCCATTGCCTGTGTTGCTGCCGACATAATGAGTTTATTACTGTTAAAAGCACCGGGTAAACTAGGCGCAGACGTAGTACTTGGTTCGGCTCAACGTTTTGGCGTACCTATGGGTTACGGTGGTCCTCATGCTGCATTTTTTGCAACACGTGACGCATACAAACGTTCATTACCAGGTCGTATTATTGGTGTATCTAAAGACCGTTTAGGTAACGACGCACTACGTATGGCAATGCAAACGCGCGAACAACACATTCGCCGCGACAAAGCCAACTCAAACATTTGTACAGCGCAAGTATTACTTGCCAACATGGCTGCGTTTTACGCGGTGTACCACGGCCCACAAGGCTTAAAAACTATCGCGCAGCGTATACATCGCTTTGCTGATATTTTAGCAAGTGGCCTTAAAGCTAAAGGCATTGCACTTAAGCACAGTACTTGGTTTGATACGCTAACAGTAGTAAGCGACAACAAAAACGACGTAACAGCACGTGCAATTGCAAAAGGCGTAAACTTTGCAACAAACCACGAAGGCGAGTACTCAATTTCGATATCAGAGACAACAACACGCGCCGATATTACTGAGTTATTTGATATTATTTTAGGCGAAGGCCATGGCCTAAGTGTTGACGCTATTGCAGCCGACGTTGAAGCAAATGGCAGCGAGTCAATTCCTGCAAGTTTAGTACGTGACGACGAAGTACTAACGCATCCAAACTTTAACAGCTACCACAGCGAAACAGACATGCTTCGCTACATTAAGCGACTAGAAAGCAAAGACTTATCGCTTAATCACTCAATGATCTCGTTAGGCTCATGTACCATGAAACTAAACGCGACTGCTGAGATGATCCCAATTACGTGGCCTGAGTTTGCAAACCTTCACCCATTCTGCCCGCTAGATCAAGCAGAGGGTTACCAAATAATGATTGGCGAGCTACACGATTGGCTAGTAAACATTACCGGTTACGATGCAGTATCACTACAGCCAAACTCTGGTGCACAAGGTGAATACGCAGGCTTAATCGCGATTCGTAAATACCACGAGTCACGCGGCGACGCACACCGTAATGTATGTTTAATACCAAGCTCTGCGCACGGTACTAACCCTGCATCAGCGCAAATGGCGAGCATGAAAATTGTGGTAGTTAACTGCGACAAAAACGGTAACGTAGACATGGCAGACCTTAAAGCGAAAGCTGAGGAAGTGTCTGAAAACTTATCGTGCATCATGATCACATACCCGTCTACGCATGGCGTATACGAAGAAACAATTCGCGAAATTTGCGACATTATTCATGAGCACGGCGGCCAAGTTTACATGGACGGCGCAAACATGAACGCGCAAGTTGGTGTAACAAGCCCAGGCTTTATTGGCTCAGACGTATCGCACTTAAACTTGCATAAAACGTTTTGTATTCCACACGGTGGCGGTGGTCCAGGTGTTGGCCCAATTGGTGTTAAATCACACCTTGCGCCGTTTATGCCAAACCATAGCGTAATTAACGTACCAGGTACTAACATCGGTAACGGTGCGGTATCGGCAGCGCCTTACGGCTCAGCTGCTATTTTACCTATTTCATGGGCTTACATCACCATGATGGGTTCAGAGGGCTTAAAACAAGCCACTGAAATGGCAATTGTTAATGCTAACTACTTAACGCATGAGCTAAGCAAGCACTTCCCAATTTTATACCGTGGCCGTAACAACCGTGTTGCTCACGAATGTATTGTTGACCTGCGTCCGCTTAAAGAGCTATCAGGCATTACAGAAATGGACGTAGCTAAGCGCTTGCAAGACTACGGCTTCCATTCACCAACTATGTCGTTCCCAGTAGCTGGTACATTAATGATTGAGCCAACTGAGTCTGAATCAAAAGGTGAGATTGACCGCTTTATCGAAGCAATGGTGTCAATTAAAGGCGAAATTGAAAAAGTAATCTCTGGCGAATGGTCAATCGAAAACAACCCGCTAGTATTTGCACCGCATACACAAGGCGACGTGTTAGGTAACGAATGGGACCGCGCGTACGACCGTTTTTACGCTGCATTCCCAGTGCCTGCAGTGGCTAAAAACAAGTTTTGGCCAACCGTTACACGTATTGATGACGTGTACGGCGACCGTAACTTAGTATGTTCATGCCCAGCGGTTGAGACATATAGAGATTGATAATTTTTAAAATTTCCAATTAAAGATTGGGAATTTATAAAATTGAAAAAGCCGTTGCAGCAATGTAGCGGCTTTTTTGTGTGTGTTTAAACATTGTAGACGCACAGCTTGCTGGCGTGTTGGGCCCAGCCCAAAAGGTGTTTAATTATTGAAGGCGCATACTTTGTTTCCTTTTGGCTCATTGAGGGATTAGAAACCTTATTCAAGGTTTTGTCGCGCTGGCGACAGCAGCCAAAGAGGGGCTATAGATTTTCAAACTTAACGCTGCTGCAAGTAATTCATCCTTGAAGCTGGGTTACTGTCGGCATCCATGCCTTCACTTCCTCATACTGCGAAGCTGCGCTTCGGTTATTCGTCATCTCTCAGCGCACCCGAGCATCACGCTTAATCCTTCAAACCACAATCGATGTGAACGTAAACGGCGAAGATAGGCCATCCATGGCCTAGTTTCGCCTTATCGCGCATCCATGCGCGACATTACTCATCAATTGCTTATTTTCAGGGCGTGATGACGGGGGAGGGTGTTAAACGTGAGGTTAGTGTTTGGTCTTGGCAAGAAGCAAGACTGACCCTCTGTATTTCCTCTAGGTTGAGTGAAACGAAACCCAACAAATCACAAATATACTTACTCGCTCAAAAGCCAAGAGTATGTGTTATTTATTGTAGGCGTTTAGCTTGCTGGCGCGCGGGCGGCAGCCCGAATAAGTATTTAAATAGGTGTTTGAGGTTATCATCACAGATAACGCGAATACGTTTGGTACTTTCTAAAGATTAAAAACCTTATTCAAGGTTTGTCGCGCTGGCGACGGCAGCCAAAGAGGGGCTGCCGCTGGTCCCTCTCTGGACACTCTCAGCGCACCCGAGCATCACGCTATTCCCTTCAAAACACAGTTGATGTGAACGTAAACGGCGAAGATAGGCCATCCATGGCCTAGTTTCGCCTTACCGCACATCCATGCGCGATATTACTCATCAATTGCTTATTTTCAGGGCGTGATGACGGGGAAGGGTGTTAAACGTGTAATTGGTGTTTGACCTTGGTAAGAAGTAAGTCCGTTTTAACGTACTTCTAAGTAGACATAAAGTGAATTATTTTTTACGTTTTTTACCTGTATTACTTCGATTAATTTTTAAACCTAAAGCATATAAGTATACGTATGCAACTTGATATTTCTTTAACCTTTCATCACTAATTAAAATAAAACCACTATTAATCAACATGTTTAAACCTTTTAGCACTGTTTCTGTTGATGCTTTATTAGGGGTTTGGTAAGATTTTTTAAACTCTTCAAAACTGAATGTTCTTTGGCCTATTTTTTGTATATTTACAAATAAATCTACGCATTCTGGGTACTCTGCCCTATATTCGACAAGCTTATGTTCTGATACCTTTTTAAGTATGCTGGTATTATTTTTAGAGAAAGATGTAAGCAGATGTTTTTTATTTGTACGGTGACTCAAAGCTCTTTCATGTTTTATACTTTCAGACATAAATTTATATATTACTCTTGGAGTAATTAATCCTTGAGCATCAGCAAGGCGGGTCATTATCCATTTATCCATAGATGGTCTATTTCCAGCTAATTTCCGATCAAATATTAGATACATCGCAGCTCTAATTTCATCAATATCATCAAGGACTTCATTTTTGACTGGGTTTTTAGTTTTAACGATACCGGATAGATTAATAGCTTCTAACTCATCCCATGATAAAGCAGAAATAAACGTATTAAGTATCAAAGATAAAATCTCTTTTTCACTCCACTGCAGCTCATATTTATTTAAATCTAAGTGTGTTTTATTTTCAATTGATAATGTTGAAAATATATCATTTCGTAGTAATATTTTTGATCTTATTTGACTAAATTTATAAATATTATCCTGCCAGTATGAAACTAAAGCTGTAATAAATATTTGTCGATATTCGGTATCTGAAAAACCAATATCAAGCTCATCGTATACTAATGTAATTGATTTGTCTGATTGATATAATTCTATATTTATTGACTTTAATCTTTCATCAACAGATATACCTGTCTCTGGAGTATTGAAACTTTCTACTATGTTGTTAATATCATTAAAGTATTTACTTGTTGTCTGTAATTGATTTTCTAGTTGGAATAATGTTAAACATTTCCAAAAGCGTTTGATATCAAGTATTTTGTTTACTGACTTTTGTAAAATTAACGACAAATGATCTTGGGTAAGGTCATTTAGGATAGGTTTTGAAAATCCTGCTATGTATGAATTATTTTTAGTGTTTAGTTTTTTTAAAATAGCTTGATGAGGTTTAGTAAACATTTCAAAAAGGGTTGATTTCCCACTACCTTTAGCACCTAAAATTAAAAATATTTGCTCATTTACAATTTTGGATAAATCTTCTTTCAAATAGAAAAACTTACTATCATCATCATTTTTAAACTGTTCAGTTCCAGTAAGACGGGAGAATACATTTTCGAGCTTTTTAAAAATAGGATCTAAATTGACTTCATCTATGACTTCATCATTTTTTTTAATTAAAGATAATCCATTGTTTTTTAAATTTAATCTATCTCCAATGACATTAATCAAACTGGAAAGGTAAGTATCCTTCTTTGCTTTAGATATTTCGAATTGAGTGGAAACAAAGTTTTTAAAGTCATCTATGTTACTTTCTAACAAAATAGGGTGGAAAGGAATCGGAATTATATGATCTTTTGGAAAGGCCTTAAAATTATCACTTAAATAATTTGAGAGTGCTTTTTCTTTAATACTTCTAACATCTGAACTAGAAAATCGTATAGTACTATTCATAATAAAATTATTTTCATAATTACCAATAGAATTTAGTACTACGTTTAAGCCATCTTCATTTTGCTCTTCGCTGTTAAAAAACAGCAGATTGGTACCAGATATATCATTCAATACTAATCCATTTGATTCATTGATGCCTGCACGTAAATCTATAAAAATAACGTCTGGTTTTAGAGTGCTGTTAATATGGTTCAGTAATTTTATAAAGCTATTACTATAGTTAGTAGAATTAAAATCAATCTTTGAGATTTTATCAATGTAACTTGTAGTGTCACTATTTATACCTGATGGAAAAATGTACAGATTACCAGAGCTGTTACTAACTTCGCTTTGGATAAAATAATCATTTAGTTTGGGTTCATCTTCCATGTTCAAATCAACTAAGTAATCTAAAATCCCTGACTTTCCGTTTCGCTCAGAGCGTTCGAAAAACATACTCGCAATACCAGGAGCTTCAAAGTCACAATCTAATACGGCTACTTTCTTTCCTATCAAATAGTAATAATATGACAAATAAGCAATAGTCGAGCTTCTCCCCATCCCTCCTTTAAATGAATATCCTGCAATTACATTATCAAAGCTTTTAACTGTGGCTTTTCTGTGCCATTTAATATAACTAACATTTCTATGGACTATTTGGTTTTCGTTACAAATAGACTTAATTTCATTAATTAAAAACTCATCTTCGTCTGTTTCAATAATAATTTCTTGAATGTGCTTATTAAAAGACTTTTTCAATTCATTAATTAGGTTCTTATCATTTAGGCTTAGTAATATTACATTTTTACCAATTGTATTGTTTATAATCCTATAATTGATATCGGGATACTTTTGAATGCACTCTTGTATCTTTTTTATAATATTTAATAATTTCATGATAATACCCCTTGAATTCTAAGTTCTATTAAAGCTGTTTTTAACTGGAGTATCTCTTTCTGAACCCTCTGACAGAAATCCATATCACTCCATATATTGACACTATATCTATGATTAACATCCCAACTTGACTTGTCATCAGCACCATCTTGACCTACAAGTAGGGCTTCTGGGTAAAGAGGATTGCTTTCATGTAATATATCTGCAATTTCAGGATGAACAGATGTAATTCGCTTAAATTTTTCTAAAAATTTAGTTTCACCAACATGGCCATAAAAACGAGTTTCACCATAATTGAGTAATAGCACTTTAATATAAGCTTCTAAAACATACCCAGCTAAATATACACTTCCGTGATTACTGTTATTGCAATCATTAGAAAATAATATTGAAGAGTTAGCTTGCATTCTCATTGCAACATCATAAAACTTCTTTTTATCTACATCCATTTAATATACGAACCATATTATAGACAATAAGCTATTACCATATAGTATATACATTTGAAAAACAAAAAGAAAATTAGTGAATTGTTACGTGAAAAAGAGAGGGAAAGGGGTCAAATCTTTACTTCATACATCAAAGAGAAGGAAGGGGTCACCCATTAGAAAATTCCGGTCAAGCAGGCAGCTGTGTTTTCTTGATCTTTTTATTCAAAAACCAAGTGTTCTTATTATTTAAACTCAATTTAAATATGAATACTTAACTAGTAATGTCGTCGATTGGTGCGAATATTCACCATGGCTTGAATAAAGAGCGCCATATGAGTTTAAGCGTTTTAATTAAGCATCATTGATGATTAATTAAGGCCCTTGGCTTTCGCCTCAGTCATCTTTTAGTACCAATGTCAGTCCAGTTCAGACTGTGTTTACACACTGCGCTGTTAAAGGGGTTACTCATTAGGAACCCTCAGGATTTAACCCTTTTTTTTGTGTAGTAGAGCTCTCGGTCGTCGTAGTTACTGGTTTTTACTATGCGTTGCTTGGCGTTTTCCGACAGTTCAAAGCTAAAATTTTGCACTAATTTATTTTACCAAAGAGTAGCTGAGAAATTAATTGCATATTATTTAATACCCTATAAAATATTTTAATATCGACAAGGACTGTGGGTAATCTTCATAATAAATTACACATTATTCCTCCTAAAACAATCATATTCCAAGAGGTTATTGTGTCAGTCATCGACAAAATTCAAAACTTCAGCGCGAAAATCCAACCTTTTTTTGATAAATTTGGTGCAGATAAAGTACACCTATCTCCTGAAGTATTCGGGTGTTTAAAAAATAATGGTGAGCCAATTGGCAATCAATTGATTTTACGTAGTCTTAGCTTTTCAGATGGTAAACCACGTAGAGATTTTGTTTATACAGACCCCGATGGTAGTTTTAGATTTCCTGAAAAAACGATTCGTTCCGATGAACCCAGCATACCATTCAAAGAAATATTTACTAATCAATACATTACCACGACTATTAATAGAAAAAAATTTATTATTTGGCGAGCGACATTAATAGGGAAAAACCCTATTGATGAATTTAACAATAAATTAAGTTGCCTTAACGCTGATATTAATAATGAGGCCATTTTATTTAGCTTTTCTAGTAATCGAGAAGAAATGAGCTTAGAGGGAACTTCAATTTGTCGTTGGGATAAAGACTTTGAAGTTATTGATGTTGATGAACACCTAAATCTAACTAACGATTATGTTAAATAAAAATATAAGGAAATAATTATGATGCAAGTTTTAACTCCTTCATTAGCAGCTAGATTTGCTGCTATATCATATTCAACTGACACAACTGATGGTGTCGAGGGCTCTGCTTATTATGGAGCTTTATCGAGGCACTTTGATTTTGATAGTGATTCAGTAAAGGGCATAAGTGGATCTATCCTAGAAAGAGTTTTCCGTCATCGTACACCTTTTGGTTGTATTGCTAAGGGGAAAACTAACGCGTTTAAGGGGCATTATGTACTAGCGCTTAGAGGAACAGCAAAAATGCGCGATTGTATTACTGATCTACATTGTGGTGTTTCCACTGGTCCCAATAACCAAAGTGTACATGCAGGATTCAATCAAACATTTAACTCGCTCAAATCACAGTTAGAACAGTATTTTTCGAATAATCCTACAGCTCCTGTTCATGTTGTTGGCCACAGTTTAGGTGGCGCATTAGCTAATTTAGCTGCAAACTGGTTGAAACAACGCTTCAAAGTACCTGTTAAACTCTATACTTTTGGTGCTCCGCGAGTTGGGCTATCGAATTTTGCAAACCATACACAAAATGCTTTACAGGGGGTTTACCGCTGTTTGCATGCTGGTGATCCTGTACCAATGGTACCTGTGTGGCCTTTTGTACACACTACTTATGAATATATTTTAAATTCATCCCCTTCAATATCACCAGGGGCGCATAGTATGTCTAATCCAACACCAGGGTATTTGAATACGGCATCAAAATATAAAACTTATGAAGATATACAAAAGGGATTCGAATTACGCTACCAAGAAGCCACTCGTCTTGAATTTGAAAAACGTCATCAAGCTAGTTTCAATGCTCTTTGGGCCAGGAAAATAGGTGCAGCACTTCTTGATTTTTTAAATAAAATAGGTGCGATTAGTGCACTACAAGTTAGTGTTACAGGTTTATTAACTGTTTATGATGCCATTGCGTCTTATTTAGCGAATGAAGTAGAAACCTCGCGAGCTTATGCTGCAGAAGTGAAAGGTATAGTAGGCCATATGTATGTTTTTTGTGGCTTACCAGCAAGTAAGCTTATAGATTTTAGTTACCGTGGGATTCGTGCTATTTTGAAAAAAATGCTGATTAAACTTTCTCAACTGGCTAAATTCTCAATTGAATTAGCAAGTCATACAGCTCATTTAATGGTTTAAATAAAAACCGAGAAGACTGTAAATAGAAAAAGGGGGCAATGTTATTGCCCCCTTTATTATGTGCTGAAATTGGTAGCTATAAACTATAGCGCTACTAAGCTTTGCTCTAGCATTGCCTTTATTTGTTTTACTATTTTAGCTTCTGTTTCAGGTTCGAATTGTTGTATTCGTGGAGTATGAATATGCCCTGTAGGTATACTTGAATTAAGCACATCGCGCAGGCGAATACTCCGGTACGCTATTTCGTTAGACAGGTAACCACCGCCGCCGCCATTTACAGCAATACTATTTTTAAGTTCGCCGTACGAACCGGCTTTATAGGTTTTTTCAAGCGTGGTGACTTCATGATTGTCGATAACTTTATAAGAGCCTTTAGCTTTTTGCATGTAATTTACTGGCAAGCTAAATTTTACAAACTCGTTGCCCGGGAGTGGTCGGCCATTAAGCTTTGGTATCACTGGGCTTGTTTGCGTTCCGCCATACACAATATTGGCATTATCGGGGGCGGTTACACTGCGGCGTTTACCTGGGAAACGCTCTAAATCAAATTCTGTTCTGCCCATACTTACGGTTACTACCATGTCTACATTATTAAGTGCGTACTAGCGGGCAAGTCGTCATTCTAATCGGCGATTTCAAAAACTTTAAGTGATCCAAATAAGTTAATAGTTAAAAATGATATGGTCAAATTTTTTTATTTATAAAGTTATGATTTAACTCTTTGCCTCGCTTTGCATTTCTCACTATTTAAAGTGAAATAAAAATTTGAACTGTTTGGCTTTAGATCTAATAAACACAATGAGATTTTATAGTATTACAAATACAAAAGAGAGTAAGTATATATTGCTATTTTCAAATCTATTTGTTAATTGTTGACAATAACGCGTTTGGAAGTGTATTGTTTGGATGCGAATGATAATTAACCAAAATCACAGAGGTAATGGGTGAGTAATTTATCGCTAGTCTGTGGCCATTAATAATAATTTTTGGGCGTTATTATGAAAAAAAATGGCAACATGGATATTTTACTTAAACACATCATTTAAATCTTTTTATTTAGTGTCAATTTTTGCTGATTGCTGATTGCTGATTGCGAAATGCTAAATTTCACGTTTTTACAACGTAAAATGATAAATGCGACATTTTATAAGTTATTGAAATAAGTAATGATAAGGTGAAATTTATAATGATAACAAAATATAATAAGAAATGGTCTCTACAAAAAGTAGCTGTAACGCTTTTGCTTACAACGACTTCCAACAGTTTTAGCATTGTTCATGCTGCGGAAAATAAAGTTTCTGTTGATGTTAATTTAGACACTAAACATCGTATAGGTAATATTGAGCGCTTTAACCGTGAAAAATTCATCTCATTGCATTCGGCCCCAACAGAAAATGAATGGGATCATGATAACAAAGGTAATAACGCCAAATCAGACCTAATTGGTAGCTTTATTAATGGTTATGATGTTTATTTTGGCCGTGATACGGGATACATGAAAAATCAATTATTTTCTCAAAAACAAGATAGTAATCGTTTAGGCTTTATTGATGAATCTGTTTTAACTACGAAGGGCAATGCTGCAATTAATTCCTTTGAAAACGGTAACGCTACTCGGTTTGTTAACGCCAGACGCTTTAAAAATAGATCTAAAGATATGGTTGTTGGTGGGCAAGTACACCCTTATTATCCTGACGGCACTAATATTGGTAATAGTAATTGGGCATTCTCACAAAAAAACACTAACCAAGAGCCTATTGGTACCGCTACAGGCCATTACATGGGACAGTTTTTACAAAAATATTTTGCGCAAACGAACACAGCTGTAGGAGCGCCTAAACCTGCTTATTTAGAAGTTGTAAATGAACCTTTGTATGACCTAAATATTGCGCCTAAAAACGGACGTGATAAGGCACCTATAGCTGAGATCTTCAAATACCATAAAAGTGTCGCGCAAGAAATTCGTAAAACTAATAATCAAACATTAAACAAAAATATCAACGTTGCAGGCTATACCGTTGCCTTTCCTAACTATGATTGGGATAATTTTGAACGCTGGGAAAGTAATGACAAATTGTTCATCGATACGGCAGGTGCCGATATGGACGTATTTTCTATTCATCTGTATGACTTTCCAACTCATCCTCGAGGAGAGGAATATCGACGAGGCAGTAATGTCGAAGCAACACTCGATATGCTAGAGCAATATTCAAATATTAAATTCGGTCGTACTAAACCATTATTAATTTCAGAATATGGTGCGTCAGTACATGCTTTGCGAAACAAACCATGGTCACAAGTAAGAGATGCTGAAAAGTTACGCGGTTATAATGCACTATTAACTCATTTTCTAGAACGTCCTGACGTTATAGCTAAAGCAATTCCTTTTATTCCCGTGAAAGCTGAATGGGGTCGTCATAGTGACACCGGCTACCCTTATGAAAATAGATTAATGAGACAACAATTTGAAAATGCAGGACAAACAGGAACCGATTGGATCTACACTGACTTAGTAAAGTTCTTCCAATTGTGGTCTGAAGTTAAAGGTATACATGTGGACAGTTGGGCATCTGATCTTGATATCATGGTCGATGCATATGTACAGAATAATAAAGCACATATCATAATGACGAGTTTAGAGTTTCAAGATACTGATGTTGCATTAAAAGCACTTGGGAACGATGGAAATACTATCAAATCAGTCCAAGTGAAAACCTTGTCTTATGATAATAACAACCATGCAAAATTGGCTACTAAAACAATGTCATCGGTACCTAAAACGGTTTCTTTACCGAAAGAAAGCACCCAAATCATGACAATTACTTACCACAATAAAATTAACATCGATAAGGTGAATCAACAAAACAAATATTATGCCACTACCTATAAGCAGCCTATAAAAGCGAACGTGGATATCTATTTTAATATTAAAGATGTGGAGGTAGGAGCACAAGGCGAAGCCGTTTTACGATTAGGTATTGGTCGGGAGCACGGTAAATCGCTCACACCGATAGTAAATGTGAATAACGTACCAGTTGAAGTGCCAACTGACTTCAGAGGGTATGACCAGAAACAAGGTAAAACTCGCAACGGACGCGCAAGTTTCTTTGGCGTAATTGAAATTCCTGTGTCACATGATCTACTACAAGGAAACAATTGGATACGTATCAACTTTGACGATGCTGGCGGATTTATAACAAGCGCAGCTTTGCAGGTTGTTAACAGTAGTGACGAGATTACGCGATCACTTTAGAAAATATAAGGATTCGAACCTGACCTAACACACTTGGTCTAGATTTATAAAAATCGGTAGGGTCAGGTCTTTCTTTTTACTTTTAAGATTAAGAAAAAGTAGTAACCCCCTTAAAAAATAATTTGATAAAGAAGCTAAGAAGGGCAATGTAATTGCCCTTCTTTCATACGTTTTAATCGGTAGTTTTAAACTATAGCGCGACTAAGCTTTGTTCTAGCATTGCCTTTATTTGTTTTACTATTTTAGCTTCTGTTTCAGGTTCGAATTGTTGTATGCGTGGGGTATGAATATGTCCTGTAGGTATACTTGAATTAAGCGCATCGCGCAGGCGAATACTCCGATACGATATTTCGTTAGACAAGTAACCACCGCCGCCATTTACCGCAATACTATTTTTAAGCTCGCCGTACGAAACTGCTTTATAGGTTTTTTCAAGCGTGGTGACTTAATGATTTTCGATAACTTTATAAGGGCCTTTGGCTTTTTGCATGTAAGTTACAGGCAAGCTAAATTTTACAAACTCGTTGCCCGGGAGTGGCACATTCACTAACAAAGTTTTTTTGCCAACATGCATGTTAATTTGTACCATGTAATTCAGGCCACGTTATTGGTTAAAACGTCATTTTAAGAGCACGCTATTATGCAAAATTATTCCCCTTATTATCTTCTTCTTTTTGTTTGCATGGGGTTAATGTTTTTAAATGCGCTGAAAAAAGATAAGCAGCTGGTTCATTATTTATTTGTGATATTTTGTGGCTCCCTTTGTATGGTGGCAGCACAAAAGCTCAGTGCGCAAAGTATTGGCGCGTATCAATATCTAATCGGGTTGTTCACTTGCGCAACATGTAATGTTTCATGGCTGATTGCAAGAACGTTATTTCGTGAGCATTCGCCAATTTCCCGCAGGCATGTGGCTTTTGCTGCAACCATTGCCGGCTTGATCATGTTTAATCAAACATGGCACTACTTAGTGAACCTTGATCCTCAGCCTTTACCTACCAGTGATATAATGTGGCGCTTAAAGCAAGTGGTGAATGAGGTCACCATATTGCTTTCATCAAGTATCCTTGCGCTTTCTTTTTGGGAGGCGTTTAGAGGTTATAGTAAAAAAACACAGTCACAAAAAATGCAATCAGTCATCTTTGGGAGCGCTTGGGTTTTAGCTGTGTTTAATGCAAGTATTTTTCCTAAGTTTATTTTTAGTGCGGCTGAAATTGAGCTGTATAACCCCATTATCATAACTTCGTCTGCACTTTTAATTGTATTTGCAACGCAGGGAGTTATGCTGCTTCAAGCAATTACTACTAATAAGCAAAAGTTACATCACAATAGTAAGAGCAAGACTGTTTTTGATACTGATGATGTAAAAGAGTGTTGCGATAGTGTTCATCACCAACAGCAAGTGCCCCCAGAATTAATAGGAGGTATTGCTGAACTGATGAACGAGCAGCAGTTATTTTTACAAACTAGCGTTAAAATTTCAGATTTTGCACAAGCGCTCAAAGTGCCGGAATACAAAATTAGTAGAGCAATTCGCTATCACTACAAAGTAGCCAACTTTAATCTGTTTATTAACCAATACCGTGTAAATTATGCGAAGACATTATTAGCAAGTGAACAAGCCAAAGAGTGGAGTATTTTGAGCATTGCACTTGAAAGTGGTTTTTCTTCTCTTGCTACGTTTAATCGTGTGTTTAAAGATATTGTCGGCGGTATTCCTAACGAATATCGTAAACGAAAGGGCAATTATAATGAGAATATTAGAGCTTGTTGAGTTAGTTGCTATTACCCCCTTTTATTTAAAAGCTTCCGCTACTTATAGTTTTTGAGTATTACCAATAAGCTCCCTCAGGATTTGCCCCCAAGTCCATGAAAACATATCCATGCTTGCCTATTTTTACGGCATGGTGACGGGGAAAGGTGTTAAACGTGATACTTGTTTTGGTCTTGGCAAGAAACAAGACCTGACACTTAGCATTCTTCTGTATTCTAGGTTTTAGCGAGTAACTTTAGTTTTAATAAATGTTTAACTTTGCAGGGATGACTATTTGTTGGTTTTATTTGTGAGGTGTATGTTTTATTTTTGTTTACAAATTATTTCAATTTAGTTACTTGCTAACCTGTTTTTGACCTATTTAAATTGAGATAATGAAATGGAATAAACATAATGGACTAATAAAAATGAATAAATTTATACTTACCCCACTCGCTATTGCACTTTCTTTAACGCTCAGCGCATGTGGCGGCTCTTCATCAGAGGGGAACTCTGCAAGCTCATCAAATGGCGGTAGCACTGCTCAGCTTCAAACCATTTCATTACAAACATTAACTCGCCAGTGTGGAACCGATTCTGCGTATCAAACTGATGTGGTATTTCACAATGATGATGGTGATGCTATCGGCTCTGTTAAAACCGACGCCCAAGGTAGTTTTTCAGGTGAACTACCTTCTGGTACAAAACATGTATCAGTACTGGGTGATGTTGTTGATGAAGCCGATGGTGCTTATACGCACATATTTACAGAGCTTGATATTGAAAATAGAACTAATTTAGGTAAATACCATTTTAATAAGTTTAGCGAAAACTGTGGTTGTCGCGCAGTGAGCATAGATACATCTGAACTAAATACAATACCTAATGATTACAGGGTGTATCAATACGAAGGCTCAGAAATTTCAGATTCTGTTTTTATTTGCCCAACGACAGAAAACCTTTACCTTACCGCAAAATCTTACTTTTCAAATGACGCTAAAGTGGCTGTTATTGAAGTTCCGCAAAATGCGTCTGTGATAAAAATAACGGATACAGATTTTAGCCATGATGGTGTAGAGGTGGCTAATCAAGGCAGTTTTAATGCAACTTCTGTTAGTACTCGAGGGTATATAGAAGATATAAATTCCTATGAGTTTGTACAGTTTACATACATTAACTCCCCTGAACCGCTATTTGTTTTCCCAACGGTGACTGAGCATAACTTTTATGTACAAACAGATTCATCGGTTGAGCCAATAACAGTTGATGGTGCCCGAATCGACATGCATAGTTATGCTCGAAGTAGTGTAGATTCAGATGGTAGTTATGAGTTGACAGAGCTACCTACTATAACCGAAGACTTAGGATTCAGTTTACTTCAATTTACTGAAAGCAATGATTCAAGCTTTGATTTTAGTAATGTTGATAGCCGATTTGCAAGAGCAGTATGGGATTACAGCTTTTTGGTTGATGATGAAGCAGAAAGCCGATTTGATTGGACAATAAGAGGTGGCATAAGCGGTCAAATTCCAGATTTATCTTTTGGTACTGTGTTTCCTGAACCTACTGATGAAGTTATATTAGAAGAACTCACATTATTTCTGTTTGGTTACGCAGGTAATGCAACTGATGCAAACAGTTATGCGAAGCTTTTAGATACGATTACTGAAGGTGGGCATTTAACTAAGCCTGAATTTAGTAATTACGTATATGTATTTTTAAATGCTGAATTAGATTAATAATTACGTTTAATTTTGTATTATAAGGCCACATTTGTGGCCTTATAAATTATGATATTTTTGCTTTTAATAGTTATGAAGGTTTATTGGATAACACCATGCTCTCAATTAATGGCACCGTAACATAAGCACTCCACTTTACTGTTAAGTTACTTTTTTAGTAGGCGGTGTTTGGCATGACAAATTTTTTACTTGAAATCCAAAAGGACCAAACCTTGAGGAACCCCACATTTTTATCCGAACGACAAGTACTCACCACAACCCTTATTTAATAGTACCAATACGTTAGGTGCCGATTAGCTTTCGTGAGTGTCGCCCTATTGGTTTCTTTATTAGCCATGCGAAGGCCATCGTTGCACCGACACCAACAATCATATTTGCAATACCTAATAAGCCGATAATGAGAGCATCTCGATGACTTTGAATATAGTCTTGCAGGCCCATAATTAGAAAACCAACGAAGAAAACATGGTAAAAATAAATAGAAAACGAATATTCACCAATGTTGCATATGGTTTTGGGTAGACGTGTTTCAATATTTTGAAGCCACTTTAAGAGTAGTAAACAAGCTAATATTTTTTGAATGTAGAAAAGAGTTTGTCGAGATGAATACCACCCATCTACTTTATATTCATTAATATATTGGGTAAGGATGGCTGCGCTGATCAAGGCAATAAAAGCGATTAACCACGTTTTATATTGATTGACCTTAGCCATTGTCTTTTCGTAATGACTCCCTATTATCATTCCGAAACAATATGCACCACAAAAATACACCAAACTCTGCATGCTTAGAAAATCAGGAAAGGCGCTGCGGGATATAACCAAGGGCACGCATGCAAGAAAAAACATCAGCTTTGGTGTGCGTTTATTCACAAAATCTAGCAATGGTGTCAATATGAAAAGTACTAATAAAATCGGGATGTACCAAAATTGAATAGCTGCGGTTCCGGATACTAGGTTTGTGGCGACTGTGATAATAAACGATATATCGGTTGCTGCACCATCAGCAAGATAATATTGCCAGTACACAGCTGTCGCTATTGTGCTTGCGGCAACATAGGGTAAAACAACATTTAGTATTTTACTCTTATAAAATGAAATCCACCCTTTATTCTGTAAAATTTTGCTGAAAAGTAATCCCGAAATAATGGCGAAGTATAGTGTGCTGCCGTGAAACAATAGTTCAGTTGAGTAAAAAAGCGTTTTTAAACCGAGGGAATCTAAATCGCCAGTCCAAAAAATAGCAAATGACCACGCATGTGCTGCGACAATACTTAAAATCGCAATGCCTCTAAAGGCTTGTAAATGAGAAATATATGAAGACATAGATAAAAATCATCGCTCGTTAAATATACGTTATAATTATGTTACTGTTCAGGTGGTGCGATAGATACCCATTACATACGTATTCAGGGCTTACAAATTTAAACGAGGTAAATCTTACTACTCCAAATTTACCGCCAAAATGCCACCTTGAGCTTTTTGTATCTTGCCTTTTTCATTTTATAACGCAGTGATTTAGTGTTTTTTAATTACTAATCCAAACACGATGCAATAGATAATGAGTCGCTTGAGGGTCTCACTTTGCGTCTTTCTCGCTAATGTATATTTTACCAAACCCAACAAGTGCCTATTTTTTAAGATCGACAGAGCCTGCGAAGCAGTACATTATAATGCGTGCTTTAATTGATTTGAAAAAAGGGGATTTAATTGGATTCACTCACACAAGTGGTGCTTGGCAGTGCAGTTGCTTATGCAACATTGGGCAGTAAATTAGGTCGCAAATCTTTATTAATTGGGGCGGCGTTTGGCACTTTACCAGATTTAGATGTGCTAATTAATTTTGGTGGCGATGTTGAAAATTTTGTTTATCATCGTAGCTTTAGTCATTCTTTGTTTATACAGCTGTTATTGAGCCCCTTATTTGCGTGGCTTTTACTCAAAATGAATTGGGCTAAATGTATAACGATGACGCGTTGGTCGGCTGGCATTTTTTTAATTTTAAGTACGCATTCATTACTCGATAATTTTACCGTTTACGGTACGCAGTTGTTATGGCCGTTGTCGACATATCCTTTTAGTATTTCGAGTATATTTATTATTGACCCTGCGTATACTTTGCCTCTTGTGTTGTCTTGTATAGCGCTGTGTTTTGCACGTATGCGACCGCATGCACAACTTATAAACACGAGCGCGTTAGTCATTAGTTCGTTGTATTTAATTTGGGGCTTTGCGGCTAAATACCACATTAATAGTAAAATTTATCAGGCGCTGAATCAAAAAAATATCACATTCTCACATTTTGAAAGCACGCCGACTCCGCTTAATACTTTGCTGTGGCGCGCTGTGGCTATTACTAAGCAAGGTCATTATGAGATTTATGTATCTGTGTTTGATGAAGTTAAAAACGTTGATATTCAATTTTACCCTACAGAAAACGCGTTGTTAACTAAGCTCAATGATGCAAAGCAGATCGTGTTATTAAAACGATTTACCAAAGGGCTTTACGGTGTTTATCAGCAAAATGAACAGGTTGTTATTAGTGATTTAAGAATGGGGGTAGAGGGCAACTATGTATTTTCATTTGTGGTTGCTGAACAAAAAGATCAGCAGTTGATCCCAGGGCAATATCAGAAGCTCAGTAATCGATTGCCGCTAGATAAGCTTAAGCTGGTTTTTGCTCGTATTACAGATCCAAATATCGATTTATAAACGAGCGTGGCAGTATCCACTTTTTTAATCATGGGTTTTAGTTGGGATTGCTCACTATTACCTAAGCCTAATTTAGTCATCAGGCCCTTTGAGCGTAAATATTAAATGCTTGCGCATATCTTTTAAAATAACGCCTTTTTTAAGCATTTCGCCACTTAAGCGTTTTTGCCATTTTAATAAGTTTGGCTCTGCGGCCGCTAAAGCTTGCTCGTTTTCAAACTGAAAACACAAAAGTAGTGAACTTGGAAATAAGTGATATTGAACATCAAACCAGCATTGCAGCATGCTTGGGAGCTCAGCGCGGCCTAGTTCTTCTAATTTTTCAGCTGTATTAAGTACAAGTGCTTGCTGTTTTATTTGCACCGCAGAGAGTTTTTTCATTATTAAAATCCAAGTTAGCGGCTAAAAAGTGCAGCCGGAATGGGGGCATTATACGCAAGCTTGTAGGCAAGCAACAACCGTAGGTTGATTTGAGTTAAACGAAACCCAACGCATAGCTAATGTAACAAACAGAGCTATAGATAAATGTGAATGTTATTCGTTGTTGGCGCATAGTTTGCCGATGCGTTGGGTGATAGCTCAATAAGCGGATTCTACCGCCAGTGCTTAAGTGTTTCGCTCAAGGTATAAAATTTTATTCAAAGTTTACTGCGTTTACAAAAGCTCTCCAAATACGCCTCTGTAATTTATGAAGCCTAAGGCTACTTTACTAACTAAGTAGCTGTTTAATAATATCCAATTTAGGATTAGTATTAGAAACTACTTAAATAATAATAAAAGTAAGAAGCAATGCGCCCTTACTAAAGAGGTATACATGGAAGATGCATTCATAGCCGTATTTGCAAATGTCGGTGTTATCTTAATTTTAGCTTTAACATTAAAAGCATTTAATAAAGTCGATATAAATATAACGTGGTCTTTAATCTCATTAGGCATTTTTACGTGTTACGTTTTTGCTCTATTTAGAGGCGCCGAGGTAATTCCTTTGGATATATTTTTTACTGATATGTCTTGGAATTGGTCAGGAAAAATAGCTGTAATTATCCTGTGGGGGAGTGCAATCCTAGCCTTAGCGAAATATAAACATGGCTTTCGTATTGCTGATGCTGGTTTTACTTTCAAACAAAGTGAAGGTTCTTTAAAACCTGCTTTTATTGTTTTGTGCTTGTTTGTAGTTCTCCAAGTCATTGTTTCATGGTTCTGGAGTGGCGAGCCTCGCTATGATTTAGAAACATTACTTTATCAAGCAACCATGCCAGGGTTTGACGAAGAACCGATGTTTAGAGGGGTCTTACTATTTTGTATTTCCTTGGCAATAGTATCTAAGCGATACAGTTTGGCGAGCGCGCCGATAAATATAGGTGGATTACTTTTAGTTTTGTTATTCGGCTTGGTGCACGGCGTTATGTTTAGCGCTGGTGAGTGGTACTTTTCGTTTACCTCTATTTTATTAACCGGAGGTTATGGTTTTATTTTACTGTGGCTAAGAGAGCGAACGGGGAGCTTGGTATTTCCAATTCTAGCCCATAATAGTGTTAACTTTGTTGGGCAATTAATTTAGGCAATGACTAAAACCTTGCTTAAGGTTTTTTCGCTCTAGGATTGCAGTGAAAAGGAAGGAGTCTTCGCTTTCTCTGGCCCCGATCATTACGTTTGATTCCGGAGGCAATTAATTGATTTGAACGTAAACGTCATGAAATAAATTATTCATCAGTTGCTTATGTCCAGGGCATGGTGACTGGGAAGCTCGTTTTTATTTATGGTTACGCTATTCATGCTTGCCACAGGGCATCAATACCTTTATGTGCTGTAAGTGAACTCCGGGATCTACTTAACTAGAGTTCATGTTATTTATATAAAAACGCGCACTACTTGTTGATGAGTGTAATTATATGGGTAGGAGTTTTTTACAAAATTTAGTAATTTTTACTTTAATAATAAGAATGTTAGAACTGGATTTTAATTTATCTCATTGATTTAAAATAATAATTTATTTGGTTCGAGTTTTGCTCAGTAGTAAGTGTATTTTCTTAAATAAATAAAGGAGTTATTATGAGTACCGTTATTACTGGGTTATTCGAAAGTGCATCACAAGCAACACTCGCAATTTACAGATTAGAAGCTTTAGGTATCAACGAAGCTGATATTAGTATTGTAGCCAACGACTCATACGCAAAGGAAGATTTTGCTGTAGACGAAGGTACTAAAGCTGCCGAGGGCGGCATTATAGGCGCAGCTTCAGGTGGTATTCTTGCTGCAATTATTGGTGGATTTACTGCCGTAGGGACTGTAGCAACAGGTGGTACAGGCTTATTAGTTGCCGGTCCATTAGTCGCTGCATTTGCCGCTGGTGGCGCAGGCGCTGCAGTAGGTGGTACTTTAGGGGCCGCAGTTGGTGCGTTTATCCCTGAGCATGAAATTAAGTATTACGAAGATGCCATTGAAAAAGGCTCTATATTAATTGGTATTAAGTACGATAGTGACAACAAAAACGCTATTGAAGAAATACTTAATAATGCAGGCGCAAGTAATGTTTCTACAGCGTAATGCTAATTAATTAGTTTCAAAATTAATAAAAAAGGTGAAACTTAGTTTCACCTTTTTTATGCTATTTTGCTTTTGATTAGGCATAAATCTCACTTTAAGTAGCGCTTACAATTAAGTTATTATTTTAACTGTATTAATACCAAGCCCGAGAACACTTTGAATTATTTAGCTCACCTTTATTTAGCACAGCCTACAGCCGATTCTCACTTTGGGAACTTATTGGGCGACTTTGGTGGTAAAAGGCATGTAGAGCACTTACCAAACACGGTTAAAAATGGGCTCGATAACCACTATTTAGTCGATAAATTTACCGACTCCCATCCTTTAGTTAAACACGCCAAGCAGTACTTTTCACCCGAGCGTAAGCGATTTGCTGGTGTGGCTATTGATGTGGTGTTTGATCACTTTTTAATTGTGCATTGGCAACACTTTAGCAAGCAATCTTTAAGTGAGTTTAAGTACACCAGCTACCAGCTTTTAAATCAGCGCATACCTGTTATGCCAACGTGTATGCAGCATGTTGTAACAAGTATGACTAAAAACGATTGGTTTAAAGAATACGAAACCATTGATGGAATAGGGCTAGCACTTGATAATATTGCCAAGCGTATTCGTTTTACTAACACTTTTTCGGGTGCGGCTGATGATATAGCGCGTAACTACGATGAATTAGAAGCCGTGTTTCTAGCGTTTTTTCCGGAGCTAATTAAGCATGTAAGTAAGTCTGGTTTTGAAAGCACTTAAAAAAGTTAGATAAAGAGCTTTATTTAAAGTCAGTACGCATAACTATACGATGATTTGGCTGGGCGTTTTTTTGCTATTAACGACATTGAAATTGGTTATTCAGCCGATATTTTTGAAGATGATGTTGAAACAAAAACACAAGATATACTGCTTTCTTATAGAAAATTTAAAAATTCTAACATCACTTTTAACTATCAAACGCTTGAAGGGCTGCAAGGCACGGCTAGCAATTTAGGCGGCAATTAGTTAGGACAATTTTCTCGAAAAATACACGTTCAACTAAGTTTGAGCTATCTGGCCAACACAACTCTTATACCTTCAATAATACAAATCCAGATCTAGGTTTAAAAGATCTAGGTAGCGACATACAGCGGTGAAATTTCTTGGACTTCCGACAATAAAAAACTTATGGTCGTACTACGCGCTTGAGAACAAACAGGCCGACATATAGATACTTTTTTTGGTGACTTGTCAGTAATTAAGTTTTTTAGTATTGAGCACCGTAATAGTGAATTAAGCAGGAATATTATGAGTAAGAATAATGATGTACCTCAGGCTTATGTGAAGCAAGAGGAAGGCTATCGAATAAAGGCCTTAAGATTGTACCCTTGGGTATGCGGGCGTTGTGCTCGTGAGTTTGAGTACTCTAATTTACGTGAGTTAACGGTGCATCATGTTGATCACAACCACAGTAATAATCCTGAGGATGGCAGTAATTGGGAGTTATTGTGTATTTATTGCCACGATAATGAGCACAATAAATACCACGAACACATTATGTATGGCGGGTCGACTACAGAGCGAAAAGTAGAGGCTGCAACGCATTCTCCGTTTGCTGATTTAAAATCGCTGTTAAATAAATCAAAGTAATATTTGAACCAAGTTAATGATTAAATAAATAGGCTAAAATTTATAACAGCGATTACTGGCTTAACAGTTATTGCAAAATGTAAGCTTTAGCGATTATTTTCCATTCATTATCTAATTTAGATAATGTTAGTGCATCATAAAAACGGTTAGTAGAACGAAATAAAACAACAGCTAAACGATCGTCAACTATGTTCATACTAATAATTTCACCATCGAGGTTTCCACCCGCTGGATTTTTGTTTGATGCCCATTGGTTAAGCACACTGGTCATATCTTTATACGACTTAATAACGTTTTTACCGTCGTCGTTTTTTACTACACCAACCATTGTTGCGTGCTCTGCTGCAAATGCGCGAAATAAACGCTCTTTATTCGCCTCACCTTGACCCTGAAAGTAGTCGTTTACTGCAGCTTTTATCGCGACTTTATCAGAGGCTTTATCTGCGTGTGCACTGAACGATAAAAAGGTAACACTTATAATAACTAACAACGATTTCAACATAAAACTCTCTTTTACTAATTCTAACACGCACTAAACTTAAGGTTGCTGGCGTAAGCTAAAGCAACCTCATAATATTATATTTAAGTTAAATTTTACTAATTAAAGCTCTTTGGCTGTTTTGTCTTTTATGTCAAACCAGTTTGAATCGGCTGAAGTAATAAAGCCTGGTACGTCTTTTAGCCATTGTTTTTGAACCGATTTATCAAGATTTAAATAAAGTTTGTTTTCAACAATTTTGAAAGCCTCTGGATCTACGTCAAACTTTTTCTCCATTGATACACCAAATGCACAAAAGCCACCAAATTGTGGGGCGTATTTTTCTGGGTTAGCTCTAAATAAGTCGCGGTGCTTAGCTGAGCTGAACTTATAAATGGCATTTTTATGCGTTGCAGTATATTCAGAACTGCCTGTTACCGCTTTGTTTTGGGTAAAGTAAGCAACGGTATCGTAACCACTAATTGCAATGTCGTTAACGTCGGCATTTGCGTCTATGTCTGCTGCAAAGCTTAGTGAACTTGCAAGTACCGATGCTGCAAAAAAAGCTGATTTAGTGAGTGTCGAAAATTTCATGTGTATCTCCAAAGGGGAATTTAATTAGTGTGTTTGTTTAAAACTCAACTGTACTTTATCGTTATTGTTTGGTTAATATGCGTCTATTAGTCTGTATTTTCATACCAATAATCCAAAGAGGCGTTTATGGACGTACTTTCGAGTGTGCTGAGGCATTTTTCACTTAATGCCAATGTGTTTTTTAGTGGGAACATGTGTGGTACTAGCGACTTTAGTGACGATAAAGGTGTTGGGCATTTACATTTATTGCGCTCAGGTACGTTAAAAGTGCGCAGTAATAATGGCTTTGAAGTCGTTTTGTCTAAGCCTTCGGTTATATTTTTTCCTCGCTCTACAGGGCACTGTTTATTTTCGGATAAGGGGGAGGGGGCTGATTTAGTGTGTGCACAAATTAGCTATCAAAGTGGAGGGCATAGCCCTTTATTGCAGGCGCTGCCTTATTGCTTAAATTACGAATTAACGGGTGATGGATTATTAGCGCAAAGTGCTTTTTGGATTTTTGATGAGGCATTTAAAGACGCCAGCGGTAAGCATTTAATTATAGATCGCTTATGCGATGTATTTTTAATTAGTGTGCTGCGAAAAGTACTAGAAGAAGGCACAATTAAAAGCGGGATGATGGCAGGGCTTGCCCATCCTCAGTTGGCTAAGGTATTAATTAAAATACATCAAACCCCAGAGCAAAGCTGGTCGCTCAGAACTATGGCTGAGGAATGTGGTATGTCGCGCTCTAAATTTGCCGATACCTTTAAGCGAGTAATTGAGCAAACACCGGCTGACTATTTGGCTGATTGGCGTTTATCGGTTGCTAAAAAGCTTATTTTAAAAAATCAAAATATGGATTTAGTGGCTAATCAGGTTGGGTACGAAAATGGCTCTGCACTTGCCCGTGTATTTAGAAAAAAAACAGGGCAAGCGCCAAAAGAGTGGTTATTGAGTCAGCAGTAAGCTTTATTTTTTGTGTGCTAACTACTATTCGTTTTTAATTAAGTAATTTGAATCGAGCGACCAAAAGTTGTTTTCGAGCTTTTGTAGAGGTCGTTTTTTAGAGCCTGGTGATGCTTTATGTAATATTAAATTAATCAGATCTGAGCTGACTGCAGGATCACTATGAAAGTAGTCATGGCCTATTAGGCTGCCAGATTTAGGTACTTTAATTAGGCTTACGTTACCTACAGAAGTGAATATGTCTTGCTCATTTATGTTTACATCTTTGGTGTTTAGCCGACCAAAGCTCAAGCTGTTTGTTAGCCACTGTGAAATACCCAATGCGCTATCTTCTTGAGAGGTGTAAATGGTGATTTGTCCAAATGCAGGTCCAAATTGCTCTGCCATTAACCTTTGTTTAATAATACCAAAATCGAGATCAGGAGCTGCTAAAATTAAGTTTTCAATACGCAGGTCTTCTCGGGGATTTCCGCCACTGGCTCTGTTCTCAATTATAAGCTCTCTAAGTGTTGTGGTTACTACATCGGTGCCACGGCTATGCGCAATAATATGAATGTTTTCTATTTCAGGATTTTTGAAAAGTAGTCGCAAAGTTTCTTTTAAATGAAAAATAGTGAATTGACCAGACTCTTTATCTTCAAAATAGCCGGTTAATCCCGTGGCGGCGGCAGGCCAAGAGTAAACAATAGGTACGCCTTGTCGGTTCAAAAAATGCCATATACCGGCAAGGGTAAATACTGATTCGTTAAAGGTATTATTAAAGCCATGAACAAATAATATAACGTCTTTATTTGTACTGTTTTTTAAACGCTGATTAATGTTTTTGTTTAACTGGGTTTCGTGAAAAATCTTTCGTTCTAAAATATCTTCGTCAATTTGGAGTTTGCTTTTACAAGGCTGGGTGTTAATAGTAAGAGGGCTAACAAACAGCTAGCGTAAAATGGCTTAATCATATTCATCCTTTTAGTTTTTATACCAAACCTGTAAATAGGCTTGGCAATCCCTGTGTTTAATAGTGAATTAATATTGCACAGCTAAAAAGTAAACACAATTATCAGATTTTATAGGGACTCAGTAATAGGTATAATCGCTGCGTTTATTGGTTTTATTATTTTCTTACAAGGAAGTTATTTATATGCCTGATATAACGGCTCTATTTTATATTGCGATTATGGCTTTTTATTTATTACACAAAAACGAAGAGGGCAAAATATTAGTGCCCATAATAGGTTTTGCTGCAATTCCTCTTTTTAGCAACGATTACTGGCTATGGTTTAAGGTAAGCGTAGGGTTAGGAATTTATGTATTGATGGTGGAAAAAGCTAAAGCAGGGTATACCGGTGGTGGGGCTGTTTCCAGGGCAAGATCACGAACTTTACCTTGACTTAAAAGTATGATCTTATACTCCTTTTTTAAGGAGCATCCCCATGTC
>NZ_JANJGQ010000024.1:0-72899 GCF_030847595.1 Pseudoalteromonas sp. 20-92
CTCTGTAAAGGCACTGTACTTACGCAAAAATATGTACAAGGTGAAAAGCTAAGTAAAGCCGAACTTATCTTTTTCAACCAAACAGTAAACGACTACCGCGAGCGCCTATCAAGTATTAGCTGGTTTATGCGGTTGTTAAATGAAGACATTGCCCGCAGAGCAAACAAAGAAGATAACTGCACAGGTAGGTTCTGGGAAGGACGATTTATGTCCCAAGCATTATTAGATGAAGCTGCACTTGCTGCTTGTATGGCGTATGTCGATTTAAACCCTATTAGAGCGAAAATGGCTGATACGCCTGAGGAATCAGACCACACCAGCGTTAAACAACGACTAACATACGCAAAAGAAGGCAAACAACCAAAACGACTACTGCGTTTTGCAGGAATACCACGTCAGATAATGCCAAAAGGGCTGCCGTTTGAGCTTAAATCGTATCTTGAACTTGTTGAGGTAACAGGGCGGATAATACGAGAGGATAAACGCGGGTATATTGATAATATGAACCTACCTTTGTTAGAAAGGCTTAATATCTCCCCAGAAAACTGGTTAAAGCTTACAACCCAATTTACGCGCGTATTTCATGGCGCAGTAGGCAGGCCAGCCTCACAAGCAAGTTACTGTGAAAATTTAAAGCGTAAACGGCGGTCAAATATTAGCAATTGCGAAAAGCTACTCGCATAAAACTTAAGCTACTCAGTAAAACTATTCAGTAATAAATCACAACTGCATTATGCAGTTATTTTCATGCGTGTAATTTAGGTTTAATAGGGCTAATGACTTATTTAACGGATGAAATAAAGTGATCCAGTTATAAAAGATAAATTCTTAACCTGAAGAGCGAATTTTTTGGCATAGTTTTGTTTTTTCAATTAAAGTGGCTGTCTAGTTTAGTCCGGTCTAGTTTAGTCCGGTCTAGTTTAGTCCGGTCTAGTTTAGTCCGGTCTAGTTTAGTCCGGTCTAGTTTAGTCCGCTGTCTAGTTTAGTCCAGTTCTGGGCTTCGCCCAACAACGTTCGCATTTTACCCTTGGCAAAGCGTTAACTTTCTTATTTATTGTATTGGAGTCCAAGTTGGAAAATAAAGAAAAAGAATTTATTAATTTTGGTGATTACAAAGAGTTTTTTGATGGGGAGTTAACCCTCAATCTTGAGCTTAGTTATGAATCAGGAACCGCAATTATCATTGCAAGTCATGATGGATTTGATTCCTTAGATGTAGTGCTAAAAAAAGGTCACAGAAGCGTAGTTATTTTTGATTATTCTTATGAATTGAAATTATTAAAAATTGAAGATAGCTTGAGGAGATCTCAAATCCAAGTATATAGAACTCCCATATCACATTTTGCATATGTTGATATGCTTGATTCTACTGTTTCAGGAGTTGATGATGGAGAAGGAAAATTTGAACAAGTTGAAATAGTTGAACTAAAGCAAAAGTTAGATTATGTAGAAAAACAGCTGACAGAATTAGCCGGTCTTCATAAAGAAGAGTTGGATTACATTAAGGCGGCGTTTCAACTATTGAATAAAAAACTAGATGGGGGCACTAAAACAGCTTGGAAACAAACTGCTTATAGTGTTGCTGCTAGCATCGCATGTACTATCACCCCGCAATATGCCGAACAAATATTTACATTGTCTCATTCGGCTTTTACTCATATTGCAAATGGTGTTAGTTTATTATCAAACAAAAGCTAACAAAAGTAATTGCTGTCAAATCTTTACTTTATACATCAAAGCATAAACTGGTTTAAAGGTTTTGATTCAAGCTATTATCCCCTCTAAAAGCGCAGCGCCTCATACCCACTTTGTGAATTAGTCTTAAAAATAAGATGGCTGTCACATTAAACGTAAAACATCGGCGAATTAGCACTCTAATACACGCCGATGTTTATAACTTATTTAAGTAACTACCTTACTAATAAGGTATTAGCCTTAGTCTTGTTTACGGTAAAGGCTTATTAAACAGATTGCCAAAAGTAACGTTGCAATCATGCCCGAAGCGCCAGCAACACCTGATGGGAGAAATCCATCACGGCCAAAGGTTATTAAAATACCATTGGCTAACATTGCAACTCCGCCAGCTAAGGCTGTAAGGCCTCCAATCGCTTTGCCACCTTTAGCAATAAAAGACAGTCCAAAAACAAGTGCTGCTAATCCCAATAATACTTTGGCTGCGTAGTAAATCATGAATGACAAAGACACCACACCACTAATTAAAGGTTGTGCGCCTTCTACGGTACCCGCAACTTTTCCAAATGTAGAAAACAAAGTTAGGCCAATGCTTACCTGAACTATGTTAAGTACTGCGCTAAACGCGATAGCCGACCAGCCTAGTTGAGCGTTTTTTGCTTGCACCATGGCAGAACCCGCAAAGGCAACAAGTAAAGTAAAAACGAGTGCTTCTAGTCCCCAAGCAAACTGTCTTGAAAAGCTAATTTGAGCACTGTAAAGGGCAGAAAAAATAGCCTGTGATATCGCTAACACCAACAATAAAGATGCTGTAATTAGGATGGTGCGTTTATTCGTAAATTCCATTTGGACCTCTTATAATTTTATATTTAATGCTTTTAAAAGCTGTAATAGCTCTCATACTTGGGTAAAAGACAGGTAAAACGAGTTAATTATTTCATGTAAACCTATAAAAGTATTAATTAATAAAAAATAGCCTAAAGCTATGACTTTTTGAATCAAAATTTAATTGGCAAAATCGTTTTGATTCAAGCAATGTGTGGTCTAAAAGCGCAGCGCCTCTTGAGTATGTGGTTAAACGGCTTATTACTTAAAACGTTATGATAAAAACGTAAAATGAGACCAGTCACTTAACGCTGTAATAGTTTGCTTTGTAGGAGGGGCAACATAGATTAAACCTGCAATGGCAATAATTGAAGCTAGCGTAATTAATTTATTATCAAAGTCAGCTATTTTTAAAGCAGTGCCGAAAGAGCGTTTAATGGTGACATTACTTAAATCGACACTGTAAATTTCATCCAGCAATAAATGAATTAACCCGCCGAGTAAAATAAACCCACCTGTTAACCAAGCAAAGACGGCTGCTTGTGTAGTTGATTGGTCATTTAGTTTCCATGTTACTTGAGTTGTTAATAGCGCGCATAACAGTATAAATAGTAAAGAGTGGCAACTGCCTCTGTGTACTGTGATCCATTCAAAAATGGGTCTAATAATGTATTTCATAAATCCGTAAACCAATAAGGGCACTACGATTAACTCAACAAAGCTAATTTCAATAATGAGCTTGGTGGTTATGTAATGCAGTACCAGTAATACAGCGCTGAGTGCAAATAAGTTAAAAATAGTATCGAGTGACGTGGAGTTATCTGAATCTATGTCGGGTAATAAGCCGCCAATTGAGCCTAAAAACCATAACCAGAGTGCGCCCTTTAAATCAATATGGCCTGCAGATAATAAGGTGGCAGAGCATAAGCCTGTGATGATTACGGCAGTATTAAGATGAGTATTGAAATTTGCCATTGTATCTCTTGATAATAAAATAGGTGGGCATTCTAACAATTGAAAAGTTTATTGTTCACTATTCTTTATAGATTGGTCTTTAAATATGTTTTATCACTTTGATTAGTTGCTGCTTTTTACAATTCTTATTCTTTATCGTGCTTAGTTGTTCCACTAAATGGTAATTTTGGATAGAACAACTTTTCGTTAATTAAACTCAGCACGATGTATCTATTGTTAGCTATGAATATGTTATAGTGTTGCAATTGGTGTTTGATATAGTATAACATTCACGGTATTCTAATTTCCCCTTAATAGAGTTTGAATGTGACAACATCAACAGCAATTAATCAAACATCACCAATAGAACCTCAACGTGTGGAACAAACACGTAATGAAGCATCAAATACGACCCAAGCCACTAAAAACGAAGCGGTTATTGAAGTAGACTCGTTAAGTTTTGGCATTAAAAACAACACCATTTTAAAAAACTTAAGCTTCAGCGTGGCGGCAGGTGAGGTTTATGCGCTACTAGGGGGAAATGGCGCGGGTAAATCAACCACGTTAAAAACGTTACTTGGCTTTAATAAACCAACGCAAGGCTCTGTAAAAGTAGCGGGTAAAGAGGTGAGTAAAGCACTTGATTTTGTACGCGGTAAAACGGCGTACTTACCAGAGTCGGCTACGTTATACCCGCATTTAACAGCACGCGAAAACGTAGAATATTTTTTATCACTCGCTGATATTACAAAATCGTTTGAGCAAATTAACGTGGCTTTTAATCGTGTTGCACTGGAACAAGATGCGTGGGATCGCAACATGCAAACTTATTCAAAAGGCATGAGGCAAAAAACAGCGATTGCACTTGCGATACTGCGTGAAGCACCGATTTTTTTACTTGATGAGCCAACCTCAGGCCTTGATCCAGTTGCTATTGATGAATTTAATCAACTTGTACGTGAACTTGCATTAACGGGTGCGACTATTTTAATGGTTACACACGATGTATATGGCGCATGCCAAGTAGCAAACCGAATTGGTTTACTAAGAGCGGGTGAGCTGGTGGGCGAATTTGATGCACCCGAAAACGGCCGCATTGATACCGAACAAGTTCATGCAGCCTTTGCGCAAAGAGGCGCGTAATGAGCATAAATAACTTTTCAAAAGTGGTTATAGTTGCCAAAGATGAATGGCGCTATTGGCTACGCTCAAAACTAGCAATGACTGTGCTGGCTATTGGTTTATTGCTAACGCTTTCGTCGGTAGTGGTTACCGCCATTACTATGCATGAACTTAGCCATGCTCGCCATGAATTACAAACAACAAGCGATAAAAGCTTTGTTGATCAACCCGATCGCCACCCTCACCGAATGGTGCACTATGGGCACTATGCATTTAGAACGCCGTCGCCACTGAGCACGCTCGACCCAGGTATTGACGCTTACACAGGTAACTCAATATTTTTAGAAGGGCATAGGCAAAACAGCGCAATGTTTGCCGACCAACGACAAGGCACAGCGCTTACCAAATTAGGTAGTTTAACGCCTGCCTTTATTGTGCAAACATTAGCGCCGTTACTTCTTATATTAATTGGTTATAGCTCTATTAGTCGTGAGCGTGAGTTGCAAACGCTTTCATACTTATTAGCGCAAGGTACGTCGGGTATTACGCTTATTGCTGGTAAAGGTTTAGCGCTACTCTCTGTTGCGGGCTTAATTATTGCGCCATTGGCGGTATCGGCTTTATTTACGGTGTCTGCAGGCGAAAGCTTACTAGCCGTTGCAAGTTTTGTTGTGGGTTACGCTTTATATTTAAGTGTGTGGGTATTACTCATTTTATTAGCATCGAGTGTGTTAAATAAAAATAGTAGCAGCTTTACGGCGCTGGCGTTTATTTGGATTTTACTGTGTATTGTTATGCCACGTGTTGCAAGTACTACGGCTGCAACAGCTATACCATCAACCGGTAAAATAGAAACCGATTTTGCAGTTAAAGCTGAGCTTAGAAAATTAGGCGATGGCCATAACACGAACGACCCTGCATTTAAGCAATTTAAACAATCACTCCTTGAAAAGTATAACGTAAATAGCATTGATGAGCTGCCAGTAAACTTTAGAGGGTTAGTGGCCAGTGAGTCAGAGGCAAAACAAACCGATGTACTAAACCAATTTGCCGAGCAGCGTATGCATGCTGAGCTTAAGCAAACGCAAGTGTCGCGTTATTTCGGTTGGGTTTCACCTATGGTGGCTATTCGCTCTCTCTCTATGATTGTGGTGGGTACAAGTATAGAAACACACCATCGCTTTTTACGCGAAACCGAGCAACTACGTTTTGATTTTGTGCAAGGGCTTAACAAAGTTCATATTGAAAAACTTAACTACCAAGACGACATGAACCGCAATGCCAATGCCGCAGCAACTCAAAAAGCACGCGTAAGCGCTGATAATTGGAAAATTCTACAAGAGTTTAACTTTACTGTAGATAGCGCAAATATTCGCACACAAAGAAGTGTGCCTGCTTTTTTACAATTATTACTGTGGATTGCAGTGCTAGTTGGCGGTATTAAATTTGTAGGGAAGCGTTTGTCATGAACTATTTAATTAAGCAATTTACACGTGAATGGGGCTTTTTACTGCGTCAAAAATACGTAGTGGTGTTACTACTTTGTAGCTTTGTTTTATCGGTTTTTTCTATTTACAGCGGGCTAAGCGAAGTAAGCGCGCAGCAGCAAACCATTGAGCGTTTAAAAGTAGCAGATCAAAGCGATCGCGCTAACGTGCAACAAAAGCAAAGTGATGCGGGTATGTTAGCGTATTACAGCTTTCATTTAACGTATTCTCAGCCATCTAACCTTGCATTTGCTGCATTAGGTGAGCGCGATATTTTCCCGTGGAAGCACCGCGTTAATTTGTTGGCGCTTGAGGGGCAAATTTACGAAAGCGATGCACAAAATGCTGAGCTGGCCCAAGCCGGAAAAATAGACTTTGTGTTTGTAATTAGTGCGCTTGCACCATTGGTTATTATTTTGCTGTTTCATGATTTATTTGCAAGCGAGCGCACAAGCGGCAGGCACGATTTACTGGTAACTACAGCTAAGTCTTACTTTGCCTTGTGGGGCGCACGAATAACCGTGAGGTTTGTAGCGGTAATAGTGTGTTTAATGCTGCCATTTTTTGTGGGTGCTTTTATAGCTGGAGCAAGCGCCTTTGAAGTGACGTATGTATCGCTTTTATGCATTGCATACCTTGGATTTTGGGCGGTGCTTAGTGTGTGGCTAGGTAAAAATGCAACCAGTGCGCCGCGTGTTGCTTCAAGCTTAATTGGTTTGTGGGTGTTATTTGCTTTTATTATTCCTATTTTAGGCGACCTGGCTATTAATAAAGCGGTGCACTCTTCTAATGGTGGCGACATTGTCCTTACCCAACGAGAGGCGGTAAACGGAGCGTGGGATTTACCTAAATCAGACACCATGGATGCTTTTGTTAAAGAGTACCCGGCGCTTGCGCCTTACATTGATATGAGCAGCGAATTTGAATGGAAATGGTATTACGCATTTCAGCAAATGGGTGATTTAAAAGCGGCAGAGCTTTCAAAGGCCTACCGCGATGCTGCGGCTAAAAAATATGAGCTAGCGGGGGCTGTATCTTGGTTGTCGCCACCCCTTTTATTACAACGTAGCCTAACGCGTGCAGCTAATACCGACTCGCTTGCCGCTTATAACTACGAGCAGCAAATTAGAGATTACCATCAACAATTGCGCGAGTTTTATTACCCGTGGTTATTTTACAAAGGCGACCCAACTAAAGCGGCACTTGAAAACATGCCACGCTTTGAAAGCACCACGCAAAGCAGCAACTAAAAATACAGCGCTAAACATAGCTGTTTAGCGCAATTACATATTTAAAACACAATTATAAAATACGTACATTACTCACAAGGTAAATCATGAAAACCAATATAAAAGGGCATAAGCTCACCTATTTAAGTGCTTGTTTAGTAAGTTTGTTTAGCAGCCAAACCATGGCCGCTGAGCAAAAACAGCAAGTTAGAAGCGTAACGGATGACACAATTGAAAAAGTAACCGTTGTTGCAACTCGCCAAGCTTACCAAGGTAACTTTAGCCCTTTAGAAACACCGCAGTCAGAGCTTAAAATAGATTTAGAAGTTCTTGAAAACGCAGGCGCAGTAACCCTTGACCAAGCACTTGATTTATCGGCCTCTGTTGCGCGCCAAAACAACTTTGGTGGGCTTTGGAATAGCTTTTCGTTACGTGGCTTTGTAGGCGATGAAAACCTACCAAGTAACTACTTAGTAAATGGCTTTAATGCAGGTCGTGGTTTTGGTGGCTCGCGTGACTTATCTGGTATTGAGTCGGTTGAGGTTTTAAAAGGTCCGCGTGCGGCTTTATTTGGCCGCGGTGAACCAGGTGGAACAGTAAACTTAGTTACTAAACGCCCAACATTTGATACTGCAGGCGAAGTTAAGCTTTCTGTAGGTAGTTTTGATACTTACCGCGCCGATGTTGATTACACAACGCCGCTTAACGACGACGTAGCAATTAGACTAGTTGGTTTTTACGAAGACGCCGAAAGCTTTAGAGATACAATAGAAACCACTAAACAGGGCTTTAGCCCGTCAATAGTATGGAATATTAATAACAATAGCCAACTAATATACGAGCTTGAATATTCAGACCAAGAAGTCCCGTTTGATAGAGGCGTATTAGCAATAGATGGCGAGCTTGGGCTTATCCCTGAAAGTCGCTTTTTAGGTGAACCGGGCGATGGCCCAATTGAAGCTGATGTACTAGGGCATCAATTAGAGTACATTCATGATTTTGATGATAACTGGAGCATTTTATTTGGTGCAAACTACCGTGATACCTCTATGGAAGGCTTTGCAACTGAAACCGGTTTTGGCGGCGTGATTGACGGTGAAGTAAATCGCTTTAGACGATACCGCGACTTTGACGCGAAATACCAAGTATTTAGAACTGAGTTAAGTGGTAATCTTGAGCTTAGCGGGTTTGAGCACCGTTTAATTATGGGTGTTGATGCCGATAAATTTGAAAACGACCAAGTAATTTTACGTGTGCGTGGCGATCAATATATTAATGTATTTAACCCTGTTTATGATGCGTATGAATTACCAACGCCAACAGCTAATACTGACCGTGTAGAAATTCAAGAGTCGGTAGGGGTATTCATTCAAGACCAAATAAGCATTACCGATAAGTTAGATATTCGTATTGGTGCACGTTTTGATGATTACGAGCAGCGCTTAAATAACCGCTTAGCAAATTCCAACACAAAACAAACTGAGTCACGCGTGAGCCCGCAGTTTGGTGTGGTTTATGAAGCCAGTGATTACGTATCTGTATATGGTGCTTATGGAGAAAACTTCCGTCCGCTTTCGGGCGCTGATGCTAATGGAGATGGTTTTGAGCCTAACCAATCTACATCTGCTGAGGTGGGTGTTAAATTTACTCTAAACGATGGCGCCTTATTTGGTACTGTTGCCGTGTTTAAAGTAGAGCAAGACAACATGCTAGTTGTAGATGATGCAACTGCGTTTACTTACGCAGCCATTGGTGAAGCACAAAGTAAAGGTGTTGAGATTGATATTACAGGCGAACTTACTGATACATTAGAAGTTTGGGCGTCATATGCGTACGTTGATGCAACAATTGAAAACTCATTTTTTGATGCCAACTTTGGTTTCACAGTAGAAGCGGGCGCGTCATTATTAAACGTGCCAGAGCAACAGCTTAGTTTACAGTTAGTTCAATCAACAGATCTTTACGGTAAAGCCATTAAGTTTGGTGGTGGTTTATTACATGTGGGTAAGCGCAATGGCTTTTTTGGTACCGACTTTGAACTACCAAGTTACACAACTGCGCGTGCTTTTGTAAATTACGATATAACAAACGCGATTGGTATTACGGCTGAGGTAAATAACTTGTTTGATGAAACGTATTATACAAACTCGTTTGCCGATGCGTGGGTACAACCTGGTACACCCAGAAACGTTAAGTTTTCTGCATCATATAAGTTTTAAACTGTTAATCTAAAACCCAAAAAGGCTGCTTAAATTAGGCAGCCTTTTGTTTTTAAAACCTCTAAAATACGTACTTAAAACGGTGCATAGCCATCATTTGGTTTGTTAGGGTTAATCCAGCGCTGTTTAGCATCAATAGGAATCCGTGGTGCCCCTTGTGCTGGTAATCGACCGCGCTCTCCATACAGCCACAATACAAAGTTAGTTCGCTCGCCACTGGTAATAGGTTTAGCTGCGTGTGCAATATTGCCACGATGTAACATGGCAGTACCTGGCTTAAACGTAAGTGATTTAATGTCACCTGTGTACGGGTGATAAAAGTCAACTTCTGACCCTGTAAACTCTTCGCCTGGTAAGTTTAAGTTAATGTTAAGCGTTACAGCTGATGCGTCGGTATGTGGGCGAATTGACGAATCTGTATTTGGCTCATAATAAATTGAAAAACCAAATGTTTGTGTATCAAACCCTATAACCTCAGGGAACAGCATACGCGAAATAGGGCGCATATAAGTGTTTAGTATTTCGTTATAAAATGCCTGAAAGCTTGGCGCGGCTAAATAACCTTCTGATCGGCTATCAAGCATGGCACCACGGCGATTTAACACTATACCGTATGGCGGGCGCATAGGAATTTGCGAATTCCATACTTGTTCTAAATATCCGCGTAATACTGCTAGGCGCTCAGGATCAAAAAATTGAAATTGAAACACATCAGGCGCTACTTCGTGTAATAACGCTTTTACGGCCAGCTCTTTTGCTGGATCGTCCCATGCTTGTTTTACTGCTTCACGTAGGTTTTTATCAAGTAGTGTGTCGTCAAGCGTAAACGTTGAGCTATCTATTGATGTTGTTTCCCATTCGATCCACGCGTTTGTAGTTAGGTCGGTGTTGCTATTCCAAAAGTGTTGTACTGATTGTTCACGGTAAAGCATGGCTTGTCGTGTTGGTAATTCTAGAGCACGCACTAGCTGTAATTGGTTGGCAAACATTTTGTGTCACTCCAGTTGTTTAATTTGGTTTATATCAATCTAGGAGTGCAATTTATTGCATTTGATTTAGTAGATAAACAGCCTGCTTTGGGAAACAGAATATACTATTTATTGATAATGAAGGTTTGTATACTTATTTGAAGCAGAGAAAGCTAGTTTTGTAGATAAGTAAAAGGCTGCACAATATGCAGCCTTTTGTTGGTGTAATTTAAGTTGCTTAATAAATACTAGTGAGTTGCTCTGTCGCCCCAAATTTCTTCTAGACGGCTGTCGCGACCACAACGCCAACGATAAGTGTTGTATCGGATTGGGTTGTTTTTGTAATAATCTTGATGAAAGCTTTCCCTACCTTTAATAGGGTAAAAGGTACTTGCGTTTAGTATAGGTGTAACCACAGTTTGATTAGGAAACTCGGCTACAACAGCTGCTTTTGTTTTTTCAGCTAATTTACGTTGTTCGTCGTTTTGTACAAATATAGCGCTTAAGTAACTAGGGCCTTTATCGCAAAATTGGCCTCTTGCATCAAAAGGATCAATATTTACCCAGTAATGATCAAGTATACCTTGATAGCTTACTATAGCTGGATCGTAAGTGATTTCTACGGCCTCGTAATGGCCTTTATGATTACCATTGTATGTCGGGTTTTTAAGTTTACCGCCAGTAAACCCCGAAATTACATCGGTTACACCTTCTAGCTTTTCAAAATCACTTTCCATACACCAAAAACAACCTCCAGCTAGAACGGCTTTTTCGGTTTTAGCTGCATGAGTAAATGTGCTAAACAATATTGCGGCAGATGTTAATGCTAATGCGAGTGATTTTTTCATAAAATTATCCACCTGAAGTGTGAGTTTAAATACTTATGAAGTTAGACCCGCTAAGTGCTAATACTATTTCATTGTAGAGGCATAGTTTTAGCTGGCTAACTTATATATGGTGCAAACTAATGTGCTTATGATGTCTTATAAACGTAAAGCAGGTATTTAGATCACTTTTTAGTTAGTAGCACGGTTTAATTGGGTTAGCCAAGTATGCGCTATTTAATGGGGTGTTGAATTATGCTTACGTGTTCATTAAAGTGACAACATTCGTGATATAAATTAGCAGGTGATAAATGAACCAGTTAACAGAAACATCAATAAGCTGTCCTTATTGTGGAGAAAGTATAGAAGTATTACTTGATGCAGCAGATATTGATGAGCAATACATAGAAGACTGCCAAGTGTGCTGTAAGCCTATTTCGTTTGTGGTATTTGAAAATGATGACGAACTAAACGTTAATGTTTACAGCGAAGACGATGCATTTTAACTCGTTAATTAGATAGTCGGCTGCAAAATTGCAGCCTTTTTACTGTGTATGTGTTTGGTTAGCTATTTTGCTCACGTGCTAATTGGTTAGGGAGAAGTTCTTCTACTATTTCGCGTGCTGGAAGTGTATAGCGTGTGCCGTCAAACATTACTGAGGTAAACTCGTTAATATTAGTAATGCCTGTTAAGGTCCAGCCTTCGCCGCGCTTTGGGCAATATACTGTGGTAGTGGGTTGTATTACTTTAAAATCGTCACTCATTACGTTATCCACTCTTTTTGCTTTAAAGATAATGCTTGTTAATGGGGTATGGTAAGTTAATAATGCGTGCCCATAAAGAGCTAATTTAACTAACCACTTAAATAAAATGTTTAATACCACAAAGCTTGAACGCGTTACGCTGCGTTTAATTACCCACAAACACGCTGCGTGTTTATTTAATATTTTAAACCACCCGCATGTGTCAGAATTTAACGACTACGAAACACCGCTTAGCAAAACACAAATCAAACAATTAATACAAGATGATATTAGTGCCTACTACGAAGGCGAAGTGATTAGAGTCGCAATTGAACATAATACATCAGGGAAGTTAATGGGTACTTGTGGGCTTTATAATTTAACGCCGTGTAAAAGTAGTGCCTTTATAGGGTTTGAGCTGCACCCCGACTTTTGGGATAAAGGCATAATGTTTGAAGTAGTGAGCGGTTTTATTGAAACCCTAGTTAAGGATATTGCGCTTAAACATTTGTCGGCTGAGGTGAGTGCACACAATGCACGTTCCCATAATTTACTTATTAAGTTAGGTTTTAGCTTAAGAGAAAATTCTATTTGGCATAAATCACTTTAACTCAAGACGGCAATTATAAGTGCTTATCTTTTTTGAATCCTCAATCCTTAAAGCTCAGTAAATAAAATACAAAAAATAGCGGCTTTCTATTATAGTTAAGCGTAAGCAAATGAATTTGTTACCCGTGTTTTATTAAACATTTACGCTTAACAAGGATTTTATATGCTAGAAAAACTCTCTCAAGATGCGCTTGTAATTTGGGCGACCATTGACCCTATAGGCACTATGGCGCTGTTTGCTTCGCTTACTTCTCATTTAACTGATCAACAACGTCGTAAAACTGCATTTAAAACGGTGCTTTATGCCGGGGGCGTATTATTAGGTTCTATTTTAATAGGACAACTAATACTAAATGCGATGGGAATTAGGTTGGTGTCGTTTCAGTTAGGGGGCGGAATTATATTATTTTTGTTTGGCCTGCAAATGATTTTTGGAAACGATTCTAACAAAGCTAAACAAGACCCCGATCACGATATTGCGGTGTTTCCGCTTGCTATACCTGCAACGGCGACTCCTGGCGCTATTTTGGCGGTAATACTACTTACCGACAACCATATTCACCCAATTACTACTCAAATAGGCACAGCGCTTGTTACACTTGGTGTGTTGGGTATTACTTTAATACTGTTGCTGCTTTCGGGTAAAATTATTAAGCTAATTGGTACTGGCGGCGCGTCTATTTTAACGCGAGTGATGGGCATGATTTTAGCCGCGTTTTCGGTTGAGCTTATTATGACCGCGCTGGAAATAAAACAATGGGTTAAGCTCGATTAAATAACTCCTAAACATTGAAAGGAATGCTGCATGACAATAAAAATAACAAAACACTCTTTTATTAATTTAAGTTTAGCCGTAGTCATTTTTGCTATTGGTATTTTAGCCATACGTTATTACAACCATTATGTATCGGCCTATACAGATGTAACAATTAACTCAAGCGTGCTTAATGAGTCGCGCAAAGTGTTTATAAGATTACCTGCTAATTACAATCCAAAAAAAGCGTATCCGTTAATTATTAAAACCGATGGTAACTTTAATTTAGATACATGGGACAAAGCACTTACAAAACAAGCTAAGAGCGAAAAAGGGGATAAGGCTATATTGGTGTCTATTCCTAATTTGTTTTTTACGGATACACGTAATCGCGATTTAGTGCCTCCTTATGCCCGCCAAGATGTAAATACACAAGCGCGTCCAGAGCACGAAACACTGATTGAACCAAATGGCGAAGCCGACAAATTTTTAGCGTTTATTGAAACTGAGTTACTCCCTTATTTATCAGCAAAATATAAGCTTAGTAATAATCGTGTATTAAGTGGTTTTTCGGCAGGTGGTAGCTTTGTACTTTATACACTGCATACAAAGCCTGAGCTGTTTAATGGCTACTTTGCATTTAGCCCAGCTGCTTGGTACGACGACATGACCGTAGTTAATAATGTAAAAGCATTTTTAACTACTCAAGCAAACAAAGTTAAGGTGCCTACTTATTTATATCTATCGGTTGGTGGGGCAGAGCACCCGTTAATGTTAAAAGCGTTTAATAATTTAGAGACCGCTTTAACAGCCAACCCTAATAATAACCTTGTGTGGCAAAGCGCTGTAAATGAAGGTGCTGAGCACTCAGATAATCCACCACTTAGTGTAGCTAAGGCATTAGCTGGTTATAGTACGTTTATTAAAAAGTAGATTAGATTGATTCAAAGTGTTAACTGTGTGTATATACAGTTAACGTTGTTCTGTGTATTTAGAATGCTTAATCAGCTTTATAGTACTTTACTTAGTTTAATATTATCAACGGCTTACAAAATCAAGCTGGTTTAGATTATTTTTGACAGGAAATACACTTACTGTGTTTATATATAGTACTTAGCTATTGAGTTAGAATGCAGTCAGTACCTATGAGCATATACACATCTATTTGTTACTGCTTTTAATCAGCCTTTCGCCTTTGTGATCAGCAATAAGCAGTGTAAGTACTTTGCAAGTTCAATATAGTTTCAGCATCTTTTTATACTCTTAATGCAGTTAATATAAGTTGGCTGGTGGCTTCATAGCAAAAGAACACATCATACTAAGTATTATTTTAACGCTAAACTTAGCAATAAAGTTAAATTATAAAAAGTAATCAAAGAGGTAGTCAAAATAATAAAGCCTGCGGTAACTACATCCACTAAAAATATAAATGCCGAGTGTGGACTATGAGTGATTAATTAAAGTTTTCCTCGCTCATTGTAATGAGCAGCAAAACGGTAAACGTAAAAAATAGGGGCATCGTGAATGGTGCTATTACAAATTAAAAAAGCAGATAGCAATGCGGCTGTTAATATATTTGTTTAAATAGCCTTAAATGCAAAATTCAGTATTGAAAAAAGTATGGCTGAATAAAAAAAGCCCAGTTAAAAAAGTTAAAAGGGCTAAAAGGGTTGTGCTTAGGGAAGTTATAGTCTTTTTTAAAACTTATATCTAAAACCAAATGCTATACCGTCATCTTCCGACTGCTCCATTTGTGCTTGTTGATCGTCGTTATCGCTTTCAAAGTCGCTAAAGTCTTTACGCGCTTCTACGTAGGCAATAGTGTCTTCGTCAATTAAGTAGTGAAGGCCAATAACAGCAAACTGACGTTTAAATATATCGTCTGGGTCGGCGTTAAAGTTTGGCTGAATTACGTAATCATCACCGGCATCAAACACGTTGTAGGCAATAAAAGGGCGAAAATCGTTATCAAAGCGGTATGATGCAAATGTTTCTACACCGATTGCGTCTTTAATTAAGCGACCAATGTTATCTGTGTCGTGGTTTTTGTTTTTATTTACGTTGGCTGCAACGTATAGGCCGGGCTCATCAATGTTGCCCCACATAATACCTGCACCATAAATTAAATCTTCAACATTACGAGTAGAACCATCGCCAAACGTTAAATCAAACTCACCACGGTTAACACCTGCTGTAAGTGTTAGCATGTTAGTTGGGGTATAAGTTACAGACGCACCAAATGTGTAATTAAATTCAACTTCTTGGGCTGCACTATCGCCAGAGTTCCATAGCGCTTCACATTCTTCTTCTGAAATGTCGGTTACGTCACAGGTATAGAATTCGCTGTTCTTAAGCTGCGCTTGTACTGCAAAACTAAAATCGTTATAGCGATTGCGGTACTGCACTAATTTATCTCCACGGCCAGTGCCATTAACAGCGCCATCGTCTTTGTTATAGGTGTAAACACCAGCCGCATTACCATCCCATACAAAGCTATTATTTGTGCCGTTAACCACGTCATACCATGCACCCCATTGTTTACCAATAGTTAGTTGCCCGTACTTTTCGTGCGAAAGGCCTGCGTAACCTAAACGGTTATACAAAAACTCGTCCTGAATAGACTCAAAACGATTGTTATAAATAATATCACTGCTGCCAACAGGGTTTACACCCCATTCCACGAGTGCAAGGGCAGTCCAGTCTTTCTTAAGCTTTCGGGTAAATCCAAAGTTGATGCGCGAAGTACCGTTAACAACTTCGGTTTCGTTTTGTGTATTAATTACACGTACATCAAGATATCCACCTACTTCAACAGTGTTTTTATCATCTTTGTATAACTCTACTGCCGAAACAGCGGGTGCGAATACAATACTTGCGCTAATAAGTGTTGCTAATTTTTTGCTCATCTTGTGTGTTGCCCTGTGTAAATTGGTCAGTTTTTTACGTAGGTAAAAATTCAGATTCGAAGACTAACAAAGCAATAAACGGCTCAAAAGTGAAAAATACTCAATAAAATTAATCGTTAAACTTAACGGATATTCACTAAAGGTTAATTTTGTTTTTCAGGTGTTGCAAAAGTTTATGTTTTTAATGATTTGATAGGTAAATAGGATGAGGAATTAGCGATGTGTAAAAATTGTAATTTGAATTAATTTCATCTTGGTTAAAAAGTAGTAACTAGTGTAAAAGCTCTAAAAGTACTTTATTTTCATAAATATAACTTTTTATTATTATAGGGTGAACAAAAATGAGTTAAGTAGACACACAAACACGTTAAAAGTGTTTTTACTCTAATTTGTATCGTAATTTCTAATCTCTTATGCCTGTTTATAAAACATACTTTATGGATTTTAATTAGAATAAGTTGAATAAAAATTAACGAAACCATTAAATCTAATCCGTTATTTTTACTACTAACTACATAGCCATAATAAATGGCTAAAACGCAGTGGTTTGCTTTTAAACTTTCATAGAAAAACAGGCCATTTTGGTTTAAACTGCGCGCAATTTAAATACATCATTACTCCTTTGGAGGGTAGCGCTATTATTAGTACAGCTAATGTCACCATGCAATTTGGTGCTAAACCATTATTTGAAAATATCTCAGCAAAATTTGGCGATGGTAACCGTTACGGTTTAATCGGTGCAAATGGTTGTGGTAAATCAACATTTATGAAGATTCTAAGTGGTGAGCTCGAAGCGTCTTCAGGTAATGTAAGTACTGATCCAAATGAACGTGTTGCTAAACTAAACCAAGACCAGTTTGCCTACGAAGAATACTCAGTAATTGATACTGTGATCATGGGTCACAAAGAGCTGTGGAAAATAAAACAAGAACGTGACCGTATTTACTCTTTACCAGAAATGAGTGAAGAAGACGGTATGAAAGTAGCCGATCTTGAAACTGAGTTTGCTGAAATGGATGGTTACTCTGCTGAATCTAAAGCAGGCGAGCTTCTATTAGGCGTAGGTATTGGCACTGACCAACATTTTGGCCCTATGTCAGAAATTGCACCTGGTTTTAAACTTCGCGTGCTACTTGCACAGGTGTTGTTTTCAGACCCAGATATAATGCTACTTGATGAGCCTACCAATAACTTGGATATTTACACCATCAAGTGGTTAGAAGACGTGTTAAACCAACGCGACTGTACCATGATAATCATCTCGCATGACCGTCACTTTTTAAACTCTGTGTGTACTCACATGGCCGATATTGACTACGGTGAGCTACGGATTTACTCAGGTAACTACGACGAATACATGTTTGCAGCAACGCAAGCACGTGAGCAGCTACTTAGCGAAAACGCGAAGAAGAAAAACCAAATTGCTGAACTTCAACAGTTTGTTTCTCGATTCTCTGCTAACGCATCTAAAGCTAAGCAAGCAACATCGCGCGCTAAACGTATCGACAAAATTCAGTTAGACGAAGTTAAAGCATCTTCACGTCAAACGCCATTTATTCGTTTCGACCAAGAAAAGCAGTTATTCAGAAACGCGCTTGAAATGACGAACCTAACACAAGGTTTTGACGACAATACGTTGTTTTCTGGACTTGAAGGTTTAGTAGAAGTTGGCGAACGCATTGCTATTATTGGTGAAAATGGTGTTGGTAAAACAACATTACTTAATACATTAGCAGGGCGCTTAGCGCCTAAAGCTGGTGAGTTTAAGTTTTCTGAAAACGCGAACATTGGTTACTACGCACAAGATCACGCTGATGAGTTTGCAACCGACATGAACTTGTTTCAGTGGATGGAACAATGGCAACAAGAAGGCGACGACGAGCAAGTGGTTCGTAGCTTTTTAGGCCGTATGTTATTCTCTCAAAACGATATTAAAAAATCAGTTAAAGTAATTTCAGGTGGTGAGCAAGGCCGCATGCTGTTTGGTAAAATTATGATGCATAAACCAAACATATTGCTAATGGATGAGCCAACCAACCACATGGATATGGAATCTATTGAAGCGCTTAACTTAGCCCTTGAAGCTTATGAAGGTACATTGATGTTTGTCTCGCACGACCGTCAGTTTGTATCATCGGTTGCGACCCGAATTTGGGAAGTTAAAGACGGTAAAGTTATCGACTTTAGAGGCAACTACGCAGAATACCTAGCGAGTAAAGAAGCTTAATTAGCTATTTACCCGTTAACTCTAAAAAGCCATGTTTAAACATGGCTTTTTTTGTTTTTGTGAGTCGCAATTAAACTTGGTTTGGGTATAATACCCGCCTAAAACCGGACATAAGTCCGCTATTTTTAAAATACATTACTGAGGAGTATTTATGACTGTTGGCATTATTATGGGTTCTAAATCAGATTGGCCAACCATGGAACATGCAGCACTTATGCTAGAGCATTTTGGTATTAAGTACGAAACCAAAGTCGTGTCTGCACACCGCACTCCTCAATTACTTGCTGATTACGCAAGTTCAGCCGCAGAACGTGGTATTAAAGTTATTATTGCTGGCGCTGGCGGCGCAGCGCATTTACCAGGTATGGCAGCTGCTTTTACGTCGCTTCCTGTACTTGGCGTGCCTGTAAAATCAAAAGCATTAAATGGTGTTGATTCACTTTTATCTATTTGCCAAATGCCTAAAGGCGTTGCAGTAGGTACGCTAGCAATTGGTGAGCCGGGCGCAGCAAACGCGGGGTTATTAGCTGCACAAATTTTAGGATGTCAAAATCCAGAAATTTTTGCAAAAATTGAAGCGTTTCGTAAAGCGCAAACCGACACTATATTAGCTAATCCAAACCCTGCAGAGTAATAATGAATATTTTAATATTAGGTGCAGGGCAACTTGCACGTATGATGAGCCTTGCCGGCGCGCCGCTTAATTTAAACGTTGTGGCGTACGATGTAGGCAGCAAGCAAATTAAGCACCCACTAACAGGCGATGTTTATAGCACGTCGCTTGAGCAAGCTATATCAAACGCTGATGCCATTACTGCCGAGTTTGAGCATATTCCTGATGACGTACTAACACTTTGCTGTAACAGCAATAAGTTTTACCCAGGTAAAGCTGCAATTAAAACCGGTGGCGATCGCTCGCTTGAAAAAGCATTGCTTGATAAAACAAACGTAACTTGTGCGCCGTACCAATTAATTACTGAAAAAGCGCATTTAGAGCTTGCCGTTAAAACCCTAGGTAAACCACTTGTAATTAAAACATGCCAAGCGGGTTACGATGGAAAAGGCCAATGGCGTTTAAAATCGGATGATCAAATAGACGAAATTTGGTCACAAATGGCTGATTTTATTGCATCAGGCACGCAGCTTGCGCCACATACGATAATTGCTGAAAAAATGATCCCGTTTGATCGTGAAGTATCTATTATTGGTGCGCGCGACAAACACGGTAATGTTGCTATTTATCCGCTAACAGAAAACGAGCACACCAATGGTGTATTGACGCTCTCTATTGCCGGTAAAAATAATCAAAATGTTGAAGCTCAAGCAAACAATGCATTTACAAAAATAGCAAACGAGCTTAACTACGTTGGCGTATTGGCTATAGAGTTTTTTGATGTTCAAGGCACATTACTCGTTAACGAAATTGCACCGCGCGTACATAACTCTGGCCACTGGACGCAACAAGGTTGCCATTGCTCCCAGTTTGAAAACCACATGCGTGCTGTTGCAGGTTTACCGCTTGGTAATACAGAACTTAAACACGTTACAGCAATGATTAATGTATTAGGACAATCAAGTATACCGAGTGAAATTTTACATATAGCGAATGTTACAAGTCATTGGTACGGAAAAACAGCAAAGCCAGGGCGTAAAATGGGCCATATAAATGTATCGGCTACAAATATAAATGAACTCGCCGATAAGCTTGGCGAACTTTCAGAATACCTACCTGAACAAGAGTACCCTGGTATTTTAAAAGCAGCTGCCAATTTAGTACTCAGTGAATAGTTATTATACCTTGATATAAATACCGGCTTAAGCCGGTATTTTTTTGTCATAAAAATGGGCTTTGAATATGTAATACTGTTAAAGTCTAATTTTAAATTTGTGAAGTAAAACAATGAAACTAAAAACAATATCTGGCGTGCTAGCCATTACTGCATTATTTAGCTTAAATACATTTGCATCAGACTCTCTTCGTGTTGCTACTTTTAATGTAAGTATGGATGCAACTAATCACACACCTAAAGGCGTGCAAGTTAAAAGTGATGCCTTAGTTAACTCACTTAAAGCAAACCACCAGCAAATTAAGAACATAGCGGAAATTATTCAGCGTGTTCGCCCTGATATTATTTTACTTAACGAATTTGATTACATCCCAAAAGAGCAGGGCACTGAATACTTTAATAAACATTATTTAAATGTAGGTCAGCAAGAACAAGCCGCTATTAACTATCCTTACTCTTATATAGCCCCAGTAAATACAGGCCTAGCCACCGAGTTTGATTTAGATAATGATGGCAAAAAAAATGGCGTGATGGGCGATGCACAAGGCTTTGGCTTTTTTGAAGGGCATTATGGTATGGCTATTTTGTCAAAATACCCAATCGATTTTGATAAAGTAAGAACCCTTCAAACTTTTAAATATAAAGACATGCCAAATGCACAAATGCCTGTAATGCCTAAAACAGGTGAAAATTGGTATAACGCACAAGAATGGCAAACACTTAGACTCAGTTCTAAATCGTTTTGGGATTTACCTATTAGCGTAAATGACAAAACCATTCATGTTATTGCATCTCACCCAACACCGCCTGTATTTGACGGTGAAGAGGACAGAAACGGCAAACGTAACCACGATGAAGTAAGGTTAATTGCAGATTACGTTTCAAATGCTAAGTATATTTACGACGATAAAGGCGAAAAAGGCGGTTTAAAAGCTCGCTCTCGTTTTGTTATTTTAGGTGATTTAAACGCAGCCCCAGAGGGCGATAAAGCCCGTACAAATACCACCGACCAATTACTTAAAAACCCATTAATAAATGCTCACTTTGTTCCAAAAAGTGAAGGTGCTAAAGAGCAGTATGATATGCCTTATGCACAAAATTACAGTGCTAATTGGCAAGCCCGTGTTGATTACGTTTTACCGTCAAACTATGGCTTAAAAATTAAGGACGGTGGGGTGTTTTGGCCAACTAAAACCAGTAATGAATACCGTTTAATTAAAGACAGAAACGCATCAAGCGATCATCGACTGGTGTGGCTTGATTTAGTAATTGAATAACGTCTATTACAATTAGTAAACTGAGCTTTACCCTGTTTAATGGCTATTTATCTTAAATAATTGCAATAACTTGAGTGCTTCTGCTTAAATACGGCCTAATTATAATAACCGTATAGAAGCACTATGATTTTTAATTTTTCTTCATCTAAAACATTAGTGGCCTTAGCCGTTGCCTCAAGTATCATGCTTGCAGGTTGTAGCGCTACCGCTAACACCTCTTCAACACAGCAAAGTGCTTTACCAGCAACCAAGGTTGCTGCGGTTGTAAACACACCAGCAGATATCGGCTCACAAAAAATAACGCTAGAACAAGCAATGGCCGATCCCGATTGGATGGGTAATCAGCCAGAGAGCGCTTATTGGGCAAGCGATTCAGCTACTATTATTTATGCTCAAAAAGAGCAAGGTAATACATTACGCAATTTATTTAGCCAATCTGTTAACAGCCAAACAGCAGAGCAGGTAGCACTTAATAAACTTCATACTGTGGGTTCAAATAAAGCTGTTTATTCTAAAAATAAAACAATGGCGGCTTACACATTTAAAGGTAATGTGTTTGTTAAAAACCTAAAAACCGGTGAACTTAAACAAATTACAGCGACATCAACAAGTGAGTCTAAACCACAATTTTTAAACAATGGTGATTTAGTTTACCGCCAAGGTAATGTGTTTTTTAGAGTTGATTTAAAAACAGGTTTAACGAGCGAGCTTGCTAACTTAAAACTTGCTGATGAGCCTAAAGGCATTGAAGAGCCAAGCACGTATATTGCTAAAGAGCAGCATAAACTGATTAAATTTGTGGCGCTTCAGCAAAAAAATAAAAAAGATAAGCAAGCACGTAGTGAGCAAATTAATGAACAAAACGATTCAATTGCTAACACGGCTTACTACTTAGGTGACGGTAATAAAGTTGCAGAGGCACAGCTTTCACCAAATGGTGATGCGTTATTAGTCGTAGTTAAAGAAAAAACTGATTGGCGCGCAGATGGCGATATTATGCCAAATTACATCACTAATGATGCAACCATTGAACCTAAAAAAGCACGCCGCCGTGTAGCTGACGCTAAAGAAGAAACCTCACAGCTTGTCTACATCAATTTAACTAACAAAGAGCAAACATCACTTAGCTTTAATACCTTACCAGGTTTTGATGAAGATGTTTTAGCCGCAGTTAAAAAAGAAAATTATGCACGTGATGGTAAAACATATAAGTCTAAAAAGGCGCCTCGTGGCATTAACGTTATTATGGACTGGGGTTTTGAGCAAAGCCCAATAGTATGGAACGACGACGGCTCACAAGTGGCTGTCATGCTTGAAGCGTGGGACAACAAAGATCGCTGGCTTGCTACCGTTGATTTTAAAAACAACAAACTTGTGTCGCAACATCGCCTACATGACGATGCATGGATTGCTTACGCATTTAACGACTTTGGTTGGTTACATAACTCAAACACGCTTTATTACCTTTCAGAAGAATCTGGTTACAGCCAGCTTTATAAAAAGCCAGTCAATGGTAGTGCAACTGCGCTTACACAAGGCCAATTTGAGGTTTCTAACTTAACGCTTACCAGCGACGACAGCGCAATTTATTACAAAGCGAATGTTGAACACCCAGGCCTGTACGAAATTTACCGTGTTAACCCGCAAACCGGTAAGAGTGAGCAAGTTACTGATTTAAACGGCATGACCAATTACACGTTAAGCCCTGATGAAACCAAGTTACTCCTTAAGCACTCTACTATTACCATGCCTAATGAGCTTTATGTAGCAGACGCTAAAGCCAATGCAAAAGCAACGCGCTTAACGCATACAGTGTCGGATGAGTTTTTAGCTAAAAAACTAACTGCACCTAAAATTGTTGCCGTGCCATCGAGCCATACTGAACAACCTATATACGCAAAAGTATACTACCCAGCTGATTACGTTGAAGGTGAAGTAGGTAAAAATCGCAAAGCGGTTATTTTTAACCACGGCGCGGGTTACTTGCAAAACTCACATATGGGGTTTTCGGTTTATTTTCGTGAATTTATGTTTCATTCATTGCTCGCTGATGAAGGTTATATAGTAATGGATATGGATTACCGCGCATCTAAAGGCTACGGGCGTGATTGGCGTACTGCGATTTATCGTCAAATGGGCACACCTGAAACACAAGATTTAGCCGATGGCGTTAAATGGATGGCGCAAAATGCCAACGTTGATACCAAAGCAGTCGGTACTTATGGTGGCTCTTATGGCGGCTTTATGACCTTTATGGCATTGTTTACTGCGCCTGAGTTATTTCAATCAGGTGCGGCACTACGCCCTGTTACCGATTGGGCACATTACAACACAGGTTACACGGCTAATATATTAAACCATCCTGATGTTGACCCGATTGCGTATGAACGCAGCTCGCCAATTTATTACGCTGAGGGTTTAAACAAACGTTTACTCATTAATGCCCCCATGGTTGACGATAACGTGTTTTTTCAAGACTCAGTGCGTTTAGTACAGCGCTTAATAGAGCTTGAAAAACAAAACTTTGAAACAGCTATATTTCCTGTTGAACCACATGGTTTTGTACAGCCTTCAAGTTGGTTAGACGAATACCGCCGTATTTATAAGTTATTTAAAGAAACGCTTTAATCTTTACGCTTAAATTATAAAAACAAAAACGCCGCATTGGTTGACTAAACTAATGCGGCATTTTTATTGGATTAAACAAAATCTAACTTTATTTTTTCTTTTTAAGGTTCTTTTTAAAGAACTCTATAACCAGTGGTATGGCAAGCAGAGTCCCGCCAATAACACCAATTAAATGTGCATCAATAGCTACAGTTGAGTTAATAAGCTTTCCTATATCAGCATTAGGGCCGCTAAATTGCTCAAACGCTATTTTAATCCATACGCCTATAAATAATAAATACCCCGACTTAAGCCCTACAGTTATATCTTTAACTGCCCCCCAAATAATTACGCCATGCAGCAGAGCACTTAATCCGGTATAAATATGTATGCTTGGGCAAAACCAATACACGCCAAGTCCACACCACAGTGCCAGCGCACTTATATTAACGGCGTAACGAGTAGGTGATGTGTATTCGCCATGCAGTAACCAAATTAATAAAACACCACTGGCATTTAATCCCAAATGAGCCCAATTAGCATGAACAAATTGGCTAGAAAAAATTCGCCACAGTTCGCCTTGATTAATTAGCTCTCGGTTAAATTCAAGTAAATTATTTAAATCAAATGCAGCAAAAATGGTACTAAAAAGCAGCAGAATAATAGGCGGTAATATATAACGAGGTTGAATAGGTAAATTAAGCATTTTATTGTAATTTTTTAGTATAAATTTTTGCATATTGTGCCCGTTTAACTTTAAGATGCCAATTACCTTATCGTTATTAAGTGTTTTTAGACTTTTTATGCATTTTAAACTTAACTCATTATTTGCTATTGGACTGTGCGCAATAACATTGCCTTCTTTTGCACAGCAACCGATAGAAACTCGCGAACCAGAAGCAGCAACGGGCCTTAGTCACAAGCAAGTTGTGGTAGGTGACAAGTACATGGTTGCAGCGGCAAATCCGTATGCTTCAAGAGCCGGTCAACAAATTTTAGCCCAAGGCGGCAGTGCCGTTGACGCTGCAATAGCAACTCAACTAGTGCTTACTTTAGTTGAACCGCAATCCTCTGGTATTGGCGGTGGTACATTTATGATGTATTACAACAAAGCTAACAATAAATTGACTAGTTTTGATGGCCGCGAAACCGCACCTGCAAATGCAGATGAAACGCTGTTTTTAGATAAACACGGTAAAGCCGTTAAATGGATTGAAGCCGTTGTAGGCGGACGCTCTGTTGGTGTACCCGGTATTTTACATGCCTTTGCAAGTGCGCATAAACAATACGGTATATTGCCATGGGAAGCGCTTTTTAAACCCGCTATTGAACTTGCTGAGCAAGGCTTTGTAGTTTCGCCGCGTTTACATGGCTTATTAGCCCGCCAGTTAAACCCCGGTGTAATGAGCATGCCGATAATCAACGAATACTTTTACCCAAATGGTAAACTGATTGAAGCGGGCACAATTAAAAAGAATCAACCGCTTGCAGATTTATACAAAGACATTGCAAAGCAAGGCATTGATGCATTTTACAAAGGCGAAAACGCTAAACAAATAGTTAATGCTGTACAGCGCTCTAAAATTGCCCCAGGCAAATTAAGCGTACAAGACTTAGCAGATTACAAAAGCAAAGAACGCGATGCGGTATGTATACAATACCGTGCCTATAACGTGTGTTCTATGGCGCCACCAAGCAGTGGCGGTGTTGCGGTACTGCAAATGCTAGGCTTACTTGAACATAAAGATATGAGCGCACTTAAGCCAAACGGCGAAAAGGCGATTCATTACTTTAGCCAAGCTTCGCGCATAGCATTTGCCGATCGCGATATGTACATGGGCGATCCCGATTTCACCCAAGTACCTACAAAAGAGCTCCTAAACAAAGATTACATTGCCTCGCGCGCTAAATTAATTACAGAAACAGATCAAAAAGCCATAGCTGGTAATCCTGTAGGGTACTTAAGTTATGCAATGGATGATTCATACGAATTACCTTCTACCTCACACGTATCTGTTGTAGATTGTAAAGGCAATGCCGTTTCGATGACCAGTTCAATTGAAATGGCGTTTGGCTCTACGGTTATGGTTAATGGTTTTATTTTAAATAACCAACTAACTGACTTTTCGCTTTCGCCACGTAAAAACGGCAAGCTTGTAGCAAACCGTGTAGAGGCTGGTAAACGCCCGCGTAGCTCTATGTCACCAGTAATGGTATTTAACAAAGATGGCAGCTTACGTTTAGTTGTGGGTTCTCCTGGTGGTAGTCGCATTATTGATTATGTTGCGCAAGTGGTTGTTGGCGTTATTGACTGGAACTTATCAGCGCAAGACGCTATAAACTTACCACGTACAACAAATCGTAACGATTACACCAGCCTTGAAAAAGGCACAACGCTTGAAGCTATTGCACCTTTGCTTGCTAAACGCGGACACAATGTACGTGTTCTCGATTTGAACTCAGGCTTACATGCCGTTGAAATTAAAAATAACAAATTGTATGGCGGCGCCGATCCGCGCCGTGAAGGTGTTGCATTATCTGATTTAACTGATAATCACGTCACTATCAAATTTTAATTTATGTATAATACACTTGCAGGCAGTGCGGCTTGCAAGTGTTTTTCTCAATGGTCTGACCAACTTAATTGTCATTGCAATTAAACTTCTAACAATGATAATGACAGATCATAACTTAAGACTCCGTTAAAGCTTGGAAATATGACAACAAATACTGATCCTAACTACTTATATATTCATCATTCTGGCCCTGGCCTAATTGAAACGCCGCTATTAAACAAAGGCAGTGCCTTTAGTAAAAAAGAACGCGAAAATTTCAATCTTGCTGGTTTACTTCCTCCACGCTTTGAAACAATTGAAGAGCAAGTGGAGCGTTGTTATCAGCAGTATTCTAGCTTTACCGAAAATTTGAATAAGCACATTTACCTGCGTGCAATCCAAGATAACAACGAAACACTGTACTACCGTTTAGTGCGTGACCATCTTGAAGAGATGATGCCTATTATTTACACGCCTACAGTTGGCGACGCTTGTGAAAAGTTTTCAGACATTTATCGCAGTGCACGTGGCTTATTTATTTCGTACGAAGACCGTTTTCAAATTGATGACATTTTACGCAACGCTACCAAAGGTAAAGTAAAAGTTATTGTTGTTACCGATGGCGAACGTATTTTAGGCCTAGGCGATCAGGGTATTGGTGGCATGGGTATCCCAATTGGTAAATTGTCACTTTACACAGCGTGTGGTGGTATAAGCCCAGCATACACATTACCTGTAATGCTTGATGTAGGTACTAATAACGAAAAGCTTTTGAACGATCCTATGTATATGGGCGCACGCCATAAGCGTATTGCTCAAGACGAATACGATGAGTTTTTAGATTTATTCATTAAAGCGGTTAAACGTCGCTGGCCAAATGTATTGCTGCAGTTTGAGGATTTTGCACAGCCAAATGCAATGCCATTACTTAAGCGCTACCGCAATGAAATTTGTAGCTTTAATGATGATATTCAAGGTACGGCGGCTGTAACGGTTGGTTCTTTACTTGCTGCGTGTCGCGTTAAAAATTCAACACTGAGCCAACAAAAAGTGGTATTTGTTGGTGCTGGTTCTGCTGGTTGTGGTATTGCTGAGCAAATTATTAGCCAAATGGTTTTTGAAGGCATTACAGAAGCACAAGCGCGTAGCCAAGTATTTATGGTTGACCGTTTTGGCTTGCTTAGTGAAGGTATGGAAGGCTTACGCGACTTCCAACAAGCACTTGCACAACCTAAAGGCTCGTTAAGTGATTGGACTTACAGCGGTGAATACGCATCACTTCTTGATGTGATGCACTGTGCAGAACCTGATATTTTAATTGGTGTTTCAGGCCAACCAGGTTTATTTACCGAGCAGGTAATTCGTGCAATGCACGCAGGTTGTGAGCAACCTATTATTTTCCCATTAAGTAACCCATCTAAGCAGGTAGAAGCATACCCAGAAGATGTAATTAAATGGACAGATGGTAAAGCGCTTGTTGCAACCGGTAGCCCATTTGCACCCGTTGAGTACAATGGCGAAACGTTCCCAATTCCACAATGTAACAACAGTTATATATTCCCAGGTATTGGCTTAGGGGTTATTGCCGCTAAAGCAACGCGTATTACGGATGCAATGTTAAGTGTGTCTAGTGAAATGCTTGCAGAGTCGTCGCCGCGTGCCAATACAGGTAAAGGTAGTTTGTTACCTGCGCTTACTGAAATTGAAACGCTAAGTAAACGTATTGCATTTGCTATTGCTAAAAAAGCGATTGAAGAAGGTGTTGCACTTGAGATCACTGATGATGCTTTATGGGCCGCAATAGACAAAAATTACTGGTTACCAAAATACCGTAACTATAAGCGTTGTAGTGTTTAATTAGATTTATACGTAATTAAAAATAAATAACGTTGTAGGCACAGTTACAATGCTTAACAAAAAACAGGCAAATGCCTGTTTTTTTGTGCTTGTTCATATTTAATTAACCGCGTACGGTGTTTACTGGGTTTAACAAAATTAAAGGATCGACTTAATGAAAACTCTTACCCTTGTTTTAGGTAGCGCGCTGGCTTTAAATGTACTTAGCTTTGATGCACTTGCTGCAGCTACTCCCGATGCCCCTCATATTTACGTAAAGGGCGAAGCCACTCTTACCACAATGCCGGATTACGTACAGCTTAGTGTAGGTATTACCGAAGTTGATAAGGACTTAATTGCAGCTAAAAATAAAACCGATTTAACCATCGCTAAAGCAATTAAGCTCGTAAAAGAAGTAGGGGTTAGAGAAGGTGATATAAATGCTGGGCAAATTTCAATAAACCGTGATAGTCAATATAACCGCACAACCGGTAATCAAGACTTTAAAGGCTTCAAAGTTTCTCGCACATTAACAGTAAAACTCAACGATATAAATAAATACCCAGAGTTACTACAAAGCTTAGTTAACAACGGAATTAACGAAATTAACCAAACGCAATTTTTAGCAAGTAACTACAACGAACTACATAAAAAAGCGCAAAAATTAGCAATAAAAGATGCACGCGATGCAGCAAAAGAGTTTAGTGAAGATTATGGCGTTGATTTAAAAGGTTTGTATAGCGCATCACTAAGCCCACTCAATGTGCAATCACAGCCTTATATGCGTGCAGAAAAAGTAATGATGGCTGATAGCGCACCAAGTAATTATGTACCTGATGCCTACCATGCCGGAGAGATTAAAGTAACAGCCTCAAGCTATGCTGTGTACTACATAGATTAAAATATAGGTTCTTCCTAGGGACGATTAACTCTATGTTGCTCGGTTTTTACTTAGCCCACTAGGTTACAAACCTCGTGCCGCGATTTAATCGCCCCTAGATTGAACAAATTTCAATCTAAATAATTCAACACGCCCTAGTGGTGCTCAAAACGTGCCACCAACTTCTCACCTTGCTCTTCGCTAATGCGGGCAATTGCATTGAGCATATTAGTTATTTCTCTCCTGTCGTATTCATTTGTGACATGTTCATTGATGTCATCAACAATCGCATTTAAATAATTAAACAAGCTGTTTCGTGCATCAGTGTCTTTGTGTGCAATAAACAAAATGTTTTTAAACGCCTCAAGCACGTTTGTCATTACGTATGCATCGCCTTTTGCGTAATTACGAAGCGGCGTAAAGTTGTCATGTAATAATTCGTCAAAGCTTGTTTCATGAAGGTATAGCAATGGGGCATTGTCACTGTGCTTAAACGAGTAGTTAATATCGTTAATTGAAAGCCTTTGAATAAGTAAAATGCTCAGCATATCAATTGATTTAACCGCAGTACCTGGATCGTTTATGCCTGGGCTCATTGCTTTAACCGCAATTTCTGATATTTGCGTCAACCCATAACGATAATGATCGCTAATGTATTCTTCTATATAAAAAATAAAGCAGTCGAGAATTTTATTTATCAGCTCTTCATCGTTTGCTATATCTTTATTACATTTTAAAAACGGGTAACCTTTAACGGTAAAATAACCTTGGTTAACAGAGATATATACCTTTATATCTTGCTCTGCCAAAATGGCACACAGCTTATCGGTATGTACGCCTTTATAATATCCCTCTGTTTTACTGACAACAGAGTGCCACTTGCTAAAGTCTGGAAAGTCTTCAACTGGGTTATCTGATTGCCTTTGTATTATTGTTTTAATTTCGTTTTTAGTTTGGCTAAATAAGCCATTTAATACGTTATCAACCTGGATCGCACGAGATATTGAATGTATAAAAAATACAAATAAACCTAATGAAATCAAGCCAAAAATAAGTGCGAACAACACACCAATTGAAGGAATTGCCGTACTGCCACCATCAAGCTTATTAATATTTATAAGCATAATAATTGAGTAAATTATGCTGCCTAAATAAAAACCCAAAACCATTTGGTGTGATTTACGCGTAATAAGCCCTGGCACTACGCGAGGCGATAAACTCGCACTGGCCGAATTTAAAACAACCATTACCATCGAAAAACTAAACACGGTAAGCGAAATAATACTGCCTGCTAAAGTGCTTAAAATAGTACGCGCGTTTTCGGCGCTATCAACAAGTACAACCGATATAAACGATTTTAGCTGCTCAATAGGGGCTAAATATTCAACCGACATAGTTATAATGGCAAATACTAAAAAGCCCACTGAAAGCATCGAAGGGTAAAAGCCAATACTGTTAATCATTTCACGGTAACTGTCGGCTACTTTGCGAGGTACAAACATAAAATCCTTATGTAATTTTCTACTTACTTAATACCCTTAGCTTAGCATAGGCATTTATTAAACTTCTGATAATGCTGCTCAAATTTATATGTTATTATCACGCCCACAATAATAAAGCGCATGCTTATGCGATAAAATAACAGGAAAACGCCATGATCATTTCAACTTATGCTGCATTACTTGCATTGTTTTACATTTATTTGAGCTTTAACGTAATAAAAGTGCGCCGAGCGGAGCAGATATCACTTGGTGATAATGGTAACGCAACGCTGCAACGTGCTGTGCGTGCCCATGCTAACTTTATGGAGTACGTGCCAATTGCTTTAATTTTACTTTTTTTGGCAGAATACCAAGGGCTTGCTAGCCATTACTGTCATATATTAGGTGGTGCGTTATTAATAGGGCGTGTGTTTCAAAATATAGGCATAGTAGAAAAAAACCTGAAATATCGCCAAATTGGTACTATTGCGACATTTTTAGTGATTATTGTTAGCGCCTTTTTATTGCTAGTAACACGTGGCTAATTAAAGAAAAGTTAATGAGCAAAATATTTATAATAGGTTTACCGCGTACCGGCACAACCAGTGTGTGCCACGCATTTTTAGAGCTTGGTATTACAACGGCGCATACCGCGTATACTAATGCTTGCTTTGAAAATGCCAGCGCAATTGCCGACACTCCCATATTTAACGATTTTAAAGCGCTTGATATTCATTATCCAAACTCTAAGTTTATTTATTTAGAGCGCGAATTGAGTGCGTGGCTTGCATCAATAAAGCAGCTTTTAACGCGTATGCACACTAATTTAACACGCGGCGACGGGGGCTTTAATATTCATATAAAACGCTGTTATTTAAACACATTTAGTGAGCTTTCGCTTAATAATATTAGCAACGATAGTTACTTAACTCACTGCTATAAAACACATTTTAATGACGCTCAAACGTACTTTAATAACCGCGACAACGATTTTTTATCCATTGATATAGCAAAACCAGAAAGCTACAAAAAGTTATGCAACTTTTTAGCATTAAAAAGTGATAAAACTGATTTTGAAAAAATGAATATGGGCGGTAAAGTCACCGCATGGAACGATATTAAACACCCGTTAAAAGTTGAATCTACGGCTAAAGGGCGCATAGATAAATTACTGCCTTACAAGATTTTTTAAATCAAATACGTTAAAATCCCCCGCATTATTATTTAAGTTGTACAGAACATGTTTGAATTAAAATATCACACCCCATTTGAATGGACCGAAGTTGTCCTTGCTGACTTTAATACTTTTTTACAAGATCACGCTGCTGCAGAAAAAAAAGCATCGGGTATGGCTATGTCTATGCTTTCGCATTACCCAGACAAACGTAAATTAGTAAAAGCTATGACCGACTTAGCGCTAGAAGAATTAATACATTTTAAACAAGTACTTAAATTACTTTTAGAGCGTGATGTAAACTTAGGCGATGACAAAAAAGATCCGTATATAAAACAAATTCGTGCACTGTTTAGACATGGTCGTGATGGTTTTTTAATGGACCGATTACTGGTTGGCGGTGTAATTGAAGCAAGAGGGCACGAGCGTTTTTCTTTAGTTGCACAAGCACTTCCTGAGGGTAAAGAAAAAGACTTTTATGTTGCTATCGCTAAATCAGAAGAAAAGCATAAAAATCTTTTTGTTGAACTTGCTTACGAGTACTTCGAAAAAGAGGAAGTGGATATACGTTTAGAAGAATTGCTTATAGCTGAAGCAAAAATCTGTGAAAGCATCCCGTTCACGGCAGCACTGCATTAAAACTATTTTAGTTAAACTGTAAAACATAGATAATCAAGTCTGTGTTTTACTTCCTATACAGTAAAAACACCCGCCTTTCTGAACCTCACGGATAACAGCTTAATAAAATTAATTTTGCATCGCAATTTGCTAATCACAATTAAAAATCTTATTGAGCAGTAAATAAGTTACTAATTTTAAACATAAATTACTTGGGCCAATAATTGCTTTATATAAAGAACAGTGGTTATATATTATTAAGTAAATTCTTCAAGCTGCCGATATATACCTACATAGTAAGTAATTAATTTTATATAAGTTACAAACTCAAAAAATACTAGGAGTAAATTATCGCTGCCATTAAATATTTTAAATCATCAAGTAAAGAACCACTAGTATTAGCCAATAGAGTAATATCAATGTCATCAGAAAGTAATGTTAAAGAGTTTGTAAAACCAAAGCCAGCTAATAAAGCGATGCCGAATAACATTTCCTCCATAACACAAAGCCAAAATAAACTTATCAATGTATTGTTGGTAGATGACGATCTTTTAATTGAGATTGTTATAAAAAAAATGCTTGAAGATGAATGTTTTAACGTTGATTTTGCTTCAAGTGCGGCAGAAGCACTTATTATGGTTTCACAAAATAATTATGACATTATTTTAATGGATATAATTATGCCTGAATTTACGGGCACAGATGCGATGCTAAAAATAAGAAAGCACATTGATAAAACCACAACAAAAATTATTGCACATACTTTTAGTGAAAATAAATATATTAATTTAGGTTTTGATGGCCAATTATTAAAACCAGTTAAAAAAAATGTGCTTATTGAAAATATTAAATCCTTATTGGACTGATTTATAAAAAACAGTAGGGCGGTTCACTGTTTTTATCTATAGCTTACTAAAAACTTAAATTTTAATTTTCAAAGCGCTAATATTTATTTAGCGCTTTTGTGTATATTAAACCTTTAATTTATTTAAACTTGTAAAAATCCTTTAATAACAATAATTACTTCAAATTATTCCTTCAAAGTATTAGCAACTTCGCTTTTGTAATTGTTGCAAATATAAGAGCAAACGTTTCCTCTATAATAATAAAAACAAATAAACTTACTTAGCCTTAAGCCCAGGTATCGCAAGGGTTTGACTTTAAATTATTATAATTTTTTAATAACTAATAAATGCTCATCTTGGGATGGAATTTACTTTATAAGGCTATATTCCAATTTTATAGTTTAATAAACATTATAATTTTTTAAATTAACGAGGCACAAGCATGAGCAAAACACAGTACGTTACAGTAGAAGGTCATCAAATTGCTTATCAAGAAATGGGACAAGGAACACCTTTATTATTGATACACGGAATACCAACCAATAAATTTTTATGGCGAAATGTGATGCCAAAACTTGCATCAAAATATCGGGTAATAGCACCAGATTTACTTAACTTTGGTGAATCTGATATGCCAATTAACACTGATGTATCTATAAATGCGCAATGTAGAATAATGTGTAAGTTTATGGAAGAACTCGGTATTTCTAAAGTTAATATTGCTGCACATGATATTGGTGGTGGTGTTGCTCAATTAATTGCTGTAAATCATCCGGAAAAAGTAAACGGGTTGGTTTTAATTGATAGTGTATGTTTTGATTCTTGGCCAATACCAGAATTTGAACCTTTGCTAGAACCAGGTGTGGAAGAAAAAGCAACGGTAGCCGAATTTGTGGATACATTAAGAGATTTCATGCCCAAAGGCGTTTATGACTCAAGCGTGATGACTGAAGAGTTGATGAAAATATACTTAACACCATGGAGTAATGAAAAAGGAAAAGCCGCTTTATTTAGTAACATGCGTAGGCTCAATAAAGAATATACCGAAGCTATTACAGGCGATCTTAAAAGCTTACCTCATGAAACACTCATAATATGGGGTAAAGGAGACGAGTTTCAAAAGCCAAAGTATGCACCAATGTTAGAAGAAGCAATTCCAAATTCGTCATTGGTTTGGATAGATAAAGCCGCACATTGGGTTATTGATGAACATCCAGATAAAGTGTCTGAGCTCATTGAAGAGTTTATGAAAGACAAAATGTTTTAACATTTTTATTTGGTTTTGCTTTGTTTTGTTTTGTTTAAGGTATTAATAAATAAAGCTTTAGCATATAAACCAAGATACTAAGCATTTTTAATAAAAGACTCATAAAATACCGTTTGATTGCAATAACCATCAAACGGTATTTTTTATAGAGACACATTTCCATTATCCACTAGTAATAACCAAAAAAACACAGTTCAACGTTAAATAATGAAGCGCAGTTATGTTGATTAAATTTATTAGTGGCCAATTTAACATAATTAAAATGGCCGCTAAAATCATTCATAGCTAATTAATTTTTACAACCAACCCCATGCCTTGTTACTTGCTTAAGTTTAATAACTTAATTTATACAACAGGTTAGCTTATTATTTGAAATGGGTGTCATGCTAACTCTCACAAGATAAAGCAACCGATTGGTTATGGACTTATAATAATGAACGCCCTAACATGGGCATAGGTGGCATTACACCCATACAAAAACTGGAAACGTTAAACAACGGAAACTCTACAGATAGCCTCCATTAAAAATGGGGGGATTACCCGCCCACGCTATAAAAACAACGTTACCTGTAATACCTCATAATCAGATTATGAGGAAACATTCCTCTTTTTCACATCATAAAACAGCCTATCCCAAGAATAATACTTATAATTGGCAATAGCTTACTGAATCTGCTATTAATATACATTCATAAAATAAGGACATTATCGCGTGAAAATAAGGCAAATGTCCTCTGATTAAACTGTTGAGGCTGTAGAATTACTCAAAAGTTGAAAGTAACGGATAATTTTTGTGTTCACACAGCCCGTAAAATTCACTTTCTAGTTGATTATTCCCTCAGATTTTACGTAGCAACGCAATTTGAGGCTAAATGTTTAATAAATTCTGAGGCTGTTTTTTCTAAAATAGAAATTCTACAGTCTCGTTAGGCGAACCTAGAGTTTGCATCACAAGGACGTTGATATGAAAATACTTAAATTACACATCGAAAACTTTAGATCTTATAAAAATGAAACAATTTCATTTGAAAATTATAATTGTTTTATCGGAGCAAATAGCTCAGGGAAATCAACAGCACTAAATGCATTAAATTTGTTCTTCAGAGAAAATAAAAATACACAAACTGATTTAATTAAATTAACAGAAGACGACTTTCATCATAAAAATACGGAAGAGCCAATAAGAATAACCGTTACTTTTGGTGAGCTAACTGATGCAGCAAAAGATGATTTATCTGCATATATACGTCAAGATGAACTTACAATTACAGCTGAAGCTACATTTGATGAGAGTACTGGTTTTGCTAGCGTGAAGCAGTATGGTCAACGTAAAGTTATTTCTGACTTTTCACCATGGTTTTCAGCAGCTAAAAATGGCGAAAAAGTTCCCGAATTAAAAAAGATATATGCTTCGATTAAATCACAAAATAACTATGCAAAATTACCAAATATAGTTACTAAAGGTGGAATGGAGGATGCACTAAGAAGTTTTGAAGAAGCAAACTCGGCTCTTTGTACACCTATGCCTAGTGAAGACCAGTTTTATGGTGCAACTAAAGGAGCAAACCGTTTAGCATCACACATACAATGGGTATTCATACCTGCGACAAAAGATATTTCAACAGAAGGTGAGGAAAGTAAAAATTCAGCTTTAACTATTCTTCTTGAGAGAACTGTACGGGCAAAGGTTAACTTTGATGATGATGTAACTAAAATTTATGATGATGCTAAAGAAGCTTATCAAAAAATGCTAGATGCTCAACAAGGAGTATTATCTTCAGTATCTTCTTCAATTGAAAAACGCTTACAAATTTGGTCAAAACCAGATATTAAAGCTAGAGTGAAATGGAATTATGACGACCAAAAAACGATCAAGGTAGAGGATCCCGCAGCTCAAGTATTAATTGGAGATAATGGGTATGAAGGTGAGTTAGCTCGATTTGGGCATGGAATGCAGCGTTCATATATTTTTGCATTGCTTCAAGAGCTTGTAGGGATGGTTGATTCTGCTAGCCCTACTTTATTAATGGCGATTGAGGAACCTGAACTCTACCAACACCCTCCACAAATGAAGTATCTAGCTGAAACTCTTTTTAAACTTGCAAATGAAAACTCACAAATAGTTTTATGCTCACATAGTCCATATTTTGTCCCATCAGATAACATAACGGCATTAAGAATAGTTAGAGAATCAGGTTTACCTAGTGAAACGTTAGTGTCTCAGGTGTCATATACCGATATTTCAACCAAGTTAAGTACCGTAGAAACAAAGCCTACTTCACCTTCAGCGCTTGTTGCAAAAGTTAGTCCTGCTTTAAGTCCTGAGCTTAATGAGATGTTCTTTTCACAAAAGGTCATTTTTGTTGAAGGTATAGAAGATGTTTCAATTTTAACTACTTATCTTCATTTAATGGGGAAGTACGATGAATTTAGAAGACAAGGTTGTCACATAGTTCCTGTTCATGGAAAAAGTGAGATTATTCGTCCGTTGTGTATTGCTCAGTTATTGAAAATACCTGTATTTGTTTTAATAGACGGCGATGCTAATAAACAAGCGGAATACGACTCAATTAAAGATGACCAAGATGCAGCTAAAGTGAGAAAGTCAGCCCATTTACTTTCTGAAATAGGAAAACATAAAAAAGATAATGCTTCTATTTTGAAGCTTTGTGAGCAAAGCGACCTACTTAATTGGCCAACAGAAGAACATGTTTTCTTTCCAAACATTACCATTTGGAAAAGTAATATTACGGATACCTTAATATCTGAATTAGGCGACAAGTGGGATGATCACAAAAACAAAGCTTCTGAAAAATATGGACGAGCCAAAGGTTTAAACAAAAACCCACTTGCAGTATCTGATGCTTTAGAGTCTGCTTGGAATGATAACCTAAAATCATCATCCTTAATAAAAATGATTGAAATCATGCTTGGATTAACTACTCCGGAAATAGGAGAAACCAGTAAATTATCTTCTCATAATGAACTAAATGACGACATTTATCAGTGATAGGAACAACTATGTATCAAGATGATATATATAAACTCACACCTAACCAATGGGAATGGTTCGCACAGGACGTTTTATTTCACTTAGGTTATACAGTCCAGATTGGACCATCTGAAGGTGTAGATGATGGATTGGATATGATTGTTGAACTTGGAGGTACTAAATACCTAGTCAGTTGTAAGCATAACTTTAAAACGAGAAAGAATGTTGGAGTCAGAGCTGAATCTGATATTAGAGATCGTATGGAGCAGCACAGTTGCGGAGGATTTATAGCATTCTATTCAACTAGCGCAACAACGGGGCTGAAGAATAAATTACTATCTCTAAAAAATAAAGATTATGAACTTGTAGAGATTTATCTCGATAACATACTAGACATAATTCCAACAATGCGAGGGTTTATTTTACAAAAACATTTCTCACGACCACAAGAGCTACATCATCAGTTACTCCAAGAAACTGAATATAAGCCCCTAATTTGCATGAAAGAAGATTGTGAAAAAGATATTATCAGTCAAGGTAATATCCCGTGGTCGATGACTGGCTTTTATCATGAGGATAATAAAATACACCTAATTTATGGCTGTAAGCATTGCGTAAGTGATTATGCAAATTATCCATACTGGGCTGAAATTAGTCAAATACGATACATAGAGCAAATGTTAAATTGGCGGTCAGTTGTTGATAATATTAAAACTAAGAATATCGAGTTATCTGAAGAGTTTTATGAGCATTGGGCATACCTACAAGAAGCTATATTACAAATACAAATACCCCAAGGCTGGGGGAGGTGGATTTGAATTCGGCTCGCCTAACAAGACCTTTAAACGGACAAAAAACAGTTTGCTTTTGCTCGTTCCTCGCTATTTTAGTCCGCTTAATTAGGTTTTAGAATTACTCTAACCCATAGGCTTAGAAACAGCATCAATCTATAGTTATAGCAATTACCAATAGGGCACTTGCTATAACTTTTATGCTAGTTAGATTAATTACTTAAGAGCTTAAGCTCTTTTTTTATCCCCATATTTCAACACTATATCTTTAAGCGTAAATTGTTCACTCATTTTAATTAAATCATTACCTATGGCCTTCAATGTATCGCTGGCTTCAACCAATTCATGTAAGTGGTCAATTTTATGCTGTAGGGCGTTTACATGGCTTTCATTGTAGCGGGCTGCACGTTGTAAAAACTCTATTTTGTTTATGTAGTCAGGTTCGTAGCGTTTTCCGCGTGGTGTCCACAAATAACCATCACGGCAAATATAAAACCCATCCCAATTTTTATGAAAGCTCATTCCGCCATTTATCCGTTGTTCGAGCATAAGCACTGCACGCGGGCACGGCTTGTCAGTGCTTATCCAGCGCTCTAAAGTTCGCTCAGTATTAATAAGTAAAAACTCCATTGCAGCGCGCTTATCTAGTTTATCAAAGTTCATAAAACCAGCATGAAACAATAAATTTCTAAATGTATTCATAAAAAAAGTAATCCATAAAATAATAACCCGAGAGGATTCTCAGGGGCGTTCATTGTGTTATCGTTTACTAATTTTTAAAGTGATCATCATTGATAAGCGTGTTTTTATAAATAAACATGTTTTATTTTTTACGATTTAACCGAACGCGCAAGAAAAATAGAAAACATATAAAAACAAGGCTTAGGGGAGGTATTTTGACTGAACCTAAATGCCGGCTAAATATCACCCAAATTCAGCGACAAAATGACGGGGATTACCCATACAAATCCATCCACAAGCTATTTAACATAATATAAATTATAGGTAGTTTATGTGTATATAGAAAGAGCGCTTAAATGCGCCCTTACTATGTCCAATACTAGACGGTATCGGACATTAAGTGATTTTATTACAATAACAGGTATTATTAATACAGATAATTTATTTCTCAATTTGTTTAATCAATACTTAATAAACGCTCAGCTGTATATTCGTTAGTGATTAATCCACTGATCATGTTTGACCTTACTGCGCCCAAAATGGCTAACACTTTTTCTTCACCAGCAGCTATCGCATAAATCTGTTTGTTAGCATTTGTTTTTAATGGCGTACTTGCTACACGCTGATTAACTGTGCAATCTAAAAGCTTACCGTTTTTATCAAACACCCAACTAATCATTTCACCAACAGCACCAAGATCTTGTAACTCTTTAAGTTCTTGCGCATCAATAAAACCATCTATATGTAATGGCGACTTTTCACCTAAGCTACCAATACCCACAAATGTTACATCGGCATCTTTAGCGAGTTTTAAATTACCGGTAATATTTTGTTGTGCGTGTAACTGTTCTTTTTCTTCAATGCTTCTGGGTAAAACTGGCAATGGCATTGGGTAATGTTTTGCATTGGTGTGTTCGGCCATTCTTACTACAACATCATAAGGTGAAGCCGATCCATCCAAAGCCATATTACCTAGCATTGCTACAATTTTATGTTGCGGACAATCAACAGTTCTTAGCTCATCTACACATGAACGTAAAACTCGACCTGTTCCCATAGCAAGTACTTTGGGTTGTTCTGATTTTAAATGACGTTCTATTTCAGCCGCGCCAGCTTGAGCCAAACCTAGTGTAGATGAAGGTTCAGACGGATCACTCGGTACAACTTCACACGAATCTAACCCAAAACGGCTTTTTAATTTTTCGGCCAAATCCATACATTTGGCAATCGGGTGGTCAAGTCTAACTTTAATTAATCCTTGGCTCACAGATAATGCGACCATTCTTTGTGCAGATTGGCGAGATATATTTAGCTTTTTAGCAATTTCATCTTGTGTGTTACCGCCAACATAATATAACCACCCTGCTCTGGCTGCATCATCTAGCTTTCTAATTTCTGTATTTGATAGCTTTACCACGTAAACCTCTTAAAATAGAAGGAAAACTAAGTCCTTATTTTCATTACATAATTTCAATTATATGTGCTGCTATATAAATTATTTTATTAATTTTGGAGTATCTATTTATTAATAACGTTTTTGTTATTTATAGTTGTAAATATACCATTCCTTAATAAAAAATACCTAGGTTTCATAGGATTATGTAATTAGAATTTAGTTAATAGCACCCTTATAAAGGTGCTATTTAAGGTAATTAAAGATTGGCTCTAGCGAATTGTTAAACCGTTATTATCAAACTTTAATACTTTATCAGCCGGTGCGCTTAGGTAAATACTGTCGCCATATTTTAACGGACAATCACCATCTGCCTTTACTGTTACGGTCCCTTTGCCTTCAATATTTATATGTAAAAAGCTCTCCGATCCTAAATGCTCAATTACACCGACAGTACCATCCCACGTTCCTTGCTCAGTAGAGAGTGTTATATGCTCTGGTCGTATACCAATACAACTAACATTCGCATCTTCATTTTGTGGAGCATCTATAAAGTTCATTTTTGGAGAGCCAATAAAACCAGCTACAAATTTGTTTACTGGGTTTTTATAAAGCTCTAAAGGTGTGCCTACCTGTTCAATAATACCGGCATTAAATACCGCGATTCTATCTGCCATTGTCATAGCTTCAACCTGATCGTGCGTAACATAAATCATTGTTGTAGCTAAACTTTTATGTAATTCAGATATTTCTAAACGCATATTTACACGTAGTGACGCATCAAGATTTGAAAGCGGTTCATCAAATAAAAATGCCGAAGGCTGACGAACAATTGCGCGCCCTATCGCTACACGCTGGCGCTGACCGCCCGATAATTGCCCAGGCTTTCGGTCTAAATAATCGGTCAAATTAAGAATTTTAGCGGCGTTAGCAATTTTACTTTCGATTTCTGCAGGGCTAACTTTGGCTCTTTTTAAAGGAAAAGCAATATTGTTACGCACTGTCATATGCGGATATAACGCGTAGGATTGAAACACCATTGCTAAGCATCTTTTTGCAGGCGGTGTTTTTGTAGCGTCAATGCCGTCAATTTCTATATTACCACTGGTGGTATCTTCAAGCCCTGCTATCATACGAAGTAATGTCGATTTACCACAGCCTGATGGCCCAACAAATACGATAAACTCACCGTCTTTAATTTCTAAATCTAGCGGTTTAATTACGTTAACTTCATCAAAGTTTTTAGTGACTTGTTTTAGTGTGATGCTGCCCATGTGTATTCTCCTATTTTACTGCGCCGAAACTTAATCCACGCACTAATTGTTTTTGACTAAACCAACCAAGTATTAAAATTGGCACAATGGCCATGGCAGATGCTGCCGATAACTTAGCGTAAAATAACCCCTCAGGGCTTGAGTAACTGGCAATAAATGCCGTTAAAGGTGCAGCATTTGCAGCGGTTAAAATAAGTGTCCAAAATGCTTCGTTCCACGACAAAATTACATTTAACAATAGCGTTGAGGCTATACCCGGTAAGGCTATTGGTAATAGAACATGGAATATTTCTTCACCAATTGTTGCGCCATCCATACGTGAAGCTTCAAGTATTTCGTTTGGTATTTCTCTAAAGTAGGTGTACAGCATCCATACCATTATTGGTAAGTTAATGAGTGTCATTACAATCACTAAACCTAATTTTGTATCGAGTAGCGCAAAGTCTCGAAACAATAAATAAATCGGAATAAGTACCCCTACTGGCGGTAACATTTTGGTTGAAAGCATCCACATTAATAAATGCTTTGTTTTTTTAGTTTGTACAAAAGCCATAGACCAAGCAGCAGGTACAGCAATTAATAAACCCAGCAAACTTGAACCTAACGATATAACCACAGAGTTCCAAAAATGGTTAAAGTATGGCGAACGTGACAGTACATCGCGGTAATTTTCGAGCGTCCAATCAAACGCATATAAGCTTGGGCTTGCTGATATTGCTTCGGCTTCCGTTTTAAAGCTGGTGATTAACGTCCATAAAATTGGAAAGAAAATCATGCCGCTTATTGTCCATGCAGCAATGGTATAAATTAGTTTGGAACGACGGCTATCTTTTATAGTCATAATTAACCCTCCAAGTTTTTGCCAATTAAGCGCATTAAAAATATAGCGACTATATTTGCAATAATAACTGCAACTATGCCCCCTGCCGAACCGCCGCCTACATCAAACTGAAGTAGCGATTGCGTATAAATTAAGTACGTTATATTGGTCGACGAATAACCAGGACCGCCACTAGTTGTGACTAATATTTCAGCAAAAATTGACAGTAAAAATATAGTTTCGATTAATATAACCGCAGTTACAGCGCGCGATAAGTGCGGTAAAACGATGTAAAAAAACTTACTAAATGGGCCAGCTCCGTCCAAATCAGCCGCTTCTAATTGTTCACGGTCGAGTGATTGTATTGCTGTTAGCAGTATTAATGCTGCAAACGGTAACCACTGCCAAGACACAATAATGATGATTGAAAATAATGGCATTTGAGCAAAAAAGTCGATAGGTTCAAAGCCAAGCCAAATTGCAAAGTGTGCAAATAAGCCATTAACTGGGTTCATTAGCATGTTTTTCCATACCAATGCCGACACAGTTGGCATTACAAAAAATGGAGCTAGTACCATAATGCGAACGTAGTTTCGTCCCCATATGGCTTGGTCTAGTAAAATAGCTAAGCCAATACCACCACAAATAGTGATAAGTAAAACCCCAGTTACTAGGTAAAGCGTGTTAAAAAATGATTCAAAAAAAGCCGGATCAGTTAGGAAAAATTCATAGTTTAAAAAGCCTACAAACTCTTTATCCCCTGGAACGAGTAAGTTGTAATCAATAAATGAAAAATACAGTGTCATACACAGCGGAACTATCATCCAAGCAAGTAATAAAATTACACTAGGAAGAAGCATAAACCGAGCAAGCGTGCGCGAGTTAGTTGTTGCCATAAAGGTGACCTTAAAAAAGCCAATTCTATATACTTGTTAACTATCAAGTGAAAATCAGAAACCCTTGATAGTGTTTATAACTAACAAGTAAATAGAATTGACATAAAATATTGGGTAAGTTTGAGTACTTACCCGCCCATTACATGCTATTTAGGATAGCGAGCTTTACGCATTGTTCGCTCAACAAGGTGCTGAGACGTACTAAGCGCTTGCTTAACGGTCATTTGGCCAGTTAATGCTGCTGAAAATTGTTGCCCAACAGCTGTACCAATTCCTTGAAACTCAGGAATAGCAACAAACTGAATACCTACATAAGGCACCGGTTTAACGGTTGGATTTTTAGGATCTGCAGATTGAATAGAATCTAAGGTAATTTGCGCAAACGGTGCTGCGTCCATGTACTTTTGATTACTGTAAAGTGATTTACGTGTACCTGGCGGTACTTTTGCCCAACCTTTCTTGTCGGCTACAAGTTGAGTGTATTCTTTAGATGTTGCCCAGCTAATAAATTTCATTGCGGCATCTGGTTTTTTGCTGCTTGCCGGTACGGCTAAAGTCCAAGACCATAACCAGTTACCGCGTTTACCTAGGCCATTATCTGGTGCAAGTGCAAACCCTACTTTATCGGCAACTTCTGAGTCTTTTTTGTTAGTAACAAATGCGCCTGCAACGGTTGCATCAATCCAAATACCACATTTTCCGGTTTGAAATAGTGCAAGGTTTTCATTAAAACCGTTTGCAGATGAACCAGCAGGACCAGATTCTTTCATCACATCGACATAATACTGAAGGGTATTTTCCCACTCTGGGGTATTAAACTGAGGTTTCCAATTTTCATCAAACCAACGCGCACCAAACGAGTTTGCCATGGATGTAATAAGCGCAACGTTTTCGCCCCAACCTGCTTTACCACGTAGACAAAGGCCATAAACACCTTCTTTTTTATCTGTCATCGCTTTAGCAGCTTTGCGTATAAAGTCCCATGTTGGGGCTTTAGGCATAGTCAGCCCTGCTTTTTCCATTAAGTCAGTGCGGTACATAACCATTGAGCTTTCGCCATAAAATGGCGCAGCATAAAGTTTGTCATTAATCGTTAAACTGCTTCGAATTGCCGGAATTAAATCGTCTAAATCGTAGTTTTCACCTAAATTATCCAGCTCTTTTAACCAATTTTGCTTGCCCCAAATTGGTACTTCATAAGTACCTATGGTCATAACATCGTATTGGCCGCCTTTTGTTGCAACATCGGTTGTGACACGTTGGCGAAGAATGTTTTCCTCTAGAGTGACCCATTTTAGATCTATATCCGGGTTTTGGCTGGTAAAGTCACTGCTTAATTCTTTCATGGTGATCATGTCACCATTGTTAACAGTCGCTATTGTAATTGTTTCTTTTGCCGCAGCGCCCATGCTTATAAAGCCACACACGAGCATAATTAATTTATTTTTCATCGGGTATTCCCCATACACGTTATGTTTTAACAAGTGCTATTAAATTCCAATCTATTGCCAATTCTATTTATGGCAGTTTTAACGCATAAAACTGCCCGCAAAGTTCCTTTTTAGGTCCTTTGTTTAAATAGTTAGACTAGTTGGATAATGATTTAAAATTTAACAGATATTTCAGAAGTGAAGCCGTCAAATCCTTTACCGATTTGTCCGCCCGAATTAACACCTTCTTCTTGGTTAACATACTCAACTTTTAAAAGCGTTTTATCGTTAAACCAGTAACCTGCGGCTACTTGAATACGCTCTACTGTGTTGTCTGTTTGTTCAATTAAGTCGGAAGTGTTTTCGGCTTCTGCATAACGAGCCGCTACATATAGCTTTTTAGGGATTAGATATTGTTGTGCTTCAAACACGAAGTACTCAACCGATGAGTCGCCTTCTATTACACTGTTTGAATCAAAAGTAGTGCCATTTTCATCTACTATACCGTTTGTACCAAAGTAGGTAATACCGGCAACTGCATTACCAGCGGCATCTGCAAACGTGTAGTCATCAGACGATTTACCAACCATAAAAATTAAGCTAGTTTCGTCAGATGGTTGATAAGCTAAGTTAAGCTGGATGATTGATTGCTCAAGCCCGGGCATTGCGCCAACGTGAGTGTCACGCTCGTTCGAAGGTGACGCTGAGAAATTATAGTTTTCACCATCGCCAAAGCGATAGTTTGTTGTGGTTACACCATCAAGACTTGCTACGCCATTTTCAAAACGTAACTGGTCGCCTTGATTGGCTTTTAATAAGTTTAAACCTGCTTTAAAGCCACCTTCAAACTCTAGAGTACCTTGAAGTCGGTAGTTATAACCTCTGTCTTCTTGAAATGCTTCACCGAAACTTGAAGTCGTAATGTGACCTGTAACATTATAAGCACGTACTACACCACTATCGAAAGTTTCGCTGTAACTTAGCTGTGCACCGTTTTCTGCGGTTGCGTAATCGGTAATACCATTACCAATAAGAGCATTACTTTGGTTATCTGCGCCGTCTTGAAAACCTTTAAATTGGAAAGGCGACCCACCAATGTTACCTAAACGCAGTGTTAAATTTGCGTTTTCTTTTGGTGTGCCATAAAGACCTAGTAAGTCAAATTCAACACCTGCAAAATCGTTGTGAAATGAAAAGTCACGATCTTCGCCACCAAAGTCATTAGGCTCTTCTGCAATATCTATATCGGCAGTAATGAACTCGTTAATATGAAATTTAAGCATTAGATTTGCTCTAATACGGCCAAAACCTGATTCTTGTTCTTCATCTTCTGGACGAAATGCACCATCTTTAGCCTGAATTGACTGAAAGTTTTGCATTAGTAAAAAGTCTACGTCAACGCGATCTAAATATTCAGAAATATCAGCCTGTGCTGGAGCCGATGTAGCCATAGCTGCCGCTATGAGAGAAATTGCAAATTTAGTCTTTTTATTATTCAACATAATAAGCTCTTTATTTAGTGTGGTGTGTGATGCCAACTTTATTAAATTGCATATTCATTTAATGAAATTGGTATTAATTCAGTGTGTAGATGAGGCTGACTGAGCAAAACATTAAATAGTTAATGAAATTGCACTTGTGAGCATAAGCTCATCTGGTGGGCATAATCACAGAATGAATTTAGAAGGTCAACGATTTTTTATTACAAAACGTTTACAAAAAATCGAATTTATATGTAAATATGTTTGAATCAATAAGTTAAGTAGCAAATTTGTTACATCAAATTTTGAGGAAATAAGGTTCTGGATTAAGGAATTTGTTGTAGATACATCATTATTGCTCAATACAATTCATGAAAACATAAGTTAGTAGAAGATATAAAAGCAGGTGATCCTTTTAAAATAGGCTGTTGGTCAGACCTATAAACTGTTTATTTATTAGTGTTTTTTAAGTAACGTTCTTGAGCTTATGAAGGGGTTAGCTTAGTATTAAAGCACTTAGATGTATTCAAAATAGAAGTAACCTACATATGGAATTTGTTCGCCCGCTAGAGCCCATCCTCATCATTGACGATGTTAAAGAAATACGTGATTACCTAAACCAGATTTTAACCGAACTAGGTTATGAAGATATTTTAGAAAGTGTAGACTTTAGTTCAGCTAAACCGGTTATTGATGAAAAATCGCCTAACGTAATATTTTTAGATGTAGATTTACCTGACTCTGATGGCACAGATATCCTAGAGTTTATTAATATTACCTATCCTCACGCACATGTTGTAATGTGCTCTGGTCATAACAGTTTTGAAAATGTGCAAAACACGTGGGAGCTAGGTGCTAAAGGGTTTATTGCGAAACCATTTAATGCAAAAAAAGTAGACACCGTAATGAAGCGCCTCGAACTAATAGAATAATAGAAAGGTTAGCATGCAAAGTACTGTTACTGCGATTATAGACGATCTTTCGAGTGTTATATTTGGTAAACAACAACAAATAAAACTGGCACTTACATGCTTATTTAGCGAAGGGCATTTACTCATTGAAGATTTGCCTGGTATGGGGAAAACCACTCTTTCCCATGCATTGTCAGCTGTGTTAGGTTTATCGTATCAACGTATACAATTTACCAGTGATCTTCTGCCTGCCGATATTTTGGGTACTAATGTTTTTAACTCTACCGAACACAGTTTTACGTTTCATAAAGGCCCTATTTTTAGCCAAGTTGTTTTAGCTGATGAAATAAACCGTGCTGGCCCTAAAACACAAAGTGCGTTGCTTGAAGCAATGGAAGAACAACAAGTAACAGTCGATGGTAAAAAATACACGCTGCCAAATCCATTTTTTGTGATTGCAACACAAAACCCGCTTTACCAATCAGGTACCTACCCGTTACCTGAGTCGCAATTAGATCGGTTTTTAATGCGTATTAGCTTAGGTTTTCCACCTAAAGAAGCCGAAAAACGCTTAATTTTGAATATGCAAAAACGAGATTACAGCCAATTACCTAAGCGTATTAACCAACAAGAGTTAGCGGCAATTCAAAGTCAAATAAACCAAATCACTTTAAGCAGCCCGGTTATTGACTACATCATAGAGCTTGTTAATTACACACGCACAAGCAACGCTTTTACTGCATCGTTATCACCTCGAGCCAGTATGGCTCTGGCTAAAGCGGCTAGGTCGTGGGCCTTTATTGATGGTCGTGATTTTGTAATGCCAGAAGATGTTCAAGCCGTATTTGCAAGTGTGTGTCAGCATCGATTAGGTTTGCATAACGAGTCAGGTGAAGCACAAGTAAACGATATTTTAAAAAACGTATTAGTTCCGGTATAAATTTTTATGCAAAAAAAAACAGCTAAGCGCCCTTCTTTATTTAAGTCATTTAAGCAAAGTGTATTTAATAAGTTATTAAAAAATAAACATTTAAAAAACTCAATTACACTTGAACACAGAACAATTTATGTATTGCCATCATCCCTTGGTTGGTACTTTATAATTGTGGCAATTTTAAACTTTGTGATGGGCATTAATTATCAAAATAATTTAATTTTAATAATGTCTTATCTTATGTTTGTGGTAATGATTATTGCTGTATTAATGGGCTACAGTAATGCTAAAGGCTTAACAGTTAAATTTAAAGATGCATTTAATAGCTACGCTCCTCAAAAACCGAGTATTGTATTTGAATTACAAAGCCCTTCTGTTACCCAATCTATTAATTTAACATATCAAGGTAGTGAGCAAACTCACAAACATACCGGCCAAGTTGATAGTAAACCTCAGTTACTTACACTCAACCTACCCTACAGCTCACGCGGTAAGTACTCAGTGCAACGTATTAAAATAGCGAGTAACTATCCCTTTGGCTTAATAACTGTTTGGAGCTACATTCAATTACAAGAAGATGTATTTGTATATCCGTCGCTTGAACAAGTACACAGTGATGCGAATGTTTCTATGCTTGATGAGCAAGCCGATAAAGGTATTTCTACACAATCTGGTAGCGAAGAGTTTGAGTCTCTTATCCCACACTTACCAGAAATGGGCTTGCAAAGAGTGTCGTGGAAGCATTACGCAAAAACACAGCAGTTGTTAGTTAAAGAATTTGTAGACTTTAAAACAGCGAATGCGCTCTTCGATTTTACGTTAATGAATGGAGATACAGAGCAGCGCTTAAGCCAGTTATGCTTTTTAGTGTGTGAAGCAACCGACAAAAACACCCCTTTTATGTTAAAGCTACCGAATAAAACAATAAATACAAATACCGGACAGCAGCATAAGCAGCAATGCTTAGAATTATTATGCTCATTTAATGGTGATGTGTAATGGACATACTTAAAAACGAAAAAGTAATAAATTATTCGCTGTCTTTTATATATGCATGTTTGATTGTATTTTTTGTATCACATTTACCGCTTGTTTTTGTTGGTGTACTTTCACTTATTTGTGCCTGGAATTTTTACATAACGCTGAGTAATAAACCAAAGCCAAATGCTTGGCTGGCAAATATACTCGCAGGTGTGTCATTAGGTTTAATGCTCTACACAGTAGGCATGTCGGATACGGTTATTTTATTTGTGGCCATGCTGCTACTTGCTAGTTTATTTAAGCTGCTGCAGGCTAAAACCAAAAAACACTATCACGTAATTACAACGCTTACGTTTTTTTCACTCTCATCGGTGTATTTATTTAACCAAAGCATTTTAACGACTTTAACTGTAAGTAGTTTATACATATTAAACTTTGCAGTACTTGGCTTACTCGAGTCCAAACATAATTTAAAAATCGCCTCTAAGCAAAGTGGTAAATTACTACTCTTAGCACTTCCTTTAGCTATATTTTTACTGCTTTTTTTACCAAAAATGCCCGCCTTTTGGCAGCTTCCTGGGCCTAAGCTTGCAAAAACAGGGCTTTCTGAACAAGTCGACCCATTCGATATTGCAAAGCTGTCAAACTCAGATGAACTTGTGTTTAGAGTTAAATTTAACGAAGAAAAACCTGTAGCGCCTTATTATTGGCGAGCAATAGTCCATGATGAGTTTAATGGTAATGCGTGGCTTACGTCTGACTTTTTAAAATACAATAATGTAAAAACAAATACACAGAGCGAAAGTGATGAGCAACTTATTGCAAGCTACTCAGTTATTACGGAGCCTGCTACACAAAAATGGCTCTATGGTTTAGCCTATTCCAGTAGTAACTCACAAAATGTTGAAGGTAATTCGCTAGGTTTATTACGTAAAAAAAGTCGCCAAGCTAAAAACTTACAATACGATGTAAATAGCTTTAACTTCACAACTTTACCGCTTGGCGAATTTGAAGAAAAACGCTACAAATACCTCGCTTATAAAAAGAATGTAAAAACATCATCACTTGCTAAAACCTTAAAGCAAAATACACACTCTGATCGCGATTTTTATAACCGATTATTACAATACTTTGCAGGTACGGGATTTACTTACACATTAACACCCACTCCTATGAGCGGTGATAATACAATTGACCAATTTTTATTTGAAAACCAACGTGGCTTTTGTGGCCACTATGCCAGTGCCGCCGCGTACATTTTTAGAACCGCAGGTATACCCGCTCGACTAGTAAGTGGCTATTTAGGCGGTGAATTAAACCAAGATAATAATACGCTCACTGTTCGCCAGTACGACGCACATGCATGGGTAGAAGTATATTTACAAAACGAAGGTTGGGTTATTTTTGATGCAACTGCTGTTGTCGCACCAGAGCGTTTAAATGGCTCACTTTCGCAAAACGAAGAGCTGAATGACGAATTTAAAAGTAACCTTGATTTTGGTTTAGTGAGTTTAAGTAGTTTCCCCGCTATTAATTGGTTAAGGTTGGAACTTGAAAATCTCGATTATCAATGGTCTAGCTGGGTACTTGGTTTTGACGAAGAAAAACAAAATGATTTTCTAAAATCAATTTTTGGTAGTAAAAACATTTGGCTTGTACCATTAATGGTTTTACTAACAGCTGGTTTTTGTTTTGTAGGTTATTTTGTTTATTTAAACTTACCAAAACGCCCGGCTAAATTAGCGCCTATGGTTAAAGAGTTTTATGAAGTAAAAGCATGGGCTAAAAAACAAAAAATAAACACACCCGATAATTTAACACCGAGTCAGCAGTTACATTTTTTTGCTGACAAACTCCCTCGTTCTGCACAATCTATAAACACTTTTAGTCAGTTATTTAACCAAGTACGCTATGGTAAAAAACCTTTTACGAAAGAGCGTAAAACTCAGGCTAAAGATCTGATAAAATTAATTAAAATTTCCAAATAGAGAATACTATGAATGCTGTTGTTATAGGCGTTATTTTAATGCTCGGGCTATCTCTGGCTCGCGTTAACGTCATTGTTGCCATGATAATAAGCGCGTTAGTTGCAGGTCTTACTGCAGGCTTGGGTATAAAAGAAAGTGTTGATGCATTTAACTCTGGCCTTTCTGCCGGAGCTGAAATAGCACTAAGTTATGCCATGCTCGGTGCATTTGCCGTTGCGATTTCTAAGTCGGGTTTAACACGCATTCTCGCTGATAAGCTACTTGCTAAAGTAAATGCTAAAGGCAGCGGGAATGAAACGTTTTTAAGTTACTTCATTTTATTAATTATTTTAGGTTGTGCGATTTCTTCGCAAAACTTAGTACCCGTACACATAGCGTTTATTCCTATTTTAATTCCACCGTTACTCGTTGTTTTTAATCAGTTAAGATTAGACAGGCGTGCTATAGCGTGTATTTTAACATTTGGATTAGCAACGTCTTACATGGTGCTTCCTTATGGTTTTGGCGGTATTTACTTATATTCGATTTTGCACAAAAACCTAGTTGATAACGGTCTAGGCATTGTAAATACCCAAGTCCCTATGGCGATGATAATTCCTGCATTAGGTATGTTTATTGGATTACTTATTGCGGTATTTATTACCTACAGAAAACGTCGCGAATACACCGAGCTCCCATTAACAACTGTGAGTAAATCAGCTGAAGTAGAAAACCCTAGAAAAGTAATGATTGTCGGGCTTTTTGCAGTACTTGCCTCACTTGTTGCACAAAACCTAAGTGGCTCAATGATTTTAGGTGGCTTAGTAGGTGTAATGATATTTAGTGTTTTCGGTGTAGTTAAGTGGGAAGAAAACGGCGACGTATTTAGTAAAGGCGTTGCGATGATGGCCATGATTGGCTTTATTATGATATCGGCACAAGGTTTTGCATCGGTTATGCAAGCCACTGGCGATGTAGCAAGCTTAGTACACAGCGCAGCCGCCCTTTTTGATGGTAATAAACCTTTGGCCGCCGGTGTTATTTTGTTAGTCGGGTTATTAATTACAATGGGAATTGGCAGTTCGTTTTCAACAGTGCCTATTATTGCAACTTTGTTTGTTCCTTTATGTTTAGACCTTGGGTTTTCTGTTATGGCTACCGCTGCACTTGTTGGTACTGCGGGCGCTTTAGGTGATGCAGGCTCCCCTGCTTCAGATTCAACGCTTGGCCCAACATCGGGTTTAAATGCCGATGGCCAGCACGACCATATAAGAGACTCTGTTATTCCAACGTTTATTCACTTTAACATTCCGCTGCTGATATTTGGCTGGATTGCAGCAATGGTGCTTTAAGTAGTATTTATGTAATTGTTGATAAATGTGATTAAAAGCTAAATATAACCAAAAAGGTATGTTAAAAGCATACCTTTTTAGTATCCAAACCCAACAACTCTCCCCCCTATCAATTCCCCCAGTTTGATTACTTTCTTTTAGTTAATACTAACTATGTCGTTGAGGTTATATTTAATAAATATTTAGTATGATGTGTTCTTTTACTGGTTTTATATAAGCACCAATTAAGGTGCTTATATAAATTTACTTTAGCGTATATTTAAAGCTTTAAGTTAATCAAAACCATAAATCATTTTGTCGCATACTACCGGAGTCGGTCTGTGGTTATCATCAACTGCAACAAACGTAAAGCTGCCACTAATGGCTGAATGCTTATCGTCTTTGTGCATGGTTTCTAATAATATATCTACATCAACTTTTAAGCTGGTGTTACCTACATGCACTACTTTAGCTATTAACTCTGCAAAAGTACCTGCTGGTATGGCTTCTTTAAAGTCGACTCTATCAGAAGATATAGTTACCAAAGGCTTACGGCAAAAACGAGTCGCTGCTATAAATGCCACTTCATCCATCCACGCCAGTGCATCACCACCAAATAAAGTATTGTGATGATTAGTACGCCCTGGAAACACTGTTTTAGTTACCGATGTGGTTGAGTCTTCAATACGCTGAGCAATTATTGCATCGCGATTTACGTCAGTCATAATCTCTACTTTTTGTTTGCTAATGTATCTTGCATTAGTAATGCAGGATCAAGGCGTTCGCCTTTCCAGTTAAAACGCCAATCTAGGTGAGGACCCGTTACACGCCCTGTTGCACCAATTTCAGCCACTTTGTTACCTTGCTCAATTTTATCACCCACTTTTACATCAAGCTTACTTAAGTGAATGTAAGTTGAGGTAATACCATGGCCATGATCAATAATTAATGTACCGCCAGAGTAGTATAAATCAGGTTCAGCAAATACCACGGTACCACTAATAGGCGCGTAAACAGGAGAGCCTGTTTTATTGGCAATGTCTAAGCCAAAATGCGGACGACGTGGCTCGCCATTAAAATAGCGCTGACTACCGTAAACACCCGATATGCGCCCTTCTGCAGGCTTTAAAACAGGGTCTAAAAAGTACAATAAATCAGACTCTACTTCTCTGGCTTTTCGTACCGCAACTGCTTCGCGGCTTATACGCGCACTAACTTCTTTTGGCGGAGAGACATATTTTTTAGCTACGCCGGTAATTTTATCAATTTTATATTCGCGCTTAGTGATAGCTATTGGCTGTGAATGCGATTTACCATTGTTATCTACCCATTTTAAAGTATGAGTAGTTTCAGCGTCACGACCAAAACCAAATACAAAATCACCCTTTGGTGAAAGTTTTAAGCTTTTGCCATCTAAGCTTACTGATTTAGCGTTTTCTAGCTTTCCAGTAACTAAACCGCCTTGTGTTAAATGTCCTTTTAACTCAAGCGCCATAGCACTAAAGCTAGCAGAGGCAACAAGCGCTGTTGCTAAAAGTGTTTTAAACATAACTAATCGATCCTTTTCCAACACCTTCATAAGCGGTTACTTTCACTGCTTTTTCTGGATATTGGGCTTTAATTTGAGCAGCTACATGTTCTGCAATACATTCTACAGTAGTATCTACTGGCAAAATGTCGCAACGAGACTCGCTAATAGCCATTTCAAAATAGCCTTGTGCCGATGTATAAGCAAAACATACATCACCCGCTTTGGCTGGTATGTGTTTTAAATCAGCTGCGTTAATTTGATCTTCACTGGTGGCTAAGTAAATATCTTCCCACTTTTGAGACCATTCTTTTTGCAAGCGTGGCATAGAAATACCATCTAGGCTAATACCAATTTGAGAACGATGCCCATGAATAATACGCTGGCAATTACCGTCATGTTTTTTAAGGCCATGGCTATAATGATAGTAAAAACTTTGGCTGTGTTCAGGCTTAAGAGACAGCTCTATTTTTTCAATGTTATCTGGTAGCTTCGGTAAAATAGTCGCAATTAAAAATTCGGTAACCGATTCAACAGTTACTTCGTCTGCGTTAATCATGCAATAAGCTTGATGAGGAGCGCTCATAGCTAAGTGATTATTTTCACCAAATGTACAGTCGAGTGTTTTATGCTCGTCAAATTCAGATACAGTGCCATTAAGCCCTGTAGGAATTGCTAAACGGTGATCAATACACTCATCTATAATGCCTTTAATTTGCTTTTTAACTAAACCAAAGTCTAAAACCATAGACTCTTCGTTAAGTTTACCGTGCAAAGTTAAATCAACAATCCAGCTCTCGCCAACGGCGCCGCGTTTGTTACATAAGTAAGAAAAATCAATCACAGTTAGTGAGTTAACAAAAAGGATCATAAACTTCCTTTAGACTGGTTATAAGACAGCGTTAATTATAATGATTTCTGATTGTAATTGCGCGGTTTTATAGTGCAAAAACCAATCGCGTTGATTGATTGATGATTTAATATGCAATATTTTGATTTTTTAACTGCTCCGAGTTGTTTAGCGTACAAGTGTACGCTAAAGTACTTGGCAATTTCTAAGCGAAGATAAGTGTTATGGAACCTAAAAATAGCTATACAAAAGAAGAGTTGATCCTGTGTGGTCAAGGTGAAATGTTTGGTGAAGGTAACTGCCGTTTACCAAGTGACAACATGTTAATGATGGATCGCATTACCTCTATTACTGCTGATGGCGGAATTCATGGTAAAGGCGAAATTGTTGCTGAGCTTGATATTGACCCTAGCCTTTGGTTTTTCGATTGTCATTTTAAAGGCGACCCAGTAATGCCAGGTTGTTTAGGCTTAGATGCTATGTGGCAACTAGTTGGTTTTTACTTAGGTTGGTCTGGTGGCCCTGGTCTTGGCCGTGCGCTAGGTGTGGGTGAAGTTAAATTTACTGGCCAAATTTTACCAACTAATAAAAAAGTAACTTACCGCCTTGTAATGAAACGCGTAATTAAACGTAAATTGTTCATGGGTGTTGCAGATGGCACTGTAGAAGTAGATGGCCGAGTAATTTACGAAGCAAAAGATTTAAAAGTGGGCTTGTTCCAAGACACTAGCGCGTTTTAATTTTTAAATGCGTACAAAAAGGCCTCCAACGTGGAGGCCTTTTTGCTTAAATTCGATTATTGATTTTAGGTTTTGTACATGTTGCGGTTTTCAATCGCTTCACGCCAACCTCCTAACCACTCTGATTTGGGATCTACTTGTTGATAAGGGCATAGCTCTTTTGAGCGACCTGCTAAACCTGCTTTAAAACCTTGAGAATGAGCTCTTTCTAAACGATCTCTTTTCTGTCTCTTCATCGGTAATATCCTCACCTTTTTTATTTATATATTGTGTAGCATTAGTGAAAGCTACATTTAATGAATAGTTAATAAAAATGTAAAATTCAAATCATAAAAGCAATTAAATTGTTTGACTTTAACTAAGCTGCTGATGCAAAAATGAATTAACATTTAAAAAAGTAAGTGGTCATACAACATTTAATTTGACCGGTTTTATGCTAAATAAAATGCGACTCAATAATCGCTAAAAAGCACTTATGTGCTTTAATTGTGACCGACTAATATAGACTAAGTTCCAAACAAAAATGTAATCGTGACACTTTTATTTCATTAATCTTAAATTAGTAGCCCGCCCCTAACTTGAAGTATTTTTAAACAATTTGAATTTATACTTGATTATTTAAAGTCGACCGGTCTAATATGTGTGCATGAACAAAAATACATCAACACCAATACGCCGTGGTCGCCCACCTAAAATAGCCAGAGAGAACGCCGATACCAAAGCGTTACTTATTCGCACGGGCCTAGAAACCTTAACTGAATTTGGCTTTAGCGCCACGGGACTCGATACTATTTTAAAAAAAGCGGCTGTACCTAAAGGCTCTTTTTATCATTACTTTAAAAGTAAAGAAGCCTACGGCATTGCGTTAGTTGATGCATACGACAGTTATTTTATTGCCAAGCTTACCCATTACCTACAGCAAGAAGATGTTCCCCCACTTGAACGAATCGTTAATTTTACCCAAAGCGCAATTAAAGGGATGAAAAAATACGATTATAAACGTGGCTGTTTAGTCGGTAACTTAAATCAAGAACTTAACCATTTAAGTGAAGAGTTTAAAATCAGGTTAATGCAAAGCTACACTGCTTGGCAAAACCAGGTAGAGGTTTGCTTAAACCAAGCTAAGCAACAAGGCACTATTGCAAGCCATGTAAATACAAAATTGATGAGTGAGTACTTTTGGATTGGTTGGGAAGGTGCTGTTATGCGCGCAAAGCTCACAAAATCAAATACTCCACTTACTTTGTATACAGAAATGTTTTTACGCGCATTACTAACCTAATGCGTTTTTATTTACCAATTAAAAGACGATCGGTCTAAAAGGATATCCTATGAGTACCCCAATTAAAGCCATTGTTATTAATAAAGAAGATAATAACTATAGCGCTTCATTATCAACTATCGAAAATAGTGATTTACCAAACGAAAACGTATCTATCGACGTGCTATACAGCACACTTAACTATAAAGATGGTTTAGCAATTACTGGTAAAGGCCCCGTTGTACGCAGTTTTCCTATGGTGCCAGGTATTGATTTAGTGGGTACGGTTACAAATTCCACCAGCGATGAATTTAAAAACGGCGATAACGTAATATTAAATGGCTTTGGTGTAGGTGAAAAACATTGGGGCGGGCTTGCTCAAAAAGCGGCACTTAATAGCGATTGGTTAATCCCCTTGCCTGCAGGTATTTCACCAAAACAAGCAATGCAAATAGGCACTGCGGGTTATACCGCTATGCTAAGTGTTATAGCACTTGAAAAACAAGGTATTACGCCTGAATCTGGCGAAACACTGGTAACTGGTGCCAATGGTGGCGTAGGCAGCTTTGCTATTTATTTATTAAACCAGCTTGGCTATAACGTAACAGCGGCAACGGGTCGATTAGATCAAAGTGAGTATTTAAAAGAGTTAGGCGCTTCACAAATAATTGACCGAAATGAGCTTTCAAACCCGGGTAAGCCTTTGCAAAAAGAGCGATTTGCAGCGGCAATAGATTCGGTAGGTAGCCATACACTTGCTAATATTTGTGCATCATTAAAGTATGGGGGTGTAGTAACCGCCTGCGGACTTGCACAAGGCATGGATTTACCAGCCTCAGTTGCCCCGTTTATATTACGTGGCGTATCTCTTATAGGGATAGATAGCGTAATGCGCCCTAAAGCCGACAGAATTGAAGCGTGGGATCGTTTAGCTAAATTAGTAAGCGCTGATTATTTAGATAAAATTTCGACTGAAATTTCACTAGAACACGCCATTGATAACGCAGAGCTACTTATGCAAGGCAAAATTCGCGGTCGTGTTGTAGTTAATTGTCAAAGTTAAGCTATTTACACTGTTAAAGCCCCGTTATTAAATTTATAATGCAATTTGTATTTTAATAACGAGGCAACACCTATGAGCAACCAAGAACTTTTCAGTAATAATCCACTGCAAGGCGTTAAATTAGAACAAGTGGTTGAAGAGCTGGTTGAACAATACGGGTGGGAGCTCCTACACGCTTATTTACAACTTAACTGCTTTAAAAACAATCCTGATATAAAGTCAGCGGTTAAATTTTTACGTAAAACACAATGGGCACAAGAAAAAGTAGATAACTTTTACCTATACCGCCTTAAAAACTTACCTAAGCCTGATGATGTGCAATACGAATTACCGCCACGCGATCGTGTGATCCCAGCTGATCATAAACCTGGTGAGCCATGTGAATTAAGTTTTAGCGATGCGAAACGCATTATGGAAAAAAAAGCAACAAAGCAACGTGCTCGTGATCGCAAACAACGCTCTAATTCTAGTAACCCTTGGGGTAACTAAACACGCTAATTTAATTTTGTAGAGCTATTTTAAATGGCTCTACAACTCTCTTTTATTAATTTTTATTACATCCCCGCCATATAGCTAACAAATAGAAATCAATACCCTCGGTTTTTCCAAAAATCTGTTTCAGTACGCTCTATCTCTAATGCCACCTTAAAAGTTTTATCAGCAATAATTTTCCCATTTAGCTCAATCGTCATACGCCAATCACCTAATTTATTCTCTATTGGCAACCAAAGCGTGTCGCCTAAATAAAAGTTCCAATCACTGTTTTTAACGTATACATCGCCTTCAAAGGGGTCCATTACATCACCTTTACTGTTTGGTATATCTGGATGGTATATACAATAGTGAAGCTTTTCGCCTTTACCCTTTTTAATATTTACGATTAAGCCAAACTCAACATCTACCTCAGCTATTACATTTGTTGTAAATTGCTCTATTTGTGGCAATGCTTTACTTTCGCTGTCCCACTTAGAGTAAATACCGTGACTTTGTAACGTCACTACAGGTTTTGTTTTAGCCATTAAGGTAACCTTTTATTTTAGCTATTTTTGCATTAGTTTAACTTTTTGAAATTTTAAAATAAAACACAATCCAATAAAGTTAAATCTCAACTTAGCTTTAATACTTCGCCTATTTACATCATTGCTAATTTGTCATCATTGTTTACACACTATTTGCACAATTGCTGATTATTGTTTGAGTAACTTAATTGATCAGGTAAGCAGCAATGAAACTACACGCAGTTAATATTAAAAACTCAAATCGGGTAAATGCTATAAAGCTAAGCACCTTGGCTCTAGTTGTTTCATCGTTAGTTGCTTGTGGAGGTGGAGAAGGCATAGTTGATACCTCAACAACTACAGATTCATCACCAACCACCTCAGATAACGGTACAGGTACGAGTAGCTCAACCCAAGGCGTGCTTTGTGAATATAGCTACAGTGAATATAACGAGTCAGAATCAGTACAAGCCACCAGCGCTGCAGATTGGTCATGCACAGGAACTACACGCGACTTAGTCGCTAATGGCATACCTGATCACGAAGTAGGTACATTCCCTAATGCCAATAACCCAAATACTATTTCTGAACAATCAGTAAATGAAAGCTACACACTTGAGCCTGTAGAAACAACACAAGCAACCATGCTTGGGGGGCCTCGTGGAATGATAGGCGTTGTACTTAACGGCATTAAAATAGACGCCGGCACAGGCGGAAGTTGCGATGATTCAGGCACCGATTGCGATTTAGGTGACAACAGCGGTAATTGGAATATAGAAGCCTTAAGCCAAGACACGTTTAGTTTTGGAACAGACGACAACAATGCACACGTACAACCCGATGGCACATATCACTATCATGGTATGCCTGAAGGCTTTGTAACACTGCGAGGTGGCAATAGCTCCACTATGACTCTAATAGGCTGGGCAGCAGACGGCTTTCCTATTTATGCACGTTACGGCTATGCAGACTCAAATGATGCAACTTCAGCGCTAACCGCAATGACCGGTAGCTACCAACACATAACATCTGTAAGCGCAAACCGCCCTTCTACCGATATATACCCATTAGGTACATTTGCACAAGATTGGGAATACGTAGCAGGCTCTGGTGATTTAGATGAATGTAATGGCCGCGTTGGCGTAACACCTGAGTTTCCTGATGGGATATACCACTACTACGCAACAGACACTTACCCGTTTTTTCAACGCTGCGTTAAAGGCGAAGTTTAATTAGGAGTAAGTTATGCCTTATATGAAAAATTATCTGTTAAGTGTGACCACATTGGGCTTATTGAGCACATCAACATTAGCAAACGCGCATTTAATGGTTGCAGAGCACGGTACGCTGAATTTTGTTGATAATAACGTGTTTATTGTGCTTTCAATCCCTATGTCGGCTTTTAAAGGGGTTGATGAAGATAAGGATGGCAAAGTGTCAATAATTGAGTTTAACGCTCATAAAAAGCTAATAATTAAACGAGTTAAAAAGAACGTTTATTTAGCAGATCATCAGTATAAATTTACTATTGACGGACTTTTGCTAAACCCAGAAGCGTCGCATAAACATAAAAGCGACAATATAGACCAAGTAACCATTACTGGGCGCTACTCTTTGCCTAGTAAACTAACCAAAATTAACTTTAACGTTAAGCTATTTAGTAACAATGAGCACAAGCAGCATTATCAAATAACAGCGACTAATAAAACGCAAAAACTTACTCATCAATTTGAGCTATCACCAATGTCGCCCTTTAGTAAGGTGTTTACTAATTAATGATACTTACGCAAATAATTAAGTAGCAAAGAGTACAAGTTAAACCAATTTGTTCTCTTTTTTATTTTTGTCGTCTTATTTAACACTCTTTAGTGAAGGGTTCTTTCTATAAAGATACAAGCTTGGGATTTTTAGGAAAATAATGCTCTTGTTGCTGCTCACATAAACTAAACTCACGGGTGTTTTTATATGGGAGTTTCATAAAGCCCGCAACACCCACGTCCGTAATATTTACCGCGTATTGCATTAGTTTATTTAGCAAACGTTTAAACTCAACCTCTTTGCTCGAATCGAGTAAGCGGTAGTAATGGTGAATCTTCATTCTGTCGGGCAGTGCTTCAAAAATAATACACCCCGTATGATGAATTTGGTTAAGCTCAAATACGCATTTAATAACTTTTTTAGGTAGCTGTAGTTGCTCATCAGGGTCTTTACCGTCTTCAAAATATGAATGCGGGCGGGTTATGTCGTTGGCTTTCATGCTTACAACTTCGTATTCAAGCTCTGGTAGGCTATCAAACTTAAATGCACCGGTGCCATCTCGCTCTAACTGAATGGTTTTACGGGCGTCAAACAAACAACACTTAAATAACCCTTTTTGATTAATCGCTTGCGCAAGCATTACCGTGTTATTAATCGCATCACTAAACGCATCACCCAATGATTCGTCATGCATAATTAAAGACGATTCAACAAACATTGACTCATCCTTCCAATGAAAACTAAGCCCACCTACTACAGGGTACTTAGCTAATCGGCTTATTGATGCTAAAAATGCTTTTTCGGTATCGCCTGTATCAAACAAAAACTCTTTATAATAACGGTCAAGTTGCGCGTCGTTTATATCTAGTAATTGCTGGTTATGATCGGCCTGGCGTAAAAACTGTTTTCGTGAACTATATACCACCGTGTCGGGCTGCTCGTCGTTGCCATACCAAAAAGGGATATCTGCTTTTTTTTGTTTTTTATCAAGCTCAGGTAAATACATTTTGGCCATAGTTGTAATGTTACGCATAAAGTAATCACCAGCACCATCGCGTATGGCTTTACTTTTAGAGAGCATACCATCAATGACTTTAGCCAGCTCTTTTGGCAGCCCTAAGCTGCTTGCAGGGATGGCTTGCGCACCAAAGCGACACGACTGCGCCGACGCTAGCGCATACAACGTAGCGGCTACACCTTGTTCGTCAAATCGTGGTGATGATTGCTCCCCCGACATTTGCGCTTCACCAATAAAGTAAACATCGCCCATACGGGCATTAGTTGTGCTTAAATCGCCCGACATTAAATCCATAAAGTTACTCGCAACAGGGTTACCATCACTATCGAGCTGTGCATACACAGAGCTGCCCCAATCCACTAACGACAGCGCATCAGTGTTTGCGTCCCATACAAGGTTTGAAGGCTTTATATCGCCATGCACTATAGGTTGTGGGCTAACGCCGTTTTTGTGACTACGTAAATCAATTAATACATTACGTAACCTAACGGCTAATGCCATTATTTGCGCGGCACTAAAGCGCCCTGTTTTAAGCGATACTTTTTCAAGGTCCTCTCCAATGGCGCGAGCCATCATTAAAATCCCTTGTTTTTTAATTCGCTCAAATGCATAAAAGGTAGGCACTAAGGGGTTATTAATTTGCGAAAGCATATACGCTTCGTCTTCTAGGCGGTCACGTACACTTTGGGCAAGTGTAATACGCGAAAACTTAAATACCCAAGGTAAGCCGTTATCGTCATCACCTGCAAACACAAAACCAAAAGCACCCGAGCCAATCATTTCAACGTTTTTGTAGCCCAGCAGTGTTAGCTGCTTAATACAAATATTAAGCCACTGGCGGTGTTTTTTAGCATCGCGGTGCGAAAGCAAATAAACAGATTGCTCTTCGTTGATATAAAAATTGCGGATTTCTTTGGCTTTCAATACAGGTACTCAAATTTATAAAACTAACTAGGGCGTGTTGATCTTTGTGGATTGAAATTTGTTCAATCTAGGGGCGATTAAATCGCGGCGCGAGGTTTGTAACCTAGTGGGCTAAGTAAAAACCGAGCAACAAAGAGTTAATCGTCCCTAGAAAGAACCCAAAGGGCAGCGCATGTTTGGTATTTATGCGGCGTTATCGCCTATTCATGGGGAATAACCACACTACATAGGCTCCGCCTTGCCTAAAAACCAAACATACTGCTGCAAATTCACCCACCAAAGATCAACACGCCCTAATTATTAGTTTTATGTAATGAGATTACAATAGGTTAAATAAGAGTTTTGAAATCGTGAAATAAAACAGCACTAAAGTAGCGCCATAGCAGTAAATTTAAGTGTAAATGTTAAAGCTCAAAGTAAGCTTTTACAATATACTGTATATAAACACAGTACATTGCTTTTTGCTAACTTTCTATAACACGAAGCTGCTTAATTGATGACACAGCTATGTGCGTTTGATAATAATATTTATTAGTGACTCTTCCACGGCTCATAAAATCGATAGTTACTCGTTTAGCTTCACCTGTTACTTCTATTGTTTTATCAATAAAAAAGGTGTCTGCTGGTTGCCCGTATTTACTTTGAAGCTCTGCTACCACATTGGGCTGTATTGATACCGTAATAGAACGCCTGTCGCGATAATCAGTTTCGGTATTTAAATACAACCAACTACCCTGAGCTCCCGCCGCTTTAATTTGAAACTGGTAAGTGCCAGCAACACCCTTAGGTGCAGTTTGCTCAGTTAAAGCGATAAGGTTCATATTTGCAGCTGTACTTTGGCTCATTTCAACTTTATGGGGAACAGAACTACATGCACTAAGCGTTAGCACACTTAGTAAGGCTAGGTATTTCAAGACACAATTTCCTTGTTTCTTACATCAATTCGAATAATTCAGTGATCTATTTTGAGACAAGAAAACCGTGTTGAGAACACACCAAAAATTTCGTTATTGGGTTGTTCTATATCAAAAACTTTTAATGCAGTTAGCGATTTAATCTCTTAAATTGATTAACTATTATTGCGAATTGGTATTATGCATTATTAAAAATATGTAGCGTTAATGATACCACTATATGCAGCTGTGTTTCTATAATCAATCCAAACAATTAGTTAGCGGATATTAAGGCGCATTGCGCTGAGAAGGATCTGTTTTAAAGCTTTTTAGCAAACTTTGTGGGTCAACCACCTCGGTATGCTCTTTAGCAGCCTGCGCCCACCATATTAGTTGGCCAAACGTGCGTGAGAAATAATTAAACCACGATGATTGACTCTCTCCTGCAACAGGTTTGCCATCCTCACTAAACACATCTTGCGCTTTTGGTACGTGGATCATAGCCGATACTGGCAAACAGCCAAGTTCAGATAAAAACGTGCGCATACTAATAGCCGCTCTTACACCACCCCACTGTCCTGCTGAGTAAGTAACTATTGCACTTGGTTTATACGAGAACAGTGAGCTACCAAAATGATTAAGTAAGTCAGCGAGGGCTGGACTCATGCTGTGATTGTACTCAGGGCTAATCATTATATATCCATCTGCGGCTTTAATTTTATCAGCTAATAGAGTGAGCTCTGTAGGTGCATTACTTTTAGCGTATGCAAAGTGCGGTTTAAATACGTTTTCGCTAGGAAAGTCCAACGCATCAATTAGCTCAAACTCATGACTGCCAAAATGCTCTGTTAAGCATTCTATACAAGCCCTAGAAACCCTTAAGCCTAAGCGAGCTGGTTTTGGTGGAGTGCTATCGCGTACTGTGCCTAAAAATACTAAAAACTTCATATGTAATTCTCAACTTTTTTAAACGATAGCTAAACACTAACATTTTTTAGTTATTGTGTATTACACATACGCATTGTTTATTGATTCAAAGCATAATAATAATTAAATTTAAAACTGAGCTTTAGTAACCATTGGTCTGTTGATCTTTGTGGATTAAAACTAGCTAGTGAGTCAAGTAAGCCATAAGGGTAATCAGTGCAACATAAAAACCAAAACCGAGTAGGAAGGTTAAGTCGACTCTTCTAGCTTTACTCGCTTTATAAGATGCAAAATCTTTAAACTCGCTTTTATACAGCCCAAACGTAACCACTTTTAATAACAGCCAACCGGTCGAGTAAAATAAAAAGCTCAAGCCAGTATCAACTATTAGCCAAATAAAAATCTCAAATGCAATACTCATTAACTATGTCCATTAGTTTGTAATAGAAAAACTATATCAGCTATGTGTTTAAAATACAGCCGGCTTAGTTAATTAAGGTGTAACAGTAAATTTCGTTAAACCTATTAACTGACCTGATTCGGTGACTACTTTTACCTGCCACTTACCAACAGAGTCGCTAGGAAAATTTACCTTGTGGGTCCATGCTCTGTAACCTAGCTCTCTCCCGCCGTTTATATTTAACGTGATCCGATCAACTTCCTTTTTATTATGAAGCCACACATGAAATATTTTTTCATTTAAGCCTCTTGGTGCTTTAACAGCGGTCCAACTATATAAACCTTGATGATGCAGTGTATAAGAGTCTAACTGTTTAATACTCCCAACTGGCTTTTTATGCTGTAAATCAACTTCATGAGCTAACGTAATATCGGTTAATCGCAGCGCAGCAGGAGGCACATAACTTCTTAATTGCCACACCGCAGTGCTCAAAGCACATAAAATCAATACAAGAATAGGGAAACGCCACCAGCGCGCATTAGGCATTAAATTGTTTAAACTCGGAAGAGTAACCACTACAGCCGTTACAAGGGCTGCAGCTAAACTTTGGCTCGTGGTAAGGTTTAACAAAATAGGTAAGGTAACAAGTAAAACAACGAATAAAGCAAAGTTATGAAACACACTAAATAGCGTACGGTTTTTAGCAAGCTTCTTATAATAAAAGGGGTCGATTACCGATATAACCGCACATACCACAATGAGGGAGGTAAAAAATGCTTGAGGATGGTCCCACTGCGTAACCGCTAAAAAAAATGGCAAAGCAAAAAATAGACTTTCTTGTTGCACCATTTGTAGAGCAAAACGCATTACATTAGGAGATACAGCCACACCAAACTTTTCTTCTACTTTGTCACGCAGCCAATTATCAATAATTAGCCACAACCAACTAATAAGTAAAAATATCGCAATAACTTGCGAAAAAGACTCTTTTCTATCTACAAGTGCATAGCTGGCAACACCCGACAAAAAAGCAAGCACAGCCAATAATCCAGGTCGTTTTTGCATCGCGCTTATAAATTTAGCGATTATATTTTTACAGTAATCCATGTATAAGTGTTTCCGTACGGGTACGTACTTTATTATTTTTATTCAGAGTATGATTAGTTTAACCACGTTTAAATGAACAACAGATAGACGGATGGATTTAAACGCGCCATTTAACAGTACATCAAACTAACCATTTTTGATTAAATAAAAGCTCGGCATAGCGCGTCATTGGTACGTTTATTAATTTTTGTAACACATGCGCTTTAGCAAGTAATTCATCCTCACTAACTGCAGGCATTTTATTGTTAATAAGCGAACGCAATTTTATTACTACCTTCAATAGTAAAACTAAAAATATTTCCTGCAAATTCCTTCCCAAGTAATTGATCAAACGCTTCTCTTTTCTCAACTTTGGTATGGCAAATATTAAGTACTAAAACACCATCAAAAGTGAGTGCATTTTTACAATCACGTAAATAGGATGCTTGGACTTGATCTGGCCTATCCCACCTGAACTGTATAGGAGAGGTGATGAAAAAACGAGTATAACTTAGTTAACGTACTACCATTGCTACTAATATGGCTAATAACGCTTTTATTAATTTACAAGCATTTATATACGTACTCAAAAAAGTCGGTTTATCATTTAGGTTAAATGAGCTGAAGTATCTGCCTTTATAGCTAATTAAAACGTTTCCAGTGATGACTTTTAGTATAAACAACGGCGCAACATACTAAAAATTTGGCTAATGTACTGTTATAGCTATACAAAACTCCTTTGAATATTCCTCATGTTCAACATGAATAAAGTGCACACCAAAACAAAAAGAAGTCTAAACGGCTAAACATCCATCCTTTGTTTTTATCGATTTATGCCTTTTTCTCGTCAATTGCTACGTAATCGAATCTAACAATGATGATTAATGAATATGACTCATGTTTTATGTGAAATTAAACCGTTTTTCTTCATATACCAATCAACGTATAAATTACTCATCCCTTAGCGCTAAACACTATTACTAACAACTTAAAGCCGCTGAATACCTAAACCAGCTAAGCCAGCTAAGCCAGCTAAGTAAGTTGCAAGGCTAATAAAGCGCAGAGCATCAATCAGGTTTAAATTATAAAATTGGATATAAATACGATGAAAAAAGATTTTACATTTAATATTAAGAGCGTTTCACTCGACGAAAATTATCATCCATCAACTAATACGCGTATCACAACCAACTTTGCTAATTTAGCCAGAGGTGAATACCGCAAAGCAAACTTGCGTAACGCCTTAAACATGATTAACAACCGTTTTAATGCCCTAGCCCATTGGGATAACACCAAAGGTGAGCGTTATGCTGTTGAGCTTGAAATTGTCTCTGTTGAGATAGGTATTGAAGATGGCGGCGAAAGCTTCCCATCAATCGAAATATTAAAAACAAATATTGTTGACCATAAAACGAATAAGCGCATTGAAGGCATTGTAGGAAACAACTTTTCATCGTATGTGCGCGACTACGACTTTAGCGTACTCCTACAAGAGCACAATAAAGGCAAGCCTCAATTTAGCATTCCAGATGACTTTGGGGTTTTACATGGCAAACTATTTCAGTCATTCGTAAATTCGGATACATACAAACAAAACTTTAAAAAACCACCGGTTATATGCCTAAGTGTGTCAGATAACAAAACCTACAATCGCACCGAAAACCAACATCCGGTACTAGGCGTTGAATACGAGCCAAATGAATCGTCTTTAACTGAGCAATACTTCAAAAAAATGGGCTTGCAGGTACGTTACTTTATGCCGCCAAATAGTGCCGCGCCTTTAGCATTGTTTTTCTTTGGTGATTTACTTAATGATTACAGCAATCTTGAGCTTATAAGCACTATTAGTACGATGGAAACGTTTCAAAAAATCTACAGACCAGAGATTTATAATGCCAACGCAACAGCGGGTAAATCATATAAACCAAACTTAAAAAACTTGGATCACTCACTAACGCAAATTGTGTATGACCGAGAAGAGCGCGGCAAGTTAGCAAACGAGCAAGGCAAGTTTGCGCAAGAGCATTTTATCAAGCCGTACCAAAGAGTTCTTGAGCAATTCTCTACTAGCTATCTGTCATAACAACTAATAGCGCTTAACGATACGTTTAATAATTAACTAAAATATACGGCATTATTTATTATGAAAAAATTACTACCTACTTCTACCGCTGGCAGTTTACCTAAGCCGTTATGGCTTGCAGAGCCAGAAACACTTTGGTCACCTTGGAAATTACAAGGTGATGAATTAACCCAAGGAAAACACGACGCCCTACGCTTGTCATTATTCGACCAACAACAAGCAGGCATTGATATTGTTAGCGATGGTGAGCAAACAAGGCAGCATTTTGTAACTACATTTATAGAGCACCTAAACGGTGTTGACTTTAAAAAACGTAAAACAGTAAAAATTCGTGACCGATACGACGCAAGTGTACCTACAGTTGTTGGCCCTGTTAGCCGTCAAAAGCCTGTGTTTGTTGAAGACGCTAAATTTTTACGCAAGCAAACCAAACAACCGATTAAATGGGCATTACCAGGCCCAATGACAATGATTGACACGCTTTACGACGATCATTATAAAAGCCGCGAAAAACTAGCGTGGGAATTTGCCATCATTCTTAATCAAGAAGCAAAAGAATTAGAAGCCGCCGGCGTTGATATCATCCAATTTGATGAGCCCGCGTTTAACGTATTTTTTGATGAAGTAAACGACTGGGGAATTGCCTGTTTAGAGCGCGCAATTGAAGGTCTTAAATGCGAAACCGCCGTGCATATTTGCTATGGCTACGGCATTAAAGCAAATACAGATTGGAAAAAAACACTAGGATCTGAATGGCGACAGTACGAAGAAGCATTCCCTAAGCTTCAGCAATCTAATATCGATATTATCTCACTAGAGTGCCATAACTCCCATGTACCAATGGGTTTACTAGAACTCATTCGCGGTAAAAAAGTAATGGTAGGCGCAATTGATGTAGCAAATCACACTATCGAAACGCCAGAGGAAGTGGCTAATACGCTGCGTAAAGCACTGCAATTTGTAGATGCCGACAAGCTCTACCCGTGTACAAACTGCGGCATGGCTCCACTACCTCACCATATAGCCAGAGGTAAACTAAATGCCTTGAGCGCTGGGGCTGAAATTATAAGAAAAGAGTTATTAAAAAAGAACTAGGAAAGTAGCTTTGAAATACAAATTGTAAATAATAACAGCTGTCGCACTATGCCATAATTAAGCCCATAAATATGGTGCGTTAGTTAAAATTTAAAGCACAAAGTTTAGGTTAGATATTTAATTTTTTTATTAAAAAGCGCTAACCTATTTTTTGAAAAATCGATAACTGCTTGGTATTGAGTAAAAAAGGGAGAGCCTAACAAGCCATGTACTCCCTTTTCACCACCCGCTACCTGAACATGGTCAAGATTAAGTGACACAAAGTCTGGACTTTCAAACAGGGCATTTCCAAACTCAATTGAATGAACTTCTATATCCCCCATAGCGTGATCCGAAGTGCCCAAGCCTGCTGCATTCTCAACATTGAGTTTTTCTTCAATGCCTAACTCACTTAGGCATCCTCTGTCTAAAACAGATGTCCCAGCGCCAGTATCTAAAATAAAACGTAACAATTTACCGTTAATTTTAGCTTCAACAATTTGGTGGCCTGTTTCTGATATTTCAAACTTAATTACAGTTTTGCCTTCAGATAAATTCATATACGTTCCTTGTTAGATTTTATTTAGCTGTTGGAAAACGAATACACCCTACGATGAATCGACTTATTTAGCGGCCTTAAAACGCAGAGTCTCACCACTTTTAAAATTTGCAATTAATAGCTAAATTTTACTAGTCGTCCACCTCAGGGCGTGTTGTTAGCTTTTGACTTTTACTGACTTAATATCAGTTAAAGTCCATTGTCCACCTGTTCTTTCAAGCTTACCGTTTATAGTTATATCTACGCCCTCAATATGAGCTTTACAAGCAAGTTTGTAGTCATGTGAGTTTAAAGTAGCCTTAACATCGAGCTTTGAACTATTATCATCAATATATTTGATGATAATGCTTTTTGTAATAGATTCATCCACTGGATTGTTATTACAGTGTAAATTTATTATTTTCCCCATTACAAGCTTATCTTCAGGAGGAACTTCTTTCAATTTACTCGAGGCATACGAAATAACATCATAGTGAGCTTCAGTTAAAATGATACTTTTGAAGTTACGAATATCTTCAGATAAATCTACTTCCTTTGCCCAATTAAATGATAACTCAACAGATTTAGAAGCTTGATTTGATATATTTAAAAGTGCATCACACATTTTAGAATTAAAAGCTGTGTTGTAAGCATCAACTAAAATATCTGCATTATCAGATTTTACAGCTTGAGATATAAGGTTTAGCCCTCTAGCTATTCTTTCGTTTACCTTTCGTTCAAAAGGTATTTCAAATAGATCTCGTTCTTCACGAGCTTTTATGATTGGAAGTTCCACCGTAAAACCAAAACTACCTTTAAAAGTATGCCCAAAACGACAGTTTTCAATAAACTTTTGACTTCTAGATAATGGATTATCAAAATGCCTTGAAGGAGTAACTTCTGATGATGCCCCATATAAAAATAATGATCTAATCCCACCAATTTCACGATAAACTTCATCGATTGGTAGGCTATTTTCAAATAGTCCTGTATCTATTATTCGAGTCTGGAATATATCAGTAAAACATGAAGATATACTTCTAATCACATCACTTGTATCTTGATCATAATAGAAGGAAAGAGTGTTAATTACATCAGCTAAACGATTGTAATAATCAATAAAGGTTGAAGAGTTGGGCACTAAAATTTCAATACTTTCGCCTAAAGGATTTTTAGGGCTACTGTAAATAGTATTTTTATCTAAATAAACATCAGAGCTTCTTGTCCAGCCCTTCAAAGATAAAAAAGAATTAAGGCTTTCAAGGTTGATAGTTTTCAATATTGGAGAGTTAATATTAATTAAATTCACTGTAACTCTCCTAATTTAACTTTAACGATAAGTTGTTGAACAGCTTCAGGGGTTAAAAGGTTCTCTACAGGTATCTTAATTCTAGCTTGCTTTTTGTTTTTATTAAGATCGCCTTTTAAATGATAAAAATAACAACTTTTTTGTAATAGTAGCCCTTTATCTGTAAAGGTTAACCATTGGGATTCATCTCTAGGCAAACATAAAACAACTAATAAACAAGGTATGGAAGAATTATTTTCTCTAAATATTAATTTGTTATATGTATCAATTTCTACATCATAAACAATATGGCCGTCTTTTTCAGACCAATTGATTGTTGATTTTAACTGGCAATCAAATGAAGTCCCAAGATCCATTAATTTACCATTAAAAGGCTGGATATTTCTTATTGATACATCAACCCCATAATCATGAGGCACTAAATTAAATGTCGCACCTGCTTTTGAAACAATAGCACCTACATGAGCAACACTTAATGATTCTTCAATTGATTGTATTGGTACAGCCATACATATCCTTTGTATATTGAAATAACAATATTGCTAGAGCATCCTGAAAAAGCTAACAATTTTGTCTACGACATTTGTCGTTTTATAAACCGATAAATGTCTATATATTACAATGCATTTATCTTAACCATCAAATAAACACCTGTAAACAATTAGTTAACTGAAAATTATTTTTATTCAGTGCGCAAATACACAGAAATGGTGGAGGGTTGCGGCTGGTTGAGTAGCTTTAATTTACGGTAAAAGGGCCTCCCTTTCTTAATGCATCGTGTTTTGCAACTTTTCTGTTTTATGAACAACGACCAAACCAGACAGCCACTTTAATTGAACAAACAAAACTGTGCCACAAAATTAGCTCTTCAGGTTCATAATCAACCTTTTATTACTGGGTCGCTTTCATTTCATCTATTAAATAAGTCATTACATTTTTAAACCCAAATTACACGCATGAAAATAACTCCGTAATGGCACTTTTAACTTTTACTGAACTGTTTTAATTTATGCGAGTAGCTTTTCGCAATTGCTAATATTTGATAGCCGTTTACGCTTTAAATTTTCACAGTAACTTGCTTGTGAAGTGGGTCTGCCTACTGCACCATGAAATACGCGCGTAAATTGCGTAGTGAGTTTTAGCCAGTTATCTGGGGATATATTAAGCCTTTCTAGCAAAGGAAGGTTCATGTTATCAATATACCCGCGTTTATCCTCTCGTATTATTCGCCCTGTTAGCTCAACAAGTTCAAGGTACGATTTAAGCTCAAACGGCAGCCCTTTGGGCATAATCTGACGAGACATACCTGCAAAACGAAGTAACTGTTTAGGCTGTTTACCCTCTGTCGCGCATGTTAAGCGCTTTTGTACACTGGTATGATCTGACTCTTCTGGTGTGTTAGCCATTTTAGCTCTAATGGGATTTAAATCGACATAGGCCATACAGGCTGCAAGTGCTGCATCATCTAGTAATGCTTGAGATTTAAATCTACCCTCCCAGAATCTACCTGTGCAGCTATCTTCTTTATTTGCTCTGCGCGCAATGTCTTCATTTAATAGCCGCATAAACCAGCTGATACTCGCTAGGCGTTCGCGGTATTGTATAACCGTTTGATTGAAAAAGATGAGTTCAACTTTACTTAGCTTTTCACCTTGTGCATATTTTTGCGTAAGTACGGTG
>NZ_JANJGQ010000025.1:0-70063 GCF_030847595.1 Pseudoalteromonas sp. 20-92
GACATGGGGATGCTCCTTAAAAAAGGAGTATAAGATCATACTTTTAAGTCAAGGTAAAGTTCGTGATCTTGCCCTGGGCTTTTATCTTGCTTATTAATAGCAATTGATAGAGTGAACAAAAAAGCAAAAACAAAAAGCCATGTAATAAGTATTCCAAAATATTCATTAATTGAATTTAATTGCCAAAATAGACCCTCCATTCTATTCAACCTTTTTATGAATGCTTTTTGTACTGCCAAATAAATAACGTTTTAATGCAACCAAACCTAAAAAGTCTTTATTAATTAGGAGAGCTAAAAGCATTGTTAAATCAGAAATTATTTGCCCGATTACATACAAGGCCCAAAACCACCAGTAGTCTAAATTTCCTAAAACAATACTGTCGTAGTGCATTCCAAAAAAAACAAATGCGTTAAAGCTAAGTCCAACTAAAAGATAATAAAAGGCTATAGGGAGGCTTTTACTAAAATAGCTCCGCCATATAATCAGAAAAAATATAGTTACGATATCAAATATGAAAAGGGTCAAATGAGGTGTGTTGCTAAAGGGATCCATAAAAATACTTGAGGTGTAAGATACCACCATAGTGAATGCAAGCTGTGTGCAGCTTTTGTCATACTTGTTAATGCTAATAGACAAATTATATAAAAAAGCAATAACAAAAGACCATGTAATAAAAATAATTATATAGTCGTATAAACCAGCCAGCCTCCATAGAAAGTCAGGCATGGCGTGACCTGTTAAATTTTTCAGTTAAAAATTTAGTAAACTTAACTAAACCTAAAAAATCTTTGTTAAAAAAGAGAATAGTTACCATTGTGAGATCGACTAAATTGATAACTATTAAATAAAAATTCCAAAGCCACCAATAATCAACATTATCTAGTACATAAATATCATAGTGCATAAAAAGGTGCAGGGTTGAATTTATAGTCAAACCAGTTAGAAGATATATATAGGCAACATCCCTTTTTAGAAATCGCCTTAGAAGTGTAAGAGCTATAATAGTTAAAATATCAAAACATAAAAAATCAAGATAAGTTACCGTATTCATATTTGTAAATATACTAAATGAATATGAAACACTCATAACCAAAGACAAATACACTTTTTCTTTATTAGGCTTATTAATCGAATGAGCAAGGGAATACAAAAAGGCCATAAGGAATCCCCATTGTACAAATGCACCTATGTACAAAGAAACTGTTGGGCTAATTAAAAGTTCATTCAATATTTTTCAACTTTTTAAAGTTCAATGCAGCACCCCCTTTTAAAAATGGTATTTTTATTGAATACTAGTGAAAGAATCATTAAAACATCGAACATATTTCCGCCAATAGAATAAACACTCCAATACCACCAAGGCTCATAGTTATATAAAACGTATAGGTCATAATATATTACGAGGGTGAGTACAGCATTTATTGTTAACGAAATTATGATTAAGTGAAAAGCTACAGAACGTTGGAGTACTTTGAAGCACTGTAAAGTTAACAAAGCTAAAATTGTAATGAAATCGTAGAGTGCCCAGCTTAAATATAAATTTTCTAATAAATCTATGTAGCCACTAAAAATATATGAGCAGAGCATAAGCGCAGATAAATAAACAGGAGACTTACTTTCCTTATTTATATTAATAGCTAAACAGCATAAGAAAGCCATTAAAAAGACCCCTTTGGGAGAAAGCTCCTACATAATCCGTTAAGGCTTCAGTAACGTACATATTAAACTAGGTTAATTTGTGGGTATCGTTTGATTTGAAGTAACTGAGGGTTTTGTTCTTTAACTTATGAAGACCTAGGAAGTCTCTATCAACAATTAATGCGACTATCATAATTAAGTCCATTAAATTAACTGCGTATGTATAAACATCCCAAAAAAACCATCGTTCCATATTTCCGAATATATACATATCTAAATACATACAAAAAAAGAAAATCGAATTTATAGACAATCCAACAATTAAATACAAAAAAGAAGGTGTTGTTTTTTCGGTTATTTTATATATGCATATTAACGCTAAAATAGTAGAAATATCATACAAAGCCCAATCCAAGTATATTGAGTTTTTAATAGAAAGCCATGTATAGAAGTAGTCAGATAAGGTATAAGATATCATCATAATAAATGAACTGAGCAGAAGAGTTGTACCTCTTTTTAAATCTAATGAGTATACAAACACATTAAAAAAGAAAGTCATCAGAAATCCCCACATCGTAAAAGCAGACAGTGAGAACAACCCAAAAAGCTCAGTTAGAATCATTTAAAACCTTAAATTATTACTTTGGTCTGACAGGCATTACACTGCCCCCGCCACGTTGTAAGCTATCACTACTTGCTGCAGCAATAGCCTCTTGAGAAATGCTTACTGTATCAGATTGCAGGGTTTTAGGGCTAGCAGTTTGTTCCATTGCAGGCTTTAATTGTTGTGTTTTATTATATGCTTGCATTTGTACTTGGTTATTCGCTGAAATTTGCATGTTATTAATCCTTATAAAATTATAGTTTGCGCAACTTTTATCACGCTATTATATAGGTAAACATGTTACCTGTTTTAATCTAGGTAGCCATTTTTGCCACCCACCTATAATAAAGCAACCTGTATGCCAACTTTATTTGACACTTTAAAAAATGCAACAGATCAAACCAGTTTGTTTTAGATATAAAAAAACGCACAGGGATAACCGTACGTTTTTTGTATCCAGGGAGTTTAAGCCACGTATTTACACGGGATCTCCACACTTTTACTTGGCTTTAAAATAAATTCCATAGCAACTTCATCGCAATTTTCTTTACGAAGACAAAGCTCACAATCTTTCATTACTTTTTCTGGCAAACTGTCTTTAGTGCAAAAGGTAAAGCGCTGCTTTTCGAAAAAGTCAGGCACACGCGTTAGTACAATAACTCTATTCAACGCCAGTTTTTTAGCTTTAATTAACAAATGCTCAACGAGTTGCCGCCCCTGCCCAGTAACAACGCTTTGAGGATCAATACCTAAAGAGCGAATTTCAGCAAGACCTGTATCATATATATACAGCGAGGCACAGCCCGATACCTTACCGTTAATTTCAGTGACCGCAAATTCATTTATAGAATGCACCATGTCACTTTTAGCTCTAGGTAGATTTTCGCCAACTGTAGCCCAATGCTGAATGAGCTTAGCTATAGATTCAACGTCATCTAGATTTGCATCACGAACCGTTATTTGCTGTTTTTTTTTGGCTTCTTTAATTGCACCAGTTACTTGCTCAATCGATGTGCCGCCAAGAGCTTGGCGCGCTTTTATACACGCATCAATTTCTAATACCGGGTATACATCGTCTTCAAAAACATCATTAACTGATTTGTATTGCTCAAGCGAAAGCTCTTCTAGCGTTTTATTTTCGCTAATAGCAAGCTGAACAAGGACGCCTACAATGTGGTGCCCCTCTCTAAAAGGTACGCCTCTTGCGACGAGATAATCAGCAAGCTCTGTTGCATTAGCATGACCGCCTTTAGCAGCAGCAAGTGTACGATCTCCTCTGACCTTAACGTCCTTAATACAAGCTTGTGCCATATGAATACACGCAAGCCATGTTGGCATAGCGTCAAATATACCTTCTTTATCTTCTTGCATGTCTTTGTTGTAAGCAAGAGGGAGTGCTTTTAAGGTCATCATCATCGCACTAAACGCGCCAAATACACGACCCGTTTTACCACGGATAAGTTCTAATGCATCAGGGTTCTTTTTCTGTGGCATAAGCGATGAGCCCGATGTCACGTTATCTGCAAGCTCTATAAAACCAGCTTCACCCGAGTTATAAAATATTAAATCTTCTGACATACGCGATAAGTGAATCATCGAAATCGATGCACAGCTTAATAACTCTACAACAAAATCGCGATCAGAGACGCCATCAAGACTATTTTTAGTCGCACCAGTAAAACCCAAACCTTGCGCAAGTGCTTGACGATCAATTGGGTAAGCAGTACCGGCTAATGCACCACTTCCTAGTGGGCAAAAATTCATGCGCGCTTTCGCGTCTTGCAAGCGACTTTCATCACGCTCTAGCATTTCTACGTAAGCCATACACCAGTGGCTAAATAATACTGGCTGTGCTCGCTGTAAATGAGTATAACCGGGCAATATAGTACCAAGTTCACGCTCAGCTAAAGATACAAACTCGCCTTTAAGTTGCTCAATTGCTTTTAAAATATGCTCAGCGGTATCACGGCACCATAATCTAAAGTCTGTTGCGACTTGATCATTACGGCTTCGGCCTGTATGTAATTTTTTAGCTAAATCACCTACTTTTTCGATTAATGCAGCTTCAACATGCGAGTGAATATCCTCTGCGCCCGATGTAGCTACAGCGAGTGGATCAGCTTTTACTTCTTCAAGTAACTCATACAATGCTGCAACGAGTTCTTTGTGCTCATCACTCGATAACACATTAACTTGCTCAAGTGCGCCAGCCCATGCCACAGAGCCGATAATATCTTGCTCTGCTAACTGATAATCGAAGGGAAGAGAGTCGTTAAATTGCTTAAACGCCTCATCTGGACCCGTAGAAAAACGTCCGCCCCATAATGCCATGAAATATCTCCAAACCCTGTATTGCCCCTTTTACAGGGGCGTAATAATTTACTTTTTAGCGAGTGCTGAAATTCTGCTTGAAAGCGAGAATAAACGAATAAAGCCTTCAGCGTGTGATTGGTCATACACATCATCTTCACCAAATGTGGCAAATGCTTCGCTATATAAACTATTTGGCGACTGCTTTTGAACCGCAGTTACTTGACCTTTATATAATTTAAGTACGACTTCACCTGTTGCCACTTTAGAAAGCGCTTCTGCACCGGCTAAAATAGAATCTTTAAGTGGTGTAAACCAGCGGCCGTCATATACTAAATGCGAAAATTCACCACCCAGCACTTCTTTCCATTTACGGCTTGCTTTATCAAGCACTAGCTCGTCAATTGCTTGAAGTGCTGCCATGATAACTGTACCGCCGGGCGTTTCGTAGCAACCGCGTGACTTCATGCCTACCAAACGGTTTTCTACAATATCAACACGACCAACACCATGAGGTGATGCAATATCGTTTAATTTAACTAAACAGTCATATGGTTTAAGTTCTTCGCCATTTACAGCAACCACTTCGCCTTCAACAACTTTTAAAGTTACGAGTTCTGATTTATCTGGTGCTTGCTCTGGAGAATTAGTCCATGTCCATACTTGCTCAGTTGGTTGACACCATGGGTCTTCAAGCTCGCCACCTTCGTGTGAAATATGCCATGCGTTAGCATCACGGCTGTAAATTTTTGTCGCTGATGCTGAGCACGGAATGTCACGATCCGCCAAGTAATCAAGTAATGACTCACGGCTCGATAAGTCCCACTCACGCCATGGCGCAATTACTTTTAAATCAGGTGCGAGTGCTGCAAAGCATGATTCAAAACGAACTTGGTCATTACCTTTACCAGTACAACCATGAGAAAGTGCATCAGCGCCTACTTTACGCGCTATTTCAACTTGCGCTTTAGCTATAATTGGGCGCGCCATAGAGGTACCTAATAAATAAGTGCCTTCATAAATTGAGCCCGTTTTAAGTGTTGGGTAAATGTAATCACTTACCATTTCATCTTTTAAGTCAACTACATAACATTCAGATGCACCAGAGGCAATTGCTTTAGCTTCTACGCCTTCAAGTTCTTCTGCCCCTTGACCTACATCTGCTACAAACGCAACAACTTCACAACCATAGTTTTCTTTTAACCATGGCACAATAGCCGATGTATCAAGACCACCTGAATAGGCTAAAACGACTTTTTTAATTGAACTCATAGGTGTTCCTTAACAAAATTTGGATTTAATAATGTAACTAGCAGAGCATTTTGCGCGTGCATACGATTCTCTGCTTGTTGAATAATTTTAGATGCTGGACCATCCATTACCTCTGAGGTAATTTCAAATTCACGGTGCGCCGGTTGGCAGTGTAATACCGTCGTAGCACCGGTTTGATCTAGCAATGCCTGATTTAGCTGATATGGCATATACTTGGCTTTAACTTGCTCAATTGGTGTTGTATTACCCATTGATACCCAAGTATCTGCGTAAACAACATTTGCGCCAACAGCAGCTTCAACTCTGTCGCTCACCATAACTGATGCACCGTTCATTGCTGCAATCTGCTCTGCTTTTTTAAGTATTTGTGAATCTGGTGAGCACCCTTTTGGTGTTACAGCTACAAAATCTGTACCTAGTGTAGCTGCTAACAACATCAATGAATGAGTTACGTTATTACCTTCACCTAAGTAAGCAACTTTAAGCTCACTTACATCTCCATGTACTTCTTGAAGCGTTAAAAAATCAGCGAGTGCTTGGCACGGGTGATACAAATCACACAAACTATTAACCACCGGTACCGATGAATATTCACCTAATGTAGTTAGCGTACTGTGTTGATTAACACGCGCTACAATCCCGTCAGCCCATGTTGAAATATTAAGAGCGAAATCTTTAATTGATTCGCGTGCACCCATAGCGCCATTTTGCTGATCTAAATAAACCGCGTGACCACCAAGACGATTAATACCTATATCAAATGATAAACGCGTACGTAAACTTTGTTTTTCAAATAACGTTACAACCGATTTACCAGCTAATACTTGGCTGTATTTCTCTGGTTTTACTTTAATGTCTTGCGCTAACTTTAGTAAATTAAGTGCGCCTTCTTGGTCTAATTCTAAACCGGTTAAAAAATTCTTAAACATAATAAACCTATGGTGTAATTTTAGTTCCGACATGCTTGCCTTCAAGCAAGTCAGTTAAATTTTCTGGCTTTTGCCAGCTGGAAATATACACACCGCGTCGTAAATGTTGGGCAGCGTGAAGGCTGGTCTTAACTTTGACCTCCATCCCGCCCACAATTACTCCTTCATCTATTAAAGTATCAATGTGTTTTGTGTCAAGTTGATGTAAGGGCTGCTTATTTGCGTCAAGCACCGCTTCTACATCAGTCATAAAAATAAGTTCTGCGTTTAAATTACTAGCAATAGCCGCTGCAGCTTCATCAGCATTTACGTTATACCAAAGGCCTTGCTCATCAAAACCGATAGAGCTAACGATCGGTAGCCTGCCAATTTTAAGTAAATCGTTAATAATAGAATCATCGTTACTTGTACATTTACCTACTAAACAAAGTGCTTTTAACTTTTGAGTAGCAGTAACACCCGCTTCATACAAACTTAACCCAACCGGTTTATGCCCTGCACTAATAGCCTGAGTCATTAATTGTTTATTGGCACAACCTGCTAGTGCACCTACGATGTAAGGCATTTGCTCTGCAGGGCTGATACGCAAACCTTGGTGCTTAGCACTGGCAAAACCAGCTTCTTTTAGCCAAGTATCAACAAGTGCACCGCCACCGTGTACAATTACAAACTGAGCATTTTGTTGCTCATTAAGTACATCAAACAATGCTTTAGCCGCGTTTTCTGTATTAAGTACAGCACCACCTAGTTTAATAACCCACGTTTTTTTACTCATTTAAAACGCTCCTTTTAAGCCCGTGGTATGCTCTAAATTCATTGATAGATTAATACACTGTAAAGCTTGACCTGCAGCGCCTTTTAATAAATTATCTATTGCTGCAATAACAATTAATTGCGATCCTTGCTGCTGCCAACCAATATCAACATAAGGTTGCTTAGCTACACCTTTTATTGATGGGATTTTATCGCCTAATAAACGAATAAGTGGCTCATCGGCAAGTACCTGATACGCTTGTGTTACTTGCTCACTTGTTACCTCAGGCTTTAACTGCACATAAATAGTTTCTAAAATACCACGAGGAAAATTGCCTAAGTGCGGCGTAAATAAGACTTGGTGACCAAGATGTTGCTCAATTTCAGGACCGTGGCGATGATTAAACAAACCATAAGGTGCAAGCGACACTTCACAAAAATGCGTTCCTACACTGGCTTTACGCCCTGCGCCGGTAACTCCCGATACCGCATTAATAATAATACTCTGTTCGCTTAATAAACCGGCTTGTTGCAAAGGCTTTAATGCATTTAGTGCGGCCGTTGGGTAGCATCCAGCAACAGCGACTAACCGTGCATTGGCAATAGCTTCGCCATTCCACTCAGCTAAACCATAAGCAGCTTTATTTAATAGCTCAGGATGTTGGTGCTCAAAACCATAATATGTAACGTAATCATCATTGCTTGCAAGGCGATAGCCACCAGATAAATCAAATACCTTTTTACCCATTGCTAAAAAACGCGGTGCTAAATCAACACTCACTTTATGGTCTGTACATAAGCACACATAGTCAGCACTAGTTTGAATGTAATCAAAAGCTGATTCACCAAGAGGGAGTAATGGTAAGTCGAGCAAGCCTAGATGTTCAGGATATAAATCACTTAGCAATTTATTTTTATCTAAGCTGCCTTCTGATACATAACAACCCGCTAAAGTTAAGTTTGGGTGTTTAGCAACTAAACTTGCTAACTCTGCGCCGCTGTAACCGCTTGCGCCAATAATCACTACATTCATTTGTTACTCGTTATCTTAAAATTAGTTGTTACTTGTCTATCTTGTTCGCTTAAACTAGCCTTGGCGCTAATTTAGCCTTTTATTAATGAATTTTGATTATCGTCGCATTGTTTTCATAACGTTACTTTAATATATTTATGCTTAAAAAGTGAATTGATATTCATCATAAATACTTTTATATTGTTATGCAATTAAATTGAATACTTATTTTGGATTTTTTTATGCCTTTGCCATCGTTTATTTCTATGTATCAACAATTGATTGCAGCTCCGTCTATCAGTGCAATTGAAGATAGTCAGTGTATGAGTAATAAAAGCGTAATTGAACTACTTGCGAGGTGGTGCGAAACACTTGGCTTTACATGTGAAATCATTGAATTAGAAGGAGGTAAAGGTCGCTATAACTTATTAGCTAAACGTGGCAAAGGAGATGGTGGATTAATGCTCGCGGGCCACACCGATACTGTCCCGTTTGATGATAGTCGCTGGAATCATAATCCGTTTAAACTTACCGAACTCGACAATAAATTATATGGGCTCGGTAGCATTGATATGAAAGGTTTTTTTGCGTTTGTATTACAAGCGATTAGTGAACTTGATGAAAAGCAGCAAACCCAGCCTATCTTAATACTCGCCACTGCCGACGAAGAAACCACAATGGCAGGTGCACAGCAAATATGTAAGCACCCAAATTTAAAACCTGCGCGATGTATAATTGGTGAACCTACTGATATGACACCGGTATTTACACATAAAGGACATATGAGTACAGCGATTAGAGTAATTGGACGCTCAGGTCATAGCTCTGATCCCGAACGTGGTCTCAACGCCATAGAAATCATGCATAAAGTGACTTCAAAATTATTGTTCTTAAAAGAGCAGTTAAAGCATAAGTATTCATTAAGCCACTTTGAAATACCTTACCCAACATTAAATTTTGGTAATATTCATGGCGGCGACAACGCTAACCGAATTTGTGCTTGCTGCGAAATGCATATAGATATGCGCCCATTACCAGGTTTGAGTGTAAAAGAGTTACAAGCATTAATACTTGATGCAACGAAAGAGATAAATCAACAATACCCCAATGCGGTCAGCGTAATTGATTTACACGAGCCAATACCAGCCTTTACTGGCAACACCGACAGTGCTTTAGTGATATTAGCTGAAAAAATAGCAGGGCAAAAAGCAATAGCTGTTAATTACTGTACTGAAGCACCTTTTATTCAGCAATTAGGGTGTGAAACAATCGTTATGGGGCCGGGCTCAATAAATCAAGCCCATCAGCCTGATGAGTTTTTAGCAATGGAAAAAATAAAACCGTCACAAAAAATTATCAGTAACATTATTAAAGCCAGCTGTTTTAATATCAATTAACTTAATTAAGTGCCCTATTTTGAGATAAAAAAATCTTATCGATGACAACAGAAAATAATTATTTAGAGCAACTAGATACAAAATTTTTTGCCTAGTTCTAGCGTAATTTCCTTAACGTTAAATAGACCCTATATTTAAGCAGATTGGTATTACTCCTGTGTTCATACAGTTGTAAATAAGAAATTAGCGTTAGGTTTAATCCCTCAAGTTTATTAAGTAACCAAGTAAAAAAAAGACGCAATTAAGCGTCTTCTTGTTTTAAATTACACCCTATTAGCTACATATACTTACTGAGGTACTTTTTAAATACAGGATCTGTTTTAGCTAGTTCTTTTTGCTCGGCTAAAATATCTTTTAAAATAGCGCCTGATGTAAGTGGGTTTGCAAGGACCACTCTAAATACAACAGTAGGTTGATTATCGTATTTAGATGGCGTTAGGCGTGTACGTGATACAAACGAGCGACCAGACTCCCGCTGACGCTTTTGCATACTCGCAGTAAAACGATTAAGTGATGCAAAAATGTCTAAACGTGTTGTTGCATCAGCATCTTTTATTGCCTGCTTAATCTGTTTAGGTACATAACGATACGTTAGTAAACACAGCTCAGGCTCTGAAATAAGTTCGAAATCTTCATCTGCTTTAATTAAACCAGCAAAATAATGTGCTTTTTTTATACTACGATCGATTAACATCTCGTAGCCTTTACGACCAATAACACGTAAGCAAGCATGTACTAACATCGCCATACCTGGGCGACTACCTTCAAGCGTGTGACTACCTAAGTCTTTTGAACCTTTACGTAATATATACTCAGCATGGTGCTCTATTGCATCAGTTGCAGCGGGGTCTTTAAATAAAACTAAACCAGCGCCCATGGGTACATACATTTGTTTATGTGCATCAATGGTAATTGAATCTGCTCGCTCAATTCCTTTTAGTAAAGGACGATGCGTGTTTGATAAAAGCGTCGCTCCTCCCCATGCAGCATCTACATGAAAATGGCAGTTAATATCTTGTGCCAAATCGGCCATTTCGTCCAGTGGGTCAATATTCCCGGTTTCGGTTGTACCCGCCACCCCAATAATGGCCATTACTTTAATGCCTTGCGCTTCAAGCTCACGTGCTTTTTCGCGCATCGCTATTACATCGACTTTATTATTTTCGCAAGTTTTAATACCAATTAGGTTATCGCGACCAATACCGAGTAAATCAACCGATTTACCTAATGAATAATGTCCACGTTCTGATATTAATACCGCTAAACCTTTATAGCCATAATGCAGCATACCGGCAATTAAGCCTTGTGCGCCTATACCTCTAAAATCGCCATCCGGTTTTAATAAACGGTTTCGCGCAATCCAAAGCGCAGTAATATTAGCAACCGTACCACCAGAGCAAAATGCACCTAATGAGGTTTTAGCACTGTGCATCCATTTAGAATAAAATAAATCTTCTTGCCCATAAGCTAGATGATGCATCATCCCAAGTACTTGACGTTCAAGAGGCGTAAACGCTTTAGATGTTTCTATTTTTACTAGATTTTGATTTAGCCCTACCATCAGTTTTGACAGCGGTAATAAAAAATGCGGCAAAGCAGAGGTCATGTGACCAATAAAGCTAGGCGCAGCTGTATGCACAGAATGCGCAACAAGTTGCTCCATAATGTCTTGGGCATAAGCAGATACAAACGTTGGATCTTCTGGGATCACTGCCGATTGAAAGTCTTTTTCTATTTCATGTAATGGTTTTTCAATTGCCGCAATATTTTCGTTTAAGAAACCTGCTAAATTACTCGAAATTTCAAGCTCGATTTTGCTTAAAGTTGAGTCTGGCGCTTCAGGTACAGTAAATATACGCTTAAGGCTTTCTTTAGAGGCGACGGCACAACGCTTTTGATCCATCTCAATACCTAGTGTGTGTGTAGCTAAAACACGTGTTTGTCTATGAAACACGCCAAATTAAGGCGTTATTTTAAGTAACAGTGTTTTTAATTAATTGCGCTAACTTTACTGCAATATAACTAAAATGTCTCGCTTAAAGCCATAAAAGCAGACAAAGACATGACAAAAAAGTGATAATTTAATTAATATTTAAGCCTTGCCAATAAATAAGAATTAATTATTGGGCATTTATATATTTTGCGTATAATAAAAAAATAACAAAAAAGGGACGCACATGCTAAAAGGAAGAGTAAGGGTAAGTTGGTTAATGGCGGGTTTTAGCCTATTTTTAATCAGTTTACTTACCTACGTTTATTATACTTACCAAACAACACGCGCAGATATAATGCACTCTGTTGATACGCGCTTACTTAACGCAGCCACCAGTGTTAAGCATATACTCGGCGATACATACCTAAATAAAGTTAATCAGGGAAAAACGATTAGTTTTTCTGATTATCAAAAAAAGAGTAAGCAACTTTCTGACTTTGCCCAAGCACTCAACATTGCTTATGTATACGCGATGGTACTTCAAGATAACAAAGTCTACTTTAGTGCATCGAGTTATACAAAAGAAGACCAAAGCAATGGCAAAGTAACCCAGTTTTTAGATCTTTACCCTGAAGCCACTAAGGCGAACATTAGTGCTTTTTATTCGACAGAGCCTGTATTTGAAATATCAGCAGATCAATGGGGACATTTTAAAACTATTTTTATCCCTTATGTTGATAGCACTAATGGTAAAACCTACATAACAGGTGCTGATATCACCATTTATGATTTAAACCAAAAACTTAAAGAAAGTGTATCAAAAGCGGCCGCTATGGCGAGCTTCTTTTTCTTTATCGCGATACTTGTTGCAACTATTTATATTTACTTACTCAAACGATCTTTAGCAACAGACTCCAGTACGGGCTTTGCAAATCATATAGCACTTGAATACTTCCTAAAGCAAAGTAATGCGCACCATATGCAATTAGCTGTTATTTGGATTAACGAAATTGAAGACATAAATAGCTTTTATGGCACTGAAGTGGGCGATAAAGTAATGAAGAACTTGCTCATGCATTTTAAAAGTCGCTGCTCTGCTCGTTGTCATATTTATCGCTTAGCGACCAATAAACTGGTATTACTTGCACCAAAAGAAATTCCGTACGATGAGTTTAACGACTTAATCGAAACCTACAACTTTAATACCCCACTATTAACCGACCCGTTTATTTATATTACGTTGTGTGCCGGTATAGCCAGCGGTAACAAATCTTTGTTATTAGAAAATGCCCATATTGCGGCACTGCAAGCCAAACAAGGTCGCCATACCGTTGTTAATTACTCAAAAGCACTTCACGATGTAAAAGTGCAATATCAATACAATGTAGAAATGGCTAAAGAGGTTCGTGAAGCATTTGATAACAACCGTATTGTCCCTTACTTTCAACCTATTATTGATATAAACACTAAACGCGTAGTGCAGTATGAATGTTTAGCGCGCATGGTTACAGCAAGTGGTGAAATACTCAAGCCAGAGGCTTTTTTAAATGTAGTTACTCGTTCAAGAATGGATGGCTTGTTAACTCGTACTATATTCTCACAATGTATTAGCCGCTTTAGAAAAACAGATATTTGCTGGAGCTTAAATATAACCGCGCAAGATATGCTTGATCCTAGTTTGAGCGAATTTATAGCCGACGAATTAAAACGTTATCCACACCCGAGTAACATCACCTTAGAATTATTAGAAACACAAGCTATAGCTAATTTTTCAGAGGTAAAAGCATTCATAGGAATGGTTAAAACAAAGGGTGTAAAAGTAATCATTGATGATTTTGGCAGTGGTTATTCAAATATTTCTAACGTACTAAAACTTGAAGTCGATGGTATTAAGCTAGATGGGGCCTTAATAAAACAAATTGTTAACGATAAAGATATCTATTTGTTTATTGAACACATAGCAAGCTTTGCAAACCAACTTGGCTTACAACTCACAGCCGGTTCAGTAGAAAATGCAACCATAGTGACCGCACTGAAAAAAGCGAATGTGACGCTGATGCAAGGTATTTATTTTGCTCCCCCAGCGCCACATGTTAATTCTCAAAGTAATGAAGAATTAATGAGCTAAATTGGTCATCACATTAGGTTAAATTAATAATGAGTCGGTGGCTTTGCTGGCCACTGGCCCAATATTTGCGTTCAAAAGGCGTAATTGCATCGTCTGACTCATAAAGCGTTACATCGCAAGGGTTACCTGTTAATTCAAGTGCCCTAGCAAACTCCTTAACGTAAATATCCCAATTGCTGCGCACTTCTAATTGACCACCTAACTTAACAATAAATGGAAAAATAGCCGCGCCATGCCAGCGTCTACGAATATGCTTAGACTTAGGCCATGGATTTGGATACAACAAGTAATGGTGCGTAGGTTGCCAATTAGCAGCAACCGCTAAACGCCAAAAATCATTTAAATCAGCTTGAACTAAAATATATTGCCCGCTGTCGGTTTGCTTGTACTCAACATCGTGCTTATCTAATCTGTGTGATGACTTATCAATACCAATGACAAGTGCATCAGGATGGCGCTTAGCTAAGTTAGCTGAGCTTTCACCCACGCCACAGCACGAGTCTAAAATAAGCGGGCCATTAAAGGCCTGTACTTTAGCGTTTACTTCATCAAATGCGGCCTGAGTATGCGCTGCAATCGGTTTTTTAAACTCAGCCTCTAAGTGCTTATTTACTATTTCATCAAGCTTTTCGTGAATACCCGCTTGATTAGATACAATACTACGTGAATTTGCATCACTCATTAGTGTCTTAGCCCCACACCTTTTTTAATTAATGTAAGCGCTAATGTAAATAACGCTGTTATAAATACTAAAATAACCCCAAGCGCCACGCTTAAATCGACATCCGACACGCCTAAAAAGCCATAACGAAATGCGTTAACCATGTAAATTATAGGATTGATTTGTGATACATTTTGCCAAAATTCAGGCAATAACGATATAGAATAAAACACCCCTCCTAAGTAGGTTAATGGCGTTAGTATGAAGGTGGGGATAATGCTTATATCGTCAAAGCTATTTGCATAAATTGCATTAATTAAACCACCTAAAGCAAATACAGCCGAGGTTAAAATAACGGTCGCCATAATTACAAAAATATTATGAATTTGAATATCAACAAATAACAACGACACACAGGTAACTATAAAGCCCACCATAATACCGCGCGTCATACCACCGCCCATATAACCAAGCACGATAATGTAGTTAGGCACAGGTGCAACTAAAAGCTCTTCAATGCTTTTTTGAAACTTTGTTGAATAAAAACTAGAGGCTACATTGGAATAGGAATTAGTAATAACCGACATCATTATAAGACCAGGTACAATAAACTCCATGTAGCTAAAGCCACCCATATCGCCAATCCGTGAACCAATCAAGTTACCAAAAATAACAAAATATAAGCTCATCGTAATTGCCGGTGGTACTAAGGTTTGCACCCAAATACGTAAAAAACGAATGCACTCTTTAATCCATAAACTCTTTAAGGCTACGCCATATTTAAACATTTATTCGCCCCGCCCTTGCTCTAATAATCCTACAAATAATTCTTCTAGTCTGTTCGCTTTATTTCGCATACTCAAAACAGTATTACCTTGAGTTGTTAATGCACTAAATACCGCATTTAACCCCTGAGATTTAGCGACTTCAACTTCAACAGTGTGATCGTCCGTCATGGTAAATTTATAGCCTTCAAGCGTGACAGGGTTTGCAGGCATTTTTAAATCTAAAATAAAGGTTTCTTTATCAAGCTTTGCAAGCAACGCTTTAATTGTGGTGTTTTCAACAATTCGGCCATTATCGATTATGGCGATGTTTTTACACAGTAACTCAGCTTCTTCAAGGTAGTGTGTGGTTAAAATAATCGTTACGCCTTGCTCATTTATTTGGCGTAAAAAATCCCACATTGAACGGCGAAGTTCTATGTCTACACCTGCTGTTGGTTCATCAAGTATAAGCAGTTTTGGCTCGTGCATAAGTGCGCGGGCAATCATTAAACGGCGTTTCATACCGCCTGAAAGCGTACGCGCTTGTTTGTCTTTTTTCTCTAACAAACCAAGCTGCGCTAGGTATTTATCGGCGCGCTTGTGGGCTTCGCCGCGTGGCACACCATAATAACCGGCTTGGTTAACCAGTATTTGGCTAAGAGTTTCAAACTGGCTGAAGTTAAACTCTTGCGGCACGAGTCCTAAATGCGCTTTTGCAGCTTCTAGCTCGGTATCAATATCACAACCGAATACCTCTACTTTGCCTTTTGTTTTATTAACAAGTGACGAAATAACACCAATAGTAGTTGATTTACCTGCTCCGTTTGGACCAAGTAAAGCGAAAAAATCGCCCTCTTCAACTTGTAAATCAACGCCTTTAATAGCCTCAACACCATTTTTATAAACCTTGGTAAGGCCTTTTATATTTAAAGCAATATTTTGCTTATTCATTATTTACCCTCACCATAACCCCAACGTTTTGTTAGGTTATGTTCAATGTTTAAATGATCTAAAATTCTCGCCACCATAAAATCAACTAAGTCTTCAATACTTTGTGGCTTATGATAAAAACCAGGCGCTGCTGGCATAATTGTCACCCCTAAACGAGATAACTTAAGCATGTTTTCTAAATGAATTTCGTTGAATGGTGTTTCGCGAGGCACTAAAATGAGCTGTCCGCGTTCTTTAATTACCACATCAGCGGCGCGTTCTAATAAATTATCTGACGCCCCCACTGCAATTGCAGAAACCGACCCAGCACTACACGGACATACCACCATTTTTTTAGGTGCAGCTGAGCCCGAAGCCACAGGGCTAAACCAGTTATCTTTACCGTATACTTTTAGCTGCTCAGGTTTGGCATTAAACAGCGTACTTAACTGCTCAGTGGCTTTATCTTCATTACCAGAGAGCTTGATGTTTGATTCTGTATCAAGCACCACTCGCGCAGCACTTGAGATAAGTACGTAAACTTGAAATTGCTGCTCAAGCAATACTTCAAGTAACCTAAGCCCATAAGGCGCACCCGATGCACCACTAAAAGCGAGCGTAATTTTATCTTTAAATTGCACGTTATTCTCCGCTGTATTTAGCTGCTAAACCATTAACAAGGTGTTGATGAAGGCCATTAAAACCGCCATTGCTCATAATTAAAATGTGTTGATTAGGCTCAATATTTTCAAGCACTGCATCAATAATTGTTTGTGTACTGTTAAAGCACTGCATACCCGCTTTATCTGCTTGTTCTTTTAGCGACCAATTTAGATTCTCTGGTTCAAAAAGTAGTACCTCGTCAGCATCACGCAGTGAATCTAATAATGTATGTTGGTGTACGCCCATTTTCATGGTGTTTGAGCGCGGCTCTAAAATAGCGATAATTTTTTCATCGCCTACTTTTGCGCGCAAGCCCGCAAGCGTTGTTTTAATTGCCGTTGGGTGATGCGCAAAGTCGTCATACACTTTAATATTATTTATATCAGCCTTAAGCTCCATACGCCTTTTAGGGCTAATAAATTCTCCTAACGCATCAATACTATGATCAATGGCTATACCCACATGGCGCGCAGCAGCTATAGCCATTATCGCATTTTTAACATTATGCTCGCCTATTGCTTGCCAGCGAACAACTCCCTGCTTTTCGCCATTAAGTAATACATTAAACTCACTACCATCGGCTTTTATTAGCTCATAATTCCAATCAACACCGAGCGTTTCGCTTTCGCTCCAAAGCCCTTGTGCTATTACGTCATTAAGCGCTACGTCTTGCTTTGGCCAAATTACCTTGCCGCTTTGGGGTAATGTACGCATTAAGTGATGAAATTGTTTTTTTATTGCGTTTAAATCTTCAAAAATATCAGCATGATCAAATTCAAGGTTATTTAAAATAAGCGTACGTGGGAGGTAATGCACAAACTTACTGCGCTTATCAAAAAAAGCAGTGTCGTATTCATCGGCTTCAATAACAAAAAATGGCGTTTCGCCCACTTTCGCTGATATACCAAAGTTTTGTACTATGCCGCCAATTAAAAACCCAGGCTTTAAGCCAGCGTATTCTAATACCCATGCCAACATACTCGCTGTGGTTGTTTTTCCATGGGTCCCTGCTACAGCAAGCACCCATGAGTTTTGCAATAAATTATGTTTAAGCCATTCAGGACCTGAAGTATAAGGCAGACCTTTATCAAGGACATATTCAACACACGGGTTACCACGGCTCATTGCATTACCAATAACCACCATATCAGGCTTTGGATCTAATTGAGATACGTCATAGCCTTGGGTTAATTCAATACCAAGATCTTCAAGTTGCGTACTCATTGGCGGGTAAACGTTTTGATCAGAGCCGGTTACTTTATGACCCAACGATTTAGCTATGGCTGCAATACCACCCATAAACGTGCCACAAATGCCCAAAATATGTATATGCATATACTTTCCTTAAATCGCGTGACCACTTTACAGTAATGTAAAGTTTAATGGCGCTATAATGCCAAAATTAGTGCTGAGTTACCATTGCGAGTAAGCATTTCACTCATGCCAAAAAACAACACTTTAATAACAAAAAAGCCTTCTTAAGTTAGAAGGCTTTTTTGTTCGTCGGTGGTTAACTACATTGTCAAAAATACAATCAAGCCAACACCTAGTAATAAGCGGTATATTACAAACGGCAGCATACCCATTCGCTCTATCACTTTCAAAAACATAAATATACATGCATAAGCTGATAGGAACGATAACCCCACACCTAGTAATAACGTGTTCCAATCTACAACATGATCGCCTAGCGCAAGCTCTACTGTGTAATATAGCCCCATCATAGAAATAATAGGAATTGCCAGTAAAAACGAAAAACGCGCTGCGCTTTGCTTATTCATTCCAAGCATTAAACCAGCAGTCATGGTAATACCTGAGCGAGAAGTTCCCGGGATCATTGCAACAGCTTGTGCAAAACCGATGAGAAGCGCTGTTTTCCAATTAAGTTGGTAAATAGTTTTAATTTGCTTACCTTTTGCATCGGCGTACCAAAGGAGTAAACCAAATACAATGGTCGTTGTGGCAATAACCCATGCACTGCGTAAATACAATTCAACTAAGTCTTTTAGCAGTAAGCCTAAAATAGCCGCTGGAACAGTGCCTAAAATAATCCACCAGCCTAACTTACTATCATCTGTAGTACCTTGTGCGCCAAATGATTTAAACCACCCAGTAAGTATATCGGCCACCTCTTTACGAAAATAAATAACGACCGCAATTAAAGTCCCAACGTGAACAGCGACATCAAATGCAAGTCCCTGATCTTCCCAGCCTAAAACTTGCGATGGTAGAATTAAATGCGCTGAACTCGATATAGGTAGAAACTCAGTAAACCCCTGAATGAGGGCTAAAATAATTATTTCAATAATACTCATGGGTTAGAAAACTCCACCTTCCATAATTTTTGTTGAGGGTTATTATACGCACTCCATAACTGGGCAATTGTTTGTTTAGCTACAGGGTGATAAAAATCAGGAGCAACCTCGCTCAGAGGCTGTAATACAAATGCATTTTTAGTTATTTCGTCACGGGGCAGTTGTGCAGGGCTTTGGCAAATTACATCGTCGTAAAACAGTAAATCTAAATCCAGTGTCCGAGGGCTAAATTTTTTGTCACTGGCAGTACGGCCATTATCACGTTCTATTTGCTTTAATAGAGCGCATACATCAGCCAATGCCATGCTTGTTGTCGCTGCAACCACCGAGTTATAAAAATTATTACCAGCAAACCCCACCGCTTCACTCTCAAAAACAGACGAGTGAATAATTTTTTTAAAGTGGCGCTCAAGTGCGATTAATGCAGATTGCATGTAATGTACTTTATTTATATTTGACCCAAGGCTGATATAAATCTGCGCCATTTACTTACTTACCTTAGCGCGTGTAATTTCAACACCTACAGTTTGCGCTTGCGCCACTGCTGCGGGTTTACTTACTTTAATTGTTACTTGTGGAGTATTAAATTCAGTCAAAATAATTTGCGCTAATTGTTCTACTAATGTTTCGAGTAATTCAACTGGTTTAGCAGTGCAGTGCTCAATAACTCGCTCACTTACTTTTGAGTAATCAAGTGCTAAATTAATATCGTCATTCGCAGCTGCGGGTTTAATATCACTCAGCATTTCAATATCAAAATAAAGGCTCTGTTTACTTTCTTTTTCAAAGTCGTACACTCCAATAATGGTGTCGACGTGCAATTGAGATATAAATACCTTGTCCATTGATACTCCAAATAACCAAAACGACTGAACTTGTTATATAAAGCATCAAAAAAATTAATGCTGTATATGCTTTAATCAGTGTTTAAATATGTAAAAAATCCTTCTACAATAACAAAATAGCTAGGTTAGCTAGTAATGAAAGAAGCATAATAATTTTTACGATAAATTTTGCCGCCAATAATAGCCCAAAAGCAATACCAATTGCATTAAATGTGGTTGGTATAACAATAAAAAAGTAAGGAAGCGTGTGTTAGCCATTTTGATATTTGTTTTAGCTTATTTACTCGGGTCAATTTCATCGGCCATATTGGTGTCACGACTATTCTCCCTTCCAGATCCTCGAAGCCATGGTTCTAACAACCCTGGCGCAACTAATGTTTATAGATTGGGAGGTGCATTACCTGCTTGCTTAGTGTTAATTTTTGATATTTTAAAAGGGACGATTCCGGTCTGGGGCGCTTATTTTTTAAAGTTTGAGCCATTTGAGTTAGGTTTGATTGCAGTTGCTGCGTGTTTAGGACATATGTATCCACTGTTTTTTAGTTTCAGAGGCGGTAAAGCAGTCGCTACAGCATTTGGGTCATTGTTACCTATTGGTTTATCGCTGGCGGGTTTACTTATTTTTACGTGGTTAGTTATTATTGCAGTTACACGTTATTCATCACTTGCAGCATTGGTTACTGTCTCTTTAGCACCTTTGTATACTTGGCTAATAAAACCACTTTATACATTACCAGTCGCTTTTATTACGATCTTAATTATTTTTCGTCATCGCACTAATATTATTAGATTATTTAGTGGCGATGAACCAAAAGTGGGCACTAAAAAAACACCCACAGATGAAAATTAAAACATTTAATATATCGAGTATCAAATAGCTTCCAAGCTATCTATTGGCCAACGCGGTTTTGTTTTCATATCAAGCGTGGCAAATTGCCCTGCTTTTAAACGCTGCATACCCGCATAAGCAATCATTGCTCCATTGTCGGTACAAAACTCAGTACGAGGATAAAAAACCTCGCCTTTCATGCCCTTCATAACGCGCTCAAGCTGTAAACGAAGCTGTGTATTTGCACTTACTCCGCCTGCAATGACTAAACGTTTAATACCGGTTTGTTTAAGTGCTCGCTTACATTTAATAACAAGCGTATCAATAACTGCAGTTTGAAATGCATGCGCTATATCGGCTTTAGTTTGTTCGTCATCATCATTTTCACGAATAGTGATTGATGCAGCTGTTTTTAAACCACTAAAACTAAAATCAAGGCCTGGCTTATCAGTCATCGGACGAGGAAATACAAAGCGTTTAGCAACACCTTGTTCAGCCATTTTAGCTAAGCGCGGACCACCGGGGTAATCAAGACCAAGCAACTTAGCCGTTTTATCAAAAGCCTCACCTGCAGCATCATCAACCGACTCACCTAGTACTTCGTATTGTCCAATACCTGCTACTTTAACCATCATGGTATGACCGCCAGATACTAATAAAGCAATAAACGGAAACTCAGGGATATTTTCCTCAAGCATAGGGGCAAGTAAATGCCCTTCCATGTGATGAACCGCTACCGCAGGAATATCCCACCCGTATGCTAGAGAGCGGCCAATGGAGGTACCTACAAGTAGTGCGCCAACCAAGCCAGGTCCTGCAGTATAAGCAATACCATCTAAATCTTCGGGGCCACAACCAGCTTGCGCAAAAGCAGCATCTATAAGCGGTAGCGTTTTACGAACATGATCGCGTGATGCAAGCTCCGGCACTACACCGCCATAATCAGCGTGTACTTTTACTTGGCTATATAATTGATGAGCTAACAAGCCTTTTTCATCATCGTATATTGCTATACCCGTTTCATCACACGACGATTCAATGCCTAAAATTCGCACAGTATTTCTCCAGCCTTTTTAAATTATTACTAAACTATTTTTATAACGAAAGACCAATATTTGTTTGGCCATCTTCAAGGGCAAACTTTTTAAGTGCCTTTACGCTATCGGAGGTAATACGCCCCATATTCTCTACAAAATCAATTAGCTCACCCAATACTTCAATCTCGTATTGCATTAATGGATGCTCTCTAACGGCGGTATTATCTGCGATTTCACCTTCAACTGTCATTTGGTATTCAATAAAACGCGCAACGGTCGCTTGCGATATTTTGCTTACACTAATGAACTCTTGCTCGTCTTGCGCCATTAAACCGTGCATTAAGCTAAGTAACGACGTTGCTGCATCAATAGCTGGATACGTACCAAACATATCAAAATCAGCAAGTTCAGGAACATTTGGCTCTATTTTTTCAACTTGTTTCTCGAGATCTATTTTACTTTTAGGTAGTAATATTTTTTCCCAACAAACATTAAGCGAATTTCGTAATAAGGTTTCGTCACCAAACCCTGTTGCTTCGCTAAATAAACCGTAATTTGGCAGCATTCGCTCAATTAAAGCACTCGCTAAAACGGCTTTTTGTAAATAGTTTAGCTCTCTAATACGCTGAAAATTATTTGCTTTAGTCATTCTTTGATGTCTCACATGACCAACAAAAATCAAATGTTGATCCATTATGCTCATTACAGTTAGGGCATACCCAATCTGGAGCGGATTGTTTTACTTGTTGATAGTTTACCAATATTTGTCGCGCATGGCGCTCTTTTATCGCATAAACCTGCACGCTAACTTGGGTTTGATCAAATGGGATTTCTCCCATTGCGCCTTGCAACATCTCTCCTTTAATTTGGCATTCAATACCACTTGTTTGTATTAAACCTTTAAGAATATTAGCTTCAAGGGTATTTTCGGCATTATAAATTGTTACCCATTGAAAAGAGCCTACAGTTTCGTTTGTATTATTAGTATTTTGCAATTTCCACCTCGTTTATTTTATGTATACAATATCTTGCGTTACGCTGTACAAATTAAAGCTAGTAATACCACTTAAGGATACATTATGACACTCACCACTCCAGGTTTACTTTTTCCTGCAATATCATTGTTATTACTTGCCTACACAAACCGATTTTTAGTATTAGCACAATTAATTCGGGAACTAAATGCACGAGAAGGAGAGTCAATTCGCCCCGTTGTCGTCGCGCAAATAACAAACTTGAGAAAGCGTATTAAGCTAATTAGAACTATGCAAGTATATGGTGTGGCATCATTTTTATTATGCACTTTATCCATGTTTGCACTATTTATTGAATTTAATACAGCGGGCATTATTTTATTTGGTGTTAGCTTAACTTGCTTAAGTTTATCGTTATTAACCTCTTTATTTGAAATCCACATATCATGTGATGCTATTGAAATAGAACTCCAAAGCATAGAAAACAAACCATTAAGCAACCGTGTTAATCGTAACTTTGTTAAATAAAAAGCTGATATGTGTCAATGTTCATTCAACTATTCGTAAATTGTGCTTAATCAATACCCTATTATGTGGCATACTTTTTTCTTAATTTAGAATGTTCGTCTTTACTAGAATATATAAAAAATTGATTACAAAGCCTTTTTTATGATTTACTTATCCCTAAAAAGGATACTAGGTAAGTAATAAATCATGAGTTTCAAGGCTAAAGGATAATACTTTTTAACAATTTACCTCTTTGATAAATATTAAAAGGGGGATATCCTGACCAAAATTTGTCATAAATTTGCAAACGCATTTAGATATTAAATTTTACTATTTTGTTTAGCTAAAAATTAATATAATTGATGTTCGCGGCATCCGCGACTTACTTATAAAAAGGGACTATAAAGTGAGATTTGAACAATTAGAACAATTTGTAGCACTCGGCATACTACGCCATTTCAGACAAGCAGCAGAACAAACCCAAATCAGCACCTCCGCACTTACGCGAAGTATTCAAACACTTGAGGATGAAATGGGATACGAACTAGTTAAACGTTCAACTCGTTCTGTAAAGCTAACTCAGCAAGGTGAGCTATTCCTTGATTACGCAAAAAACACTTTATCTGAGCTAGAGCTTACTAAAAAGCTTATTTTTCAATCCGTAAGTGGAAAAACAGGTGAGAAATTAATTATTGGTTACACCAATAAAGCAAGTAATGTTGTACCTATTTCTTGCGGGCAATTTTTAGCACAGTACCCACATGTAAAAATAGAAATGCAACTGCAAGAAGAACACGAACTGAGCCGAAAGCTTCAACTAGGTGAAATTGATATTAGCGTATATTCACAAGCGATTAATAGTATTGGCAGTGATATACATTTACCAGATCAACTCATTTTATTCGTATCTAAAAATCACCCATTAGCTCAAAAAAATGACATTAGTAAGCACGACCTTGATAGCTTCCCGATGTATGGTTGCTTTTCGCAATCAAAACAAGTTCAAACAATGCTAAATGAAGCAATTGACTCTTTAAATAAGTCATCAAGCATTAAAGTGGGTAGTATTGAACAGGTCATAGCTGGTTTAGAAAAGTCAGACCACTTTGCTATTGCTAGCATAGAGCATACGAATGCTGTAGCAGAGCACTCTGAGTTAATTCAGCTAAAAACAAATAAGAGTTTAAGCCACGAACAGTTAGTCGTACAAACAAACAAACAGACAGCTGTTAATGAACATATAGATCAACTGTTATCTCTCATTAAAAAAGCCGCAACGACAATCAACTAACCTCGTTTTGTCTTGAGATAAGTGCGACACAAAGTGATAGCTTTTAACTTCTTTTGAGCTACACTGTCGCACCTTCAAAAAATGACCCACTTGAATGATTAACTTTTCAGCCGACGATACTTATTTAAATGATATCGAAGAGCTTGGCTACACTGTTATACCTAATGCTATAAATGAAGAGCTTATTATTGATTTAATGGCTGACTGTTATCGTATAAATCCTCAATTTAGCCTCGCTGGTATTGGCCGTTTAAATAATTTACAAATTGACGATACTATCCGCAAAGATAAGACCTTTTGGTTTGATGGTACCTCACAAGCGCAATTAACTTATCAAGCGACTATGGAAAGTATTCGTACAACGCTTAACCGTACTTTTTTCATGGGCTTATTTGACTATGAATGCCACTATGCAAAATATACTGAAGGTGATTTTTATAAAAAACACGTTGATGCTTTTAAAGGCCGCTCAAACAGAGTTTTTACCAGTGTGCTTTACCTAAATACTCCAGCACAAGGTGGTGAGCTTGTTGTCTACAAAACCAAAAGCAAAGAAATTGAAATAATAATAAAACCTCAAGCCGGTACATTGGTTTTATTTGAAAGTGAGCGTTTTGTACATGAGGTATTGCCAGCCATAGATAATCGTTATTCAATTGCTGGGTGGTTTAGAAAAAACGCATCTATCAGCGGCATTATTGATCCGCCTCGCTAAAAATGACTCAAACTAAATAGCCATTGGATACGAAAACAATAAACCTATAAAAATAGCTAATCCAACATAGTGATTATTTAAAAATGCTTTAAAACATGCCCCGCGCTCACGTTTGTGGATAAGTGTTTGCTGATAAAACAACAAACCAGCAGCGACACTTAATCCAACTCCAAATGCAGTTGATAGTTCATTAATAAAACCTATAAAAGCCACTATAACTACAAAGATCATATTAAGGAAAAAAATGATGTGACGATCGTATTCACCAAACAAAATAGCCGTCGATTTAACGCCTATTTTTAAATCATCATCTCTGTCTACCATTGCATACATTGTGTCGTAGGCTACCGTCCAGCAAATATTAGCAATAAATAATAACCAAGCCTGTAAAGGAAGTGCATTTATCGAGGCCATATAAGCCATCGGTATTGCCCAGCCAAATGCTGCCCCGAGTACAACTTGAGGTAACTGTGTGTAGCGCTTCATAAACGGATAACAAAAGGCTAATGCTAACGCCCCAAAAGAAAGTAAAATAGTATTAAAACTGAGTATCAACACTAAAATAAATGCTATGACTATTAATAGTAAAAACAAACTAAGTGCTTCACCACTGCTAACCAGCCCCGAAGCCAATGGACGCTGGGCGGTCCGCTTTACTGAGCCATCTATCTCTCTATCAGCAAAATCATTTATTACGCAACCTGCACTTCGCATGACAATAACACCAAGCGTAAATACAACAAAGTTGACTAAGCTAGGCATTCCATCATTAGCAAGCCATAAAGCCCAATAGGTTGGCCAAAGTAACAATAGTGTACCAATTGGTTTATCTACACGCATAAGTTGTATGTAGTAAGGGAGATGCTGTGACTTTAAGGTTGCTAGCTTCATGAGTAAAGGTACGCTCCAGGTAAAAACACTTCACAGACCAAAAAATTGTAATCTTTAAGCGAAAATACGCTACGTCGGCCTAACAACTTTTGTATTGGTAAGTTTAGTTGTAATGCTAATTGCTGTATCGGGTGCTCTGTATCAAAACGAGCGACTTCTATCTCTTTGCGCACGAGCTCTGGATTTTGAAAAATAACATCGCCTAATGGGCGATCCCCCATATTATGCAGAGGGTTTTTTGGTTGATTTGATAATTGATTATCTGGCAGCCAGCTTTGTGCATATACCATGGGAATATTATCGCACAATAAAAGTACTTCTCGGTTTAATGCCGTTGAGGCTTCGCAGCCAAGCAATGCTTTTTGCTCAAGTGTTAAATCAAAAATTTTTTCACTGAGCACTTTTACGCTAAATACTTGCGCCCTGCTTTTTAATTTAACTGTTAAGGAATGTGGCTCAAAAAGCCACTCACGTTCAGAGGATGATAAATCACTTACTTGTGATGTGCATTGCCAATTGACTAATAACGAAATAGGGAAAGTAATCACGATAACTCTATTAAATAAAATCCAACGCGATAATAACATTGCCAAAGCATTTGAAAAAGTGATCATTCATTATCGTAAATAACGAGGGCGTGTTGACCTTGCAAGATGGAAAATGGTTCGACTTAGGGAGGATTTAATCGCAGCGCGAGATAATAAGCGAAACAATTCGTTCAAAATATCTTTTTTAGTCCATAAGTTAAACCGCCTCCATATGGCACTCCATGCACCAAAGTAAGAAGTCAGATCTCGCCATGGAATATCTGTGCACAGATTATAATGCTTTCAAGCGTTTTTCTATGATCAAACTGATTATAAATTAGACCACTTAAGCACATTACTTTTGATAAGATATCCATGACGCCTGTGAACATTAATCTTGGTATTAAGATTAGGTGTATCGTTTTCTAGCGAGTTCAATTATGCCTTTCTTTCATGCTATTTATTTTCATACCTCAAAGTTCAGCGCGCTCTAGTATAAATAGCTCGACTCAATAGGGTGTATTAACCGAATTTACTGCCAACTCACACGTAAATCTAGTGCTTCCCCTATACTCGAAGAACAAGGACCAAAAACGGCATAGTCGCCAATAATTCTCATAAATTTAGCCTGACGGCTCCTTGGCAGCGTTGATAAATCGAGTATAGTATTAAGGCCATAAGGTTGCCCCTCTTCGACAAATTCATCTACGACAAGCTCATTAACCTCATCGCCATAAATTCCATTATCGTTGAGGTCAATCCAGACTTTCCATGAGGTAGATCGCTCTGTTACTTCAGTATCTCCTTGAATATTAATGATAGTATTGCTGGGATCTATTAGCTCTATAGGCATTTGGGTATAGTCCCATGCTGTTGAACTATAATTAATGTTGTTATCACCAATTAAAACATGAGTGATATGCTTATCGACGCGAGCTGAGTTTATTGAACAATACTCATCTGTTACCTGAATAAGCCGTTCAAAGGTATCCTGATCATCGGATTGATCAGTTACTGTCAACTTAACTGGGTAGCTTCCAGATTCTGCGAAGATATGCTCGGGGCTTGCTTCTGTTGAAGTTTGGCCGTCTCCAAAATCCCATAACCATTGAACTACTTGACTCGTTGAGCGGCTATCATCGGTAAACTGAGTGCGTAATTTAATTTTCTCTGCATTAAAATAGCTAAGCACGCCTTGGTCAAAAAGTTTTATTTTTACCACCTTAAAAGCTTCAACAACATCTTCTTCAGATAAGCCAGCTACACCTGCTTGCTGTTTAATACATTCAGCAGCTTCAGTTAGTGTGGTCAACGCACTCCAACAGACCTTCGCTGAATTTAAATACACTTTATAGGTAGCCTCTATTCCCCATTGATTTGATAGTAAATAAAATGGGTAGGTGATCATACCAATGCGTAAATAGAAATTATCACCAGCCTCTTCATAATCAAGAAAGCTATCAATTGCACCATTTTCAGTTTTTATCTGATCGAGATGACGAATAAAGCCGCCATTCTCTTGGCCGTGAATCCAATTATCTGAATGTCCCGTAAACTCGTATTTTGCCATTACACCTGAGATATCGCCAAAGGCTTCATGCAAGGTACGAGCATCAGTACTAATTTCATGATCGAATCGATTTAAATCAGATATTCTATTTAAAACTCCATGGCCTACTTCGTGCGCAATGATGTCAAGTGAAGCCATAGAGTAAAATAATGGATACGCATCACCAAAGTTGGCATATGCGCCATCCCAAAAGGCGCTTTGTTCATATTGTTGACCATAGTGGACACGGATTCTAATTTTGTCCTCCAGTGGCGGCTCCCCTAGGTATTTAACAAAGCTATTGTAAACTAGTGTGCCGTAAAACATGGCGTCATTTAGCGTTGAATACGTCCAAACCCCAGTCTCATCAGAAATCATATCTTCGGAATGTGTTGGCTGCGTACCACATAAAAAGGAATAAGGAGGGAAGGCATTCTCATTAATATCGTTAGGGAGTTCGTTACGATTATAACTCTCCCCAACTTCATCCTTAGTATTATTCATATGCGTAATACTAACTAAACCATTATCAAAAATACATAATCCACCTTGCTCTTCTGTGCGTTGAATTGAAATTTTCTTGCGACCAACGCCATAATCCCAAGTGTGAACTTTATTTCCACCAGGCCCCGATAATTCAGCATTACCGATGAAATCATGAAAGGGAATAAGGGTACCTTTCGTGGCCTGTCCAATGGTGTTTACCGGCAAAAGAAGTAACGCATTGGTATTTTCAGGTATACTTGTATCCTCTGGAATATTAAGATCGTAAACCGATTTTTTCATAGTTTTTAACCAAGCATCACCCTGTTTATTTCCTTGCTCATCTACCCAATAAGCCCATACAGACTCAACTCTAGCGGGGTCACTATCAATAACTTCAGGCGCGACAATAGTTACGCTGCCAGATAGTTTGCCAATAGAACTATCTTGATCACGAAAAAACGCATGTAATATTTGATTTGTTGGTACTTCAGTAACAGAGTTTAGCGGTTCTTCAATTGGCGGTAGTTTTATCTCAGGAGAGCCAGAGCTGCCGCCCCCACACGAAACGAGGAATAAAGTAATAAATATAGAGGTGAATTGTTTAAATCGAATAAGATTTAATTGGATGAGATTTGTCGGCAATAAAAGTGATTTAAAAAAAGTCATTGGCTATCCTTAGTCGATGGGCATATAAAAAGACATTATAAATCAATGAAATATGAGTTGACTTTAGCTTTTTATCATTAAGTTTACACTCTAGAACAAATACGCTATTTTTTCAATTTATTAGGCTAAATTATAGACTGTAGTGTGTAAGTAACTTGAGGTTTCAATTAGCCTGTTTTTCATCCAAAGTTCAGGTTAAATAACCCCATTAGTTAAATAACCCCATTAGTTAAAGAACAATCTAACTAATGTGGCTAGACATCGAGTTAAGAGCGTGCAGTATCGCAGATATTCTTCCAAATATTTGTTCAACTAGTCAACGTTCGCTATCGCAGATTCAATACGGCTTTCGCAAAGAGTTGTTCCGGGCAAAATTGCACAATACTCGCCAGCTTGCTCAAGTCCGATACGTTGAGTATTACGTGCAGTAATACGCGCTGCTAGTTGCTCGATTTCAAGCGGCTCTTCAGATACCGCTTTAAACGCACTCAACCTCTCTATCTCGTCATAAACTAAATCTTGATAGCTTCTGAGCCTTGCGGACAGCGCAATATAGCGCTCAGATATTGCAGCTTGACCAGCATAGGCTAAGTCATAATGGCCAGAATCCTCGTAACTTTCGACTTCATACTTTAAAATATTTAAATGTTCGTCTTTAAGATCATCAACATAGTTACCACCATCAAATAAATAGCTAAACAAATTATCGGCATACGTTATACAAGGAGTTAGATTATCGGTTTTACAATGCATAGTGCCATTTTTACTTAGCCCTGCTAGTTCTGGCGTCATACCACCATCGGTGTTCACCTGAATAGTATATACAGCATCTTTGGTAGCTTCTTGAAATACTTTAGTTTTAGTAAAAGTCTTACTAAAAAAAAGAAACTTCACTTTGATTTTAGTCTGAAACCATTCGTATTTAGCGCGATCTTTAAAATGGAGTTTGGCTGTTACATAGATACGCGAGCCGAGTTTGATATTGTGGATAAAGCTGTCACCACAGCGGCTTCTTACTTGATTTGGATCTGTATTTAGTAGCCCTTGAATAGCCATTTTAGTCGTTCTATTTTCAAAGTTATAACTTCCTTTTTCATAGGTTAATTCTACTGCCGAGGCGGCAGAATTTCTATTTTTTGTTACTTTCCTGCGCATGGAAAATTTGGCTGAACCTCCAAAAATAACCAAGTTGATACCAGCCTTTACGCTGCCTGTGATGGTATTGATCATGGTATCTGAGTCAAAGTCGCCACGATAAGCCAAATCGCCCATACTACCGCCTTGAAATTGCCACTGACCATCGAGGCATGGTTCAAGCGGTATGCCTAATTTCTGCTCAAACCCGTGTCCAAGCTGTTCTTGTTCGGTATTTAAAGAGTAATAGGTATGTCCATTTGCGTAAAAGCTTAACAGGCCACAGAGCACTATTAATATGGTTATTAAGTGCATACATAAATTCCTGTAAATGGTTTGCAGAGGCAAAGGGCGAGGAAGCAATAACTCAATATTCGATTGTTTATTACTTACCACGTCCCAATTTTACTAATTGAATCTTAGCATTTTTTATTACTCGCTAATTTTCAAAAGCAGCTCCATAGGTTGGAAGGGCTGATTTACATGGTAGCCATGCCATCACACCCACAGCGGGGTCATTAGCATCAACGAATGATGGTGCCCAACCTAATTGCCTAAACCCAAGCGATACATGGTTTTCTTCAATACCAAAGTTCGCGGTTGCCTCTCGAGCATTTTCGCATTTGAAATATTGGCTCATGTTATCCGCTGGTATATTCAGATCAGCAAGCGTGTAGCTTTGTATGCAGCCGACACCGCTACCACCACAGGTGTTGAGGTAATCATTCCATGCATCTGAACATGCTGCCCCGTAAGGGTTATCGCGACAAACTCGGGCATATTGCTCATAAATCCAAGCGTTATTGTAAGCGGCTTCCTGCACACTTTCTGCTTTTTGACGCTGTACATCAGTCATCCAGCTAGCGTATTGTGCAAGCACACCACGAGCACGGTGCTCATGATTAACCGACTTTTTGAATTGATCTTCAAGCCATAAAGTACGGTAGGTAGTTTCAAAGCGAATATCTTTATTACCGGAGTCTAAGCGACGTAAATCCTGTGAACTGATCTCGTAAGGAGTTGCTTTGTAACGCACAACATTATAATCAGAGAGTGCATTAAACTGATTGCCAAAGTCGTTCTTCGCATAGTTCACCGCTTGCTCAAATAAGGTAAAGCAAGGCTCATAGTTATCAAGTGAACAAGTGATAATATTGTTAGGAATTATACTTAGCAGCTGCTTAGGATCCCCCCCTTTTTGCAATGCTCTGACGGTGATACGCACACTTTTCTTAAGATCTTCGTCAATATAATTAAGCTTACCATCGACGCTAATACCAATATTTCCTGCGCCATAGCTAACGCCTAAATAACCGCCAATTTCACTTTTGTGCTGCTCACTTAAGTACTCAATTTTCATGTTAATAAGTAACTGAGCACCGTATTCAATCTCACTAATAAAGGCATCACCAGCCATGCTCATTAGTTTACTTTGATACTCATTTGCTAGCGTATTACCTGAAGGTGTCAATGTATAACCAATATTGGCATCTGTTGGCATAAGAACACGTTTTTTGGGTGTCAACGATGCTTGGAAGGTATAAGTATTCGAAAACTCAGTAGAGGACATTTCCTTGGCTAAATGACCACCCGCTTTAATACGAATAACAGGAAAGCCAACATCTACATCAACATTACCATTTAGCTGACGAAGAACTGCGTCGTAGCTGCCATTATTTACTAACTCAAATTGCACACGAGTATTACCAAGGGTTTCAATGGTTTCACCTGCGACAGTTTGAACATTCAAAAAGCGTTTTTGATCGCTGTTATAGGCTGTACCCAACACAATGTGATCGTTCACCAATCCAGGTATTTCACTTTGGAAGGTATTCACATTGAGTGCTTTTTGCATTAGCTGTGCTTCATTCACAAAATTTGAATCTGCGAATGCGAAAGGTGTAGTGCAGGCAATAAGTGCCGCGATAGTCTGTTTGTATAAGTTCATGTTGCCACCTATTACTTCACGTAAAGGAGGTAATCTTCTACCTCTCCGGAATCTACTTCTTTACATGCATCATTGCTGCCACCCAAGTAATCCATGGTAACGCGCATTTTCGTCATGCCCTTTTTTGCACCTGTTGGTGGGGTAATTTCGACCTGAGTTGCTTGCTCAGAAACACCAGCAAACAAGGTTTCTTTTGTATCGTTGAAATCACCGTCTTGGTTCCAATCAATAAACACATGCCAAGTTTCAGGGTATGCTTCTGCACTACTAAATCCTGGGGTTAATGTTAACTGGTAGCTTTTATCTGCATATATTTTCGCGGTATCGCCAACATAGTTACTGTAAAAGGTGTTGCTGCTGGTGTTCTCAATATTGGAAAACTTCACCGATTGGATGAATTCGTAGGTTCGCTCACGAGACTTTGTCGTACAATAGTTTGGCATTGTAGGGGTGACCATAACAGCACTGATCCGATAGTCAGACGGGATCTGAAAACAAGAGGTAGTTGGTAATTTACCCGCAAACCAGTTCTTAGGATTCGCATTATCTTCGTCACCAAAGGTGAGGTATTTAGCATCTCCCCTAAGGGTATTATTTTCGTATAACATCACTTTTTTAAGATCCGCTATTTTCTCATCGTTTGGAATGGGGGTTGTGGGGTCGAAAATATTATCAGAGACCTCAACCAATAATCCTGAATAGCACTTTTCCAACCATTGAAAGCGACCTAACGCTTGCTGTGGTGTGAGTAAATCTCGAGATTCAAATAAAGTCGTATTCGCTTGTACTGATGGCACTATTATGGCAGCAAACGAGGTAATTAATGTGCTGGTTAGCATGACTTTTAACATAGTCTTATTCCTTATAATTCTAGCCATTTACGGTCATATTGATGAACGCGGCCACGAGTCTGTAGCTCTCTATCACGGCAATAATTACCTATTGGATTACGCTTACAAAAATCAACGGCGTCCGCCAAAATAAAAGAGTTAAAGAGTGAATTATCGCGAATGGTTTCTAATGCAGTTCGATGTGAGTTATTCAACTCACTGGCGTAGTAATTGAGTACGTTATCCGCACGACGATTATCGAGAATTGCCTGCACCCAATCATCACTCATGTTTTTGAGCGCCAATTTAGTCAAGATGCTTTTAGCTGGGTACACATCATCAGGTACTAAAGGAGATAGACTTGGCCCTGAATCGGTGTAACTTTGTGTCAATACTCTACCGACGTTATATTTATCCAAGGTATCAAACTGAGCAACGTAGTTGGTTTTGATGTAATCGATGCTGTTTTTAAAAACATCAAAGCATGGTGTCGGGTTTTCCATCGTACAGTTGACGAGTTGATTTGGGATCACCTTCAAAAGCTCTATCGGGTCGCCACCAAACTGTAATGCTGAAACCGTAATTTTGATATTACGTTTCACGTCTTCGTCTACTTTTTGCAATTTACCACTGACATTGACTTTACCAGCCCAATCGACACCAAGCTGTCCCCCCCATTTTACTTTGTCTTCGTCATTTTTATATTGGAACTTGAGGTTGATCATCACTTGAGATCCATATTCAATCGCTGACACGAACTCATTACCAATATTATTGAATTTGTCTCCTGGATTAGCATTGGCCAAATCAAGCGCGGCTTGTGTAGGTTTAAACCCTGTTTGAGGATCTGCAACTAACAGCCGTTTTTTTGGCTTTAAGGAGAGAAATAGTGTGTAAGTACCGGTGTAGTTATCTGCAGTATTTTGTTTTGCGTAGCTTGCGCCAACCCCCACTTTTATTACGGGAACATCAAGGGCCGCTCCTAAGTTACCATCAAGCATACTCGATAGTTGGCTATAACTCATGTCAACACCGACAACAAAATCCATTTCAGTATTACCATAGGTTTCATCTACTTGACCAAGTACACTTTGCAGTGCATAAAAACCTTCTTTTTCACTGTGGTAAGCGGTACCTAGCGTGACTGAATCTAAGTCAGAGTTACTTGCTTGAGTAGCAAAGTTAAAATTGCCTATTTGCTCAGCTGCGGTTGAAAAACTACAGGCAAAAAAAACCGCTACCCCCATGGCACGTGCCAATGGAGAATATGTAAATTTCATATTTAATTCCTTACAGAGAAGTATGGCCTTTCGAATAGAAAGGCCTAGTGGCCTGATTAATCCAAACTGTTGATATAGTCAGTTTTCCACTTTTCAGGAAGGCGTTGAAGAATCTCTTCTTCTGACATGCGAATATTCTGATCTTTGTAGTTCAATTCGTCTTGAGTAGCCAAATCCCCTACCGCCATGCCGTTTGCAAACATTGCAAAATTACGAGACTCAGCGAATTTCGAATTTTCTGTAGGCGCCAGTTTCAAATTGTAGATTTTGTCTTTGTACTTCTCTTTTGTTACATTAGTAACAAGCACGGAACCTGTTTCCGTAAGAATACGATCACCTATTTGCAGTTCTTTCGCCCAAATAAGACCTTTATTAGAGGTAGAAATTGGGTGGGTTTCAGTTGTTAAGATATCAGAGCCATCAGCGCCTTTTATGCGATACATCTTAATCGCTTCAATTCCTACTGACACATCAACAACTTGCATAGGTTCTTTAACTTGAGTATTCGAAGCTAGTGCACCTAACACCAAATCGCCTTTCGCAATATCTTCAATAGCGCGTTGCTTGCCATCGGCCATAGTGATCATTGTGCCGGTTGCTAAACAACTGTAACCAAGCTTCATCATAGGCAACACTTCACTATAAAAGTTACCAAAACGCGCTGATGTCTCTGACGTTAACGATACTTGGAATGCATTCGCGCCACCACGTCCCTTTTTAAAGTACGGATAACCTTTAACAGCAAATGTCATATACCAGTTTGCTTGGGCGATATTCGAGAAAAGTTTGGCATTGCCAAAACGACCTTCTGAACGCGGGATGTTCCAGCGGATGATCGACTCTTGGTTTGCACTATCAACTTCAAATTCTAAATAGTCAGAAAATTGTTTAACTGCATTTTCGAGTCCTTTGTAGCTTTGCTTTGTCGCGCCACCATAGATACCTTCTTGTAAATAGATATTTGTTGGCTCATCTATACCGTTTGGTAAATCACCTATAGTTGGATAAATATCAGTGATCTCGTGAGGAATGCGTAATTCACCGTTGAATGGGATGTTTACATCCGTAATCTCGTTAGGATCTCCAATTTGATCTGCTGCGTAGTCACAGTCTGCATGACTACGGTTTAGACAGATTTTAATAACAGCATCATTGTTTTTATCGATAGGTGCAGTTGCATTGTATTTTGGACGTGTGTCCAATGATGAACTGATCCCAACGTTAAGTGCAGATACTGGAGCGTCGCCCTTTGCAGCTGGTGAAGCAGAGCCATAAAGTGCTTCAAAATGCTCCCATGAGAAGGGGTATTCAGTATACTTCATCGTTGTACTGATGGTGCCATCTTCTTGCTCAAGTTCCACATATGAACTGGCATAAATGGTATCTAAATTTGGGAAGTTTGCCTTCAATGATTTCAGTGAAATAGTCGAAGTTGCAAGCGTGTCTTTGCCATACAACACATTAAATGTAGAGCCCAAAGGAGCAAGCTGATTGCCGTTTGCATCTTCTAATAATAAGTCGATGTAAGTCGCTTTTGTACCGCCAAAACGTGAGCTTTTTGCACGTACAATAATATATGGCTCATTTGTATCTGATGAAATGGCTAAGTTCATATCCAAGAAGAAATGCGCTTCTTTGATGATATCGACTTCAGCTTCACTAACCGGTGGCACTTCAGACGTTGTCATGTTCATTTTTGCTGATAAATGCTGTCCTTTAGCTACATCTAGCGTTTTATGTAGTTGCGGATAATCACTCTCAATACGATTTGCTTTTATCAATCGTGACTTTGCCAATTGATAGTGCTGTGGATTTGACATATCTAGCTTGCGGATCCCAAATTGATCCGGCTGTGTTACCGCTGTGCCCTTCGTTGCTGCAGGCCCAGACTTCTGTTTTGACGCGGTGGTAACTTGTTGTTCATTAATATAGTTGCTAGCAGCTACCGCGTTACTGATTGCTAAAGCGATTGCAAGCGGCATGAGCACCTTTTTATTTAGTTTTTTCATGTTATTTTCCTTAATTTTTATAGATTTCGACAAGGTAGTCTTCAATTTCTCCGCTCCCCGAGGTTGCGGCACTGCTATAGTCAGAGCAAGGATTAATACTATTTACTCTACTAAATCCGTAATACTGCAAAATTCTCATACGAGTCGTCGTGATAGGCTGTGACAACTTATTGCTTAAAATGCTAAATTCCCCTTCAACATAACCTTTACCGTAGTCTTGGTTAGTCTGATCGAAGTCCATTATTAAAAGCTCTGATTTGTCGTTTCTCCAGTCACCATTACCAAATTGGCCATCACTATTTAAATCAATCCAGACATGGTAATTCTCAGCGAATGTTTCACTGCCTGCATAACCGGCTTCAATACGATAGGTATTACTCTGTGTGGCATATAGTTTGATTGGATTATTCGGGTTAACAACGCCAGATTGCTGCGCATTGCTAAACGGACCATCTTGATTGAAAGTCACTTTACTAATGTGTTCATAGTCGGTGAGATCCACCGCCGTGCAATATTCAACAGATTGTGCTGATTTAAGCTCTAGCAGCATATTTTTGGTGCCAGTAACTCGGCTACTCCAATATTTCAACAAAGGTTTGTCGTAACTAATAGTTAAGCTAGCGGTATAGGTTCCAGCGACTTGATATGTATGCTCTGTGTCTTGGCCAAAATTACTGTTTTGTGTAAGTGTTGTGCCGTCTCCAAAATCCCAAACTAGAGTAACATCGGGATCCCAAGCTGCATTTTCAGGTTTTGTGGTAGTGTTATTAAAGCTTACCTTAAACGTACCATCTGCTTGTTCGTTTACCGTATAGCTCACTTCAGGAGTAAAATTGCTCTCGCCAATTTTTACCGTTTCACTGGCCGATTGCGTACCATCGACATGTTCAATTGTGAGTGTAATAGTGTACTCACCATCGGCTTGGTAAGTGTGCTGAGTATCTCTAACCGAAGAGTTATCGCCATCACCAAATTGCCACTGTATCGTACTGTTTTGGGGCATAATACTTTGATCTGTATTTACAGAAATAGTGTTACCAGATCTTCGTGGTATAAATTTTGCTGTGATTGTCGTATCAAACTGAACTTGTTTGTTCCAACTTCCTATCTCTTTGCTGAATCTATCATACGCTTTTAGTTCTACCTCATAGTTTCCAGACTGCGCATATCTATAAACAGGAGATTTTTCGCTACTAGTGGTGCCGTCGCCAAATTTCCACTGCCAACGCTTAACACGCGCATCTACCGTGCTGTTATCAAAACTCATTTGATTAACGCCTTGGTTAGCGGTAATTCTCAAATCAGCAGGGTCATTGTTTTCGATTAGTTTAACGGTGTAATCTTCAACTTCACCCCAAGACATATCCCCACACGCTGATTTCACTAAACCAAATGACACCATAGTACGAATGCGGTAAGTTTGGTTTAACTCGCCACTCAATGATATCTCGCCAGTCAATTGCGTCTTAGTGCTTCCATAGAGCACGAGCTCTTCAGTCTTGTGGAATAAACCATCATTGTCTTTGTCTAACCAGACATAAAAGTTCTTTGTTTTGTCTTGAGTATCTGGATGTGGTGCTGCGGTTAGCGTTACATTGAGTGCTTTACCGTCCTCCACGTCGACGATATTATATGAGTAGTCACTGTAATTGCTTGAAGTAGAGTCATTTTTGTAGTTATTTAACGAAACTGACGATAAGTAATACTTACTATGATTAATGCCTTGCGCTAGACAATAGTCGTCAAAAACGTCAATAGGCAACATGAAAGTATCTGATTGACCAGAAGGGTCGATAGCCGTAAGTTCAATGTTGTATTCGCCTGCAATAGCAAAGTTATGTTTAGGCTCAAAGACGCTACTTTGCAAACTGCCATCACCAAAATTCCACTGCCATTGCCAGCCCTCGCTGTTGGCAGCCGTAACTTGCTGACCATCTTTACGGGTCAAATTTTTAAAATCAAAGACCAAAAATTGGCGGTCATAACCAAGTTCGCTTTCGAGCCCATGGTCAACTTTCAGGCCAATACCTACTTGCGCAAACGCCTTACGTACATGGTTTTGTAATTCAATGGTTTGCCATTGGCTACCATCTTGCTTTTTAATCCCATCTTGAGTCAACTGATCACGTACCGTGTGGGTTTGTCGCATTACACAATCTGCGCCAGTAAGATAATTACTATTGCTGGTCCAGCAGTTTTTATTTGCGTTAGCAAACAGGATAAAGGAATATTTTGTATTCCAAGGTGAGGATTCATTATCTAAATCAGTTGTAGTGAGGTAGTAAAAAGCTTTGTTAAATACCCCTGCGCCATGATGAGAAGTTACTGAGTCATCATAGTCATCAACATGATCAATTGAATTTCCATCGAGTGTAGGTGTTTTGAAATAACGCAGTGCATCATCGAGGCGAAATGTTTCGTGATTGCTTTTCCAATCATTGGTTCCCAAGTAAAAATATTTAGCTGCTTCACCCGCCATATCAGAAAACGCTTCATTAATAGCACGAGCCTGTCCTGTCAGCATTGACTTTGGCGTATTTGAGCCAAATTCCTCAGTAAAACCATGAGCGATTTCATGCGCAACTACATCTAAGGAAACCATAGGATAGAAGAGGTAGTCACCATCACCAAAATATACCTCGCCGTTTTCGTAAAATGCCTGATCCATATTAAGACCATAATGGACATTTTGAGTTATCTTTTTATTAAAGTAAGGCTTATGCCCAAGGTAAGCTTCAAACATTAAATTCGCTGTTTGTCCATGATGATGGGCATCATTCAAGGCAGAGCGAGCACCGTGATATTCTTTATAATTGTTACGAGTTGAATCTGAGCAGTTGTAGCTATAAGGGTTATTAACTTGCGCTGTGCCGTGATTATAGTTTCTAGTCTCAACGTTTTTTGCATCGAATAAACAGGTGGTTTGCTGATTGTCAGTTTCCATTGCAACAACAAAAGTCTTTGGTGGATAAGAAACATAATCTACTTGCTTATAATCTGGACGTGAAACCTTGTCATTGCCTGATGGGCCGCTTCCTCCCTCATAAACGATCCGCTGTAATACATCGGATTGGCTGATGAGTTCATTTGTCGTTAAGTCTATAAAAGAGATAATTCTTTGTGGTTTAAAGGGCCCTGACTCGAAATCGGTGAAAAAGGCAATTTTAGCAGCGTGCCTTGCTTTTCCTTGAGTATCTATATAAATGACTTCCTCTGCTGATTTACGTCTATACACTCTGGGGCGTTCATTATTAAACTGAGAAATTATTGAATCTAGAGCTACGCTTAGCTGTTCTTCTGACGCGGGAGTTAGAGTTGATATATCTTTAGCAACATTAACAATGAGATCGCCATAAACTTGTTCAACTACACCACTCTCGTCAGTCAGTACAACAAGGTCTTGATTCCAAATAGGAATATTTTGGTACTTTTGGGTAATTGTATGGCTTTGCTTGGTTTGACTAATTTGGCTTTGGTGAAATGTAAGCGTGTGACCTGAGTATTGCGCTGCAAATACTTTTAGCGCGAGTAGATAGTTTTGATCTGAAGCATTACTAAATATGGATTGTTTTTTTTGTAAAGAAGGCGCAATTTTTTGCGTGTCGTTGAATAAAGATACACGTTCTGTTGCATGGCAATGCGTACTTATCGCTAATGCTAAAACGCAAAGAGACTTTAATCCTTTCATATTAACTCCATAAGTATTTGAAGATACCTTTCCACTTGAACGCAATGACTCAATAATTAAAACAGTCGAGTGAATAAGTGCTGTTAAGAATAAAACCCTAGCCCAGCAACCAATTTAAAACAAGTGAATAACATAAAATAAATAAAAACTTAACATAAAATTCACAAATAAAATTAGAGATTAATTTCATTTTTTTTGTTCTGTTTATTTAACCTATTATTATTGTTGAATAAATCTAAATTTTTTGAGAACTAATAAAGATGTGAAAAGGTCTGTACGATGCGAAGCACAGTCATCATTTTGTAATTTACAGTGAATTTGAAAACGGAAGCGTTAGCTAGCCATTTTTGTATTGGGATCATTGACGCAATATTGAGGAAGTAAAATGAGTAATAAACGTCTTTCTAGATTGGATGATTGTAAAATAATTACTCTGGTAAAAAGACTAGAGCCATTTAATCTTTCAGGATTAAGGTTTACTTAACCCAGACGAAACCCTTCAGGCGGCATATATTTGGCATTTATACTATTTTATCGCCTATTTATGGGGAATAACCACATGCAGCTTTACCTAAAAATCAACATACGGTTTATCTTTGTAATACATAACAACCCATATAAGTAAGCACAGCAAAGGCATACCTTCGTAGCTATTTCTCTATATTGCTTAATTCGATCAAATGCATTGCCAACCAAGTGCCTATATTTTTACGTACACCAGTCAATCTTTTCATTACCGACCAAGCTGTTACACTTACGTGGAATAAAAGGTGTAGCGCTGTTATTACAAACGAACGCTCTCAGTTTTTCACTATCGTAGCCTTTATACCAACCTGCATAAATCTTTGATCAATTTAACGAATTAAATTGCACTATAACGTCGTTAAAAATTTTTTATTTACGACTGCATGGATGCAGGAGGTAGAGCAATGCAGGGAGCAATTGCCGAGAACAACTAGATACAAAAATTTTTGCCTAGTTCTAGCGTAATTTTCTTAACGTTAAATAGACCCCATATATAAGCAGATTGGTATTGCACTGTTTACTGGGAAATTAGCTACGAGTGACTCTGCATGGAAGGTGTCTGCGTATTTACACAGGATAATTCATAGTAAACAGGTAACTCTCTGCTATCTACTGCAAGGTGAATTTTTGTAGACCCACCTCGACTTTTCCGATTGATTCATTCTCTGCGATTCTTACACCGCAATTAAACTGCTGAGCCATGGCAATACTGCCATAAATAAAGACCTAATCCATACCAGTATCGCGAGATAATATGCGAAACAATTCGTTCAAAATATCTTTTTTAGACCATAAGCTAAACCGACTCCATATGGCACTCCATGCACTAAAATAAGAAGTCAGATCTCGCCATAGAATACCTGTGCACATATTATATAATTTGCTTTCAAGCGTTTTTCTATGATCAAGCTGATTATAAATTCGACCGCTTAAGCACATTACTTTTGATAAGATATTCCATGACGCCTATAAACATTAATCTTGGTATGAGGATTCGGTGTATCGTTTTTTAGCGAGTTCAATTATGCCTTTCCTTCACGCTATTTATTTTTCATACCGCAAAAATCAACATACCCTAATATAAATAATTGTTTGGCGCTGTTTATTACCTATTATTAAGTATAAACTATTTACAACAGGTTTTAGGAAACGCTTAAAATATGAAAAAAATAGTATACGCAGGTCTTTTTACATTCTTGGTAAGCGTAATAAGCTTTACGGCACGTGCGGAATCAACCGTCGGTTATTTTGGCTTTGAGCCAGATATAATCACTAATTATATAGGTGCATCAAGTAAAAAAATGGGCTATGTGCGTGTCACTGTCGATTTAATGCTTAATGATACTTCAGATATTGCCGTAGTCGAACACCACACACCATTACTGCGTGACGCTTTAGTAGAGATTTTATCTAAAGAGCCAGAAGAAAAAGTAAAATCCCTCACTGGTCGTGAAGAAATACGCGCAAAGTGTGTAGAGAAACTTAAGAGCCTTTTAAAAGAAGAAACAGGACAAGAGATCATCCGTGAAGTCTTGTTCACTAAATATTTATATCATTAGTGTTTAACGTTTTGCGTTAAATATTTTGGCGGTGTAGGCAAAAGCCATACCGCTAACTAACCCACCTAAGTGCGCCCAATTAGCCATACCTACAAACAATACATCTGCAAACCCAAGCACTAACCAAATCAACATAAAACCAACAATAGCCGTACTAACCAGCGCAGGTTTGTTCGGATTTAAAAAGCTATGAATCCAACAAAAACCGAGCAATCCATACACCACGCCGCTTAGCCCACCAAAATTAGGACCAACCATTAAATATTGTGCCCAATTACTAATCAGTGCAGTCACTAAAAACAAACCTATTAAGCTTAGTTTTCCGCATTGCTTTTCGATATTATCACCAAGCGACATCCACCAAATTAAATTAAACACTATATGCATCGCGCTAAAGTGAACGAGCGCAGGGGTTAGCCAACTAAGTGGTTGTGATGGGTTAAATTGCAGAGCGGTATAAATTTCATTAAATCCACCTAATAAAAAAGCAACATAAATAACAATACTCAATATGCTAACTGTTTGATTAAGCCAGCTTAGCGCTTTAAATCGCGCCATTAAATTAAGTGATTGCCCTTGATATTTAAGCGGCGATTGAGTGCTACCTACATCCCAAGACGCTTGTTGATAGCGTTCATGATTAGGGTTTTGTGTAAATTCAGCCCATAGCGGCTGAACTTGATGAAAGTCCTCCTCAAGCACACTAATAATGACATTCCTGCCATCTGCTGAGTGTATCTTTGCATCTAGGCCTTGGCTTTTTAAATAATCTATAAAGCCCTGTGCGGCGCGCGGGTTATTTAAACTGCCAAGTTCTATCATCGCTCAACTTTCTCGCTATAAGCCGCTTCCCAAGCTGTAAAGCCGCCATCCATACTGTAAACGTCTTCAAAACCTTGCTCAACTAGATAGCTAGCTGCGCCTTGTGAGCTCATACCGTGGTAGCAGACAATAATAATTGGCTGATCGAATTCTTTTTCCATCATAAATTGTGCGATATTACCGTTAGAAAGTGCTTCTGAGCCTGGAATGCGACCGGCTTGATACGAATTAGGATCGCGAATATCTGCAATTACCACGTCTTCTTTATCTAAAAGCTCTAACGTTTGCGCTATAGAAATATGTTTAAATGCCATTGAAGTCTCTTTAATTAATAGTATAAAAAAGGCGGCTAGGGCCTGTTTATCTTTCGAGGTTAAATTTGCAGCAGTATGTTTGGTATTTAGGCAAGGCTGAGCCTATGTAGTGTGGTTATTCCCCATAAATAGGCGATAACGTAGCACAAATGCCAAACATACGCTGCCCGAAGGGTTCTGCCTAGGGGCAATTTACTCTTTGTTGCTCGGTTTTTACTTAGCCCACTAGGTCACAAACCTCGCGCCGCGATTAAATAGCCCCTAAATTGAACAAATTTTAATCCTGAAAGGTCAACAGGCCCTAGAGCCGCCCTTCTTGTAATTTAGTGAGGAACTAATCCCAGTTTAAAATCACTTTACCTGACTGACCTGAAATCATCATATCAAAGCCAGCTTGGAAGTCATCCACAGAATATTGATGTGTAATGATTGGGTTTAAATCTAGGCCTGATTGAATCAAACTTGCCATTTTGTACCACGTTTCGAACATTTCGCGACCGTAAATACCTTTAATCACTAAACCTTTAAAAATAACTTGGTTCCAGTCAACTGCCATATCAGATGGTGGAATACCTAGCATGGCAATTTTACCGCCGTGGTTCATATTATTAAGCATTGAATTAAACGCGCTTGGCACACCTGACATTTCAAGGCCAATATCAAAACCCTCTGTCATACCTAGCTCTTTCATTACATCTTCAAGCTTTTCATTGGCAACGTTTACAGCGCGTGAAGCCCCCATTTTACGTGCTAAATCTAGGCGGTATTCGTTTACGTCGGTAATTACAACGTGGCGAGCACCAACATGTTTTGCAACGGCTGCTGCCATAATACCAATTGGGCCTGCACCAGTGATAAGTACATCTTCGCCAACTAAGTCAAACGATAGTGCGGTATGAACTGCGTTACCAAATGGGTCGAAAATAGAAGCGAGTTCGTCAGAAATATTATCTGGAATTTTAAATGCGTTAAATGCAGGAATAACTAAATATTCGGCAAACGCACCTTCACGGTTTACACCTACACCCGTTGTATTACGGCATAAATGTACACGCCCTGCACGACAGTTACGACAATGCCCACACGTAATATGACCTTCACCCGATACGCGGTCACCTACTTTAAAGCCACGAACTTCCTGGCCCATATCAACGACTTCACCAACATATTCATGACCAACAACCATAGGCGTTGGAATGGTTTTACTTGCCCATTCGTCCCACTTGTAAATATGTACGTCGGTACCACAAATAGCTGTTTTGCGAATTTTAATCAGTAAGTCGTTATGACCTACTTCTGGCTTTGGTGCATCTGTCATCCAAATGCCCGGTTCTGCTTTTAATTTAGATAATGCTTTCATAATCCACACTCAACTAAAAAACCGAAGCGAGGCTTCGGTTTAAAATAAAATTAAATAACGCCCATTTCTTTACCAATACGGGTAAATGCATCGATAGCTGTATCGAGTTGTTCAATGCTATGCGCCGCTGAAATTTGTGTACGAATGCGGGCTTGCCCTTTTGGTACTACTGGGAATGAAAAACCGGTGACGTAAATGCCTTCAGCAAGTAATTTATCAGCCATTAACGAGGCTACTTTGGCATCTCCTAGCATTACAGGGATGATTGCATGATCTTTACCTGCACACGTAAAACCAGCAGCTTCCATTTGCTCACGGAAATATTTAGCATTTGACCAAAGTTTAGCGCGCAGCTCGCCGCCATTTTCAAGCATTTCAAGTACTTTAATTGATGCAGTAACAATTGAAGGCGCTAATGAGTTTGAGAACAAGTATGGGCGTGAGCGCTGACGTAACCATTCAACAATTTCTTTTTTACCTGATGTATAACCACCTGAAGCACCGCCTAGCGCTTTGCCTAATGTACCGGTAATAATATCTACACGGTCTAATACATTACAGTACTCAGGTGTACCCTTACCGTTTTCGCCAACAAAGCCAACTGCGTGAGAGTCATCTACCATTACAAGCGCATCATATTTATCGGCTAAGTCGCACACAGCTTCTAAATTACAAATAACGCCGTCCATAGAAAACACGCCATCGGTAGCAATTAGTTTAGTTTTAGCACCGGCTTCATCTGCTGCAATAAGTTGCTTCTCAAGATCAGCCATGTCGTTATTTGCATAACGAAAACGCTTAGCTTTACATAAACGTACACCGTCGATAATTGATGCATGATTTAATGAATCAGAAATAATAGCGTCTTCTGCGCCTAAAATAGTTTCAAACAAACCTGTATTTGCGTCAAAACATGAAGAATATAAAATAGTATCCTCTGTTTCTAAAAACGCACTGATTTTTTGCTCTAGTGTTTTATGGATATCTTGCGTGCCACAAATAAAACGTACTGAAGCCACACCAAAACCATGATTATTTAAACCATTTTGCGCCGCTTCAATTAACTCTGGGCTATTAGCTAAACCTAAGTAGTTATTAGCACAAAAGTTGATTACTTTACCTGATGCAACTTCAATTTGAGCTTGCTGCTGGGACTTAATAATACGTTCGTTTTTATACAAACCTTCGGTTTTTACGTCTTCAATTTGCTGTTGTAACTGGCTAAAAAAAGCAGATGCTCTCATCTAGGTTCTCCATCTATTTGAACGGGTAAACAACCACATTTAAGCGACTGTTTATTATGGGGGGTATTGTAAAAGTTTAATGGGGAAAATGCACGGTTTGCAGTTCGTCGCAAACGCCCTAAACTGGAAGGAATTCCTGCCAGTTTACAGGCTAATCTGTTTAGTTTATTTATGTATTTAAAAGTGCAGGTAAACTGTTTATAGAATCGATAATTAAATCAGCTTCTTGCTTAGCGCTTTCGTCAAAGCTTTGCCCTGAACGCACTAAAACGCGTGTAGTGATGCCCGCTTTTTTCGCAGCCTGCATATCACTGAGTTTATCGCCCACCATAATACTGCAAGCAGGGTCGATGTTATGCTCTTGTATGCCTTGTAATAACATACCTGGCGCAGGCTTTCTGCAACTGCACTCTTTCAAATATTCAGGGTGCGCTTTTTTAGGGTGATGAGGGCAAAAATACACATCGGTAACTGCAATGCTGTGGGCACTAAACTGGTCTTTCATCCACTCGGTCAGTGCTAAAAAATCAGCTTCGGTGTAATAACCTCGACCAATTCCAGATTGATTAGTGACGATTATGATTTTATAGCCTGCATCATAAAATGTTTTACAAGTGCTAAAAACACCGTCAATAAATTCAAATTTATCGCTTTGATACACATAACCATGATCAACATTTACCACGCCATCTCGGTCTAAAAAAAGCGCTTTATTTTTTTGTTGTGCATTCATTACAAAGACTCTTTTTGTACAACATGGTCAAACATCGCTTTTACATCATCAACTGTAATTTGGCTCATTAAATCATCGCCTTTTACGCGTGTCCCCCACGAGACTTGCTCAGCCGTTTTACTTGTTTGCTTAAACAAGTTTTGATGATAAACCTCTACCACGTAGTCTTGGTATAAGTAAGGACCTGTGCGTGCTGGGTTTGAATGTGCATATAAACCAATAACCGGCGTACCAACTGTTACTGCCATATGCGCTGGGCCTGTATCGGGCGCAAGCACTAAGCAGGCACGTTTTAACACGCACAACAACTCTTTGAGTTTCGTTTTACCCACCAAGTTTAAAATAGGCGTGTTGCTGTGCTCAATAATGCTATTTGCTAGGTTAATTTCAAGCTCTGTTGGACCACCCGTCAATACAACTTTAAAGCCTTGCTCATTTGCATAATCAGCCAATGCTGCATAACGATCAGCGAGCCAATTACGCTGTGCTTTACTAGCTGCGGGCGATATTACTAATAGTTTATTAGTTAGGTATTCTGGTGTTAGTAACTCATCTGCAACCGCTTGGTCTTGCTCGGTATATGGCATGTCCCAACTCGGTTTATAATCAGCTACACCAATGGCTTTTGCAAAACCTTTAAAGCCTTCAAGCACATGCGCCTGAGCTTGTGGCTCTATTCGTTTATTAATAAATAAACTGTGTAATTCTTTTGAACGTGCCCAGTCAAAACCAATTTTTACTTTTGCCGGAATACAACGCGCTACAAACCCAGCCCTTAATGCAACTTGCATATTAAGTAACACATCAAATTTTTGGTTTTTGAAGCGTTGCTTTAAGCTTTTCAGCGCTGCTTTGCCTTGCTTTTTATCAAATACCACCAGCTCAACACCCGGTAAGTCAGCAAGTAACATGGCTTCTATTTTGCCAATTACCCAGGTGATTTTTGCATTCGGGTGTGCCTTTTGAATAGCTTGTACTGCACTCACACCATGACATACGTCACCAATGGCAGAGAGTCTTAATATACAAATAGATGAATAATTAGGAGCTTGAGTCACACATTCCCTTAGGTATTAAATACAAAAGCCGATCTTAAATTATAATCACGCTATTGCAAGCACTTATCCTGTGCTTTAAAACGCGCTAATATAGACACATTATTTAGCAATTACACAGAGCTATGTTTAAACAACACGTGCAAGGCAACCACACTGTATTAAGCCACCCTAAATACACAAGCCAAATTACCCTCGATTGGTTTGATGCAAATTATTGGCAACAACAAAATAAAATTGTGGGCGCTAAAAAAGGCAGAGCAACAGCATGGTTTTTTAAACAAGACGAATTAACAGCCGTGCTGAGGCATTATTGGCGTGGCGGTTTAGTCGGTAAATTACTAAGCGATCAATATTTATACCCAGGGCTTGAACAAACCCGTGTGTATAAAGAGTTTAGTTTAATGAGTAAACTTATAGAGCTTGGTTTAAACGTACCAACCCCTGTTGCAGCTAAAGTAACCCACAGCGGATTAATTTACCGTGGTGATATTATTACCGAGGCTGTTAAGGGCGCTAAAAGTGTACTCGATATATTAATCGAACGCCCATTGACTGAAGATGAGTTGGAGCGCATTGCTAAAACAATCGCGCTATTTCATTCAAAAGGTGTGTATCACGCCGATTTAAACATTAATAACATTTTATTTAATGATACTGGTGATGTGTATATTATCGACTTTGATAGAGGTGAAATAAGAGCGCCTAACCCACAGTGGCAACAAAGTAATATGGCACGCCTTGAGCGCTCATTTTTAAAGGAACAAGGTCGAAACAAGCCATTCAATTGGCAAGCGAGTGACTGGCAAACTCTGCACAGCAACTACCTCAAAGCGCTCGCCAATATCAGTTAACCTAATATAAGTTAATTAGCCAATGCTAAATACTGCAGAGCAACCTGCTCTGCCTGTACTTGTTTTAAAATATCTGCGTTTTCTACATTTGGCTTATCTGCTAGCACCTGCTTAACGGCATTGGCTAATGCTTCACTTTGTTGAACGGGTACTAAATATTTACTCAGCTCGCCTGTTAATATCTCGCTTGGTCCAAATGTACAATTAGTACTAACTACCGGAGTAGCCACTGCTAAAGCCTCAATTAATACCGTTGGCAGCCCTTCAAAATCAGAGCTCAAAACCAAAGCTTTGGCATGCTGAATCCAGTTGTACGGGTTTTGTTGAAATCCAGGCACTACTAACTGTTTATCTATGCCATATTGCTGTGCAAGCTTTAACGCTTTTGCAGGTTTATTACATAAAAGGACTAACTTGTATTTTTTATCAAGCTTTGCAAATGCTGCAAATAATATATCGTGGCGTTTTTGTTTGGCCAGCCTTCCTACATGAATTAAGTAAGGCTCATTTGGGATGTCGTTATTTTTCTCATTTGCTTGTTGGTTTATTTTTTCAAAATCGAACGGGTTATAAATAGTCGCGATTGCACTTGGGTTAATTAAATCCCCTTGTGTTATTTCTTTTTCAACACCCTTTGATACGCAAATAAGTGATTTACCATTTAAGTTTTGCTTACTTTTTTTAAGGTATAAATATGAAAATGGACCCAACTTTTTTTGACGGGCAAGTTCTGCATTGACGGAGTTATGAATAACAAAGTGAACATTTTTGATATTACTAAGCGCGAGCAAGTTATTACTTCTATCAAGGTTAGAAAGCACTAGATCAATATTGCCAATCTCGCTTTGTTTTTTTTCAAACCACGCTTCTAATCGCAAAATACTGTTTTTTCGCTGCCAGAATCTATCTACTTTAGATGCTCTATCAGGAAAAAGGCTATCAACTTTAACTATATCAGGAATGTCATACTCAGCGTTGCTCGCAAGAGATAATATAGTGACGTTGTGCTGTAGTTTCGCCATTTTTTCAGCCAAAGTAAGCATTACTTTTTCAGCACCACCACCTACTAGTGAATCAATTACAATAATGATATTCATAAAGAGGATCCATCAAGCATATTTTTCACACCATTAGTAATAACATCATAACTGTGTATATTTTCAAGCTGAGCATATTTACTAGTTGTCTCATTATAAAAAGCCACCTCTATAACTTTCTCTACTTTAGTCACTATGTCATCAATATTAAGATTTGCTTTTAATACAACCCCCGTATTAATACAGTGGTCTAAACGTGCATTTTGATCCTTAGATATTGCACATGCAACAGCAGGCGTGTGCACGGCAATTGCTTGTAATAAGGTGTCACCACCACTTAGCAATGCGACTCTAGCTTGGCTCATTAATGCTAAAAACTCAGTATTTTGCAAACTTTTGATACAAAGAATGCTATCAGAACTTGGGATCGTTTTACTATAATTTTGGCCAAATACAACAACGCCCCTCAAACCCGTTTGTTTAGCAATTTTAAACGCAGCTTCAAAGTAAATATCGGCGCAATTTTGACCATTTAGTGTGTGACCGCCAGATCCTGCATTAACTATAAAATAATTTTTTAGTTCTAAACTATATCGGCTCAACATCTGTTGCTTTTGCTCATTGGATGCAAAAGCAACAAATGGGCCCACATTACGTGGACGCACTAAAGGAAATATATCTAACTTAGCATTTTCAGCCCAAGTTAATGGCTCTATACAATAGTCTGGCTGGACAACCCAATGTACATCAATCAAATTGATTCTATTAAGCTTTAAGCCTTTTGCTCGTTTTTTAGCATGTTGAGAAATAAAGACTACTTTTGCGCCTACCTTTTTAGCCGCTTTCATATGCCCTGCTCGTCCGGCACAATCAAAAATAACAACGTTAGGCTTAAATTTTTCAATGACATCGCACACATAATCCAGCTCTTTGGTCGCTGAATGATCAAGTAGTGTCGTTTCGAATGGGCAGCTTTTTGCATAAGCAGCATGCTTATTTAATATAAAATGAATATCGATAGAAGCGTGAAGTTCATCCTGTAAACTTTGAGCTAACAGCAACGAGCGCATATACTCACCAATGCCTTCTGGTGATGATACTGGAATAAATAAAAGTCGTTTGTTGCTCATTGCATTCTCAATTTCCTATTTAACCCGCAGTATATCAACCACATCGTTATTACGATAGACAGGTTACATTTTTATACATTAAATACCCCCTATTTTGTCTATTATTTGCTGCAATAGACGCCTGAGGTTGATAAACTTAGCCGCAATCTAAATCACAAGGATCTGAACTTTGCGAAACAGAATTTTTCTTCTTTCTTCTCTTTTTTGCGCAATGAGCGTATCGATTAACGCTGAACCATGGGTAAAACCAGATGACTACGGATTAAGAGCTGACATTCAACAATTAGCCGATGCCGGCGTTATTTTAGCTCCTGTAACCACTTACCCACTTATGTGGAAAAGTTTTATAAGCGATGTTGATAGTATGCCGCTTGAGCAATTAACACCAAGTCTACAAGATGCATTGTTACGTGTTAAACATCGATATAAATCCGAAAATAGTAGCTCGCATAGTCTTCAATTATTAGCTTTTGCAGCTACAGATCCAATTGTAGCAACAAGCTTTGGTGCAACAAATACACAAGAAACAGAGCTTTCAGCAGCTTACGCTTATTTAGGCGATAACTTTGCTGCTAAAGTCGCTGTAAATTATAGAAAAGACGGTAAAAAATGTTTAGCCGATGGAAAAACGGCTGACGATATAGTTACTGATCAGCAAGCTTTAACAGATTGTAACGACACTTCACTTGACGATAGTTACTTAGCTTATCGTTTAGGCAATTGGATTTTTAGAGCCGGTGCTGTTGAACAATTTTGGGGATCTGGTGTTGATAACAGCTTAATTATATCTGGTAATGCGAAACCTTTACCTGCACTAAGTGTAACCAGAGAAAAAAGTACTGCTTTTGAAACACCGTGGCTAAGCTGGATTGGTCAATGGGGCTTTACCGCACAAATGGCTAAACTTGAGTCTACACGTGTAATTCCTGATGCTTTACTTTGGAGCAGTAGATTAAATATACGCCCAATACAACAATTAGAAATTGCCGTTAGCTGGTCTGCACAATGGGCAGGAGACGGACAACCAGGATCTGCTGGTGACTTTATTGATGTAGTTACAGGGCAAACAAGCTGTATTGATGGAAGCGATAGTTGTGATAGCCAATTAGAGTCAAAAATAGGTAATCAATTAGCAGGCATAGATATTCGCTGGTCAGATACACTTTTCAACCAACCTTATGCTGTATATGCCAGTACGATTGGAGAAGATGCCAGTTCACAATTTAAACCCGCTGATAGAGCCTACTTATTTGGTGTACAGACAACACAGCGTGTATATGATCAAAACTTATTAATAAATGTAGAGTACATAGATACAGGTGTTTCATGCCAAGCTGAATCAATAGTTGAAAATTGCTACTATGAGCATTCAGATTACAAATCGGGTTACCGTTACCACGGTCGCACTATTGGCTCCACTTATGATAACGATGCACAGTCAGTTGTTTTAACCCTATTAGGTCAGTTATCTAATGGAGACGATTGGCAGGTAAAATTGCGCAGTGTTGATTACAATAGCGATAACCGAGATAGTTACCCAAATAATCCTGACTTAGGTAACACCATTACTAAAATAGGGTTTGACTCTAAGCAGCTAGAAATGCGTTACAGAATGCTTTCTATGGGCGGCCGCGTCACTTTAGGTGCTTTTGCATCTAACAATGACGGCGCTGAAAACGATACATCAGCATTTGCCAAGTACGAATATAACTTTTAATACGTTACTGTTAATAAAGTAACGTATTAAATGTAAAAAAGGGATGAAAACAGTGTTTTCATCCCTTTTTTGTATTTTTTAAGCAAACTAAATCAGTAATTACTGTTTAATTTTACTAATTACTTTTGATGTTGAGCATCCATCTAAGAACTCCAGCACTTCAACTTTTCCGCCATGGCGCAGCACATGTTCAGCACCGGCTATTTGCTCTACGGTGTAGTCGCCACCCTTAACTAAAATATCAGGGCTTATTTGCTCAATTAATTTAGCTGGAGTGTCGTTTTCATCTAGGCTACCAAACGGAATAACCCAATCAACTGATGAAAGTGCACTAAGTACCATTGCACGCTCATCTAGCGGGTTAATAGGGCGTTCTGGCCCTTTTAAACGCGTAATAGATTCATCATTATTTAATCCAACAACGAGCCTATCGCCTCGTGCTTTAGCTTGCGCTAAATAACGTACATGCCCAGCATGTAAAATATCAAAACAGCCATTAGTGAATACAATAGTTTCGCCGTTTTGTTTTGCAAATTCAATATGCTGAAGTACATCATCAAATGGTGTTTGGTAATGCTCACCCGTAGTATGTAAATACTGACCAAGCTTGCGGCTTAGCTCTTCTGGCGAGACAGTTGCAGCCCCAAACTTACTCACAACGATACCTGCGGCTAAATTAGCAATTTCGACAGCATCTTTAGGTTCCATGCCAGCACCAAGCATAACAGCGAGTGTAGCTATAACCGTATCACCGGCCCCGGTTACATCGCTTACTTCAAGCTCTTGCGCTGCAAAATCAAACTTTTCATCTGCACTAATAAGCGACATACCTTGCTCAGAACGCGTAAGTAACATGGCTTTAATGCCATTTTTGCTTATTAAATCACGCGCACTTGCTGCTAAAGCTGCTTCTGAATCGGTTTGACCACCCGCTAACTTAAACTCATGTAAATTAGGCGTAATGTAATCAGCACCTTCATATAAATGTAAATCTGGCGATTTAGGGTCGATTAAAACCGTTTTTCCGGCGCCCTTAGCAAGGCTTACCATCTCTTTAATTAAACTCAAAGATCCTTTGCTGTAATCAGAGAACACAATAAAGTCGTATTCATCAAGTACAAGCTCTAAGCGGTTTAATAAAAGCTGGCTGTGTTGCTCTGTAAACGTTTCTTCTAAATCAAGACGAACCAGTTGTTGATGGCGGCTAATAACACGCATTTTTGAAATAGTCGGTAAATCACATACACTGACCAATTGTGAGCTTATTTTTTCACCTTTTAGGATGGTCTCTAAAATCTGCCCGCTTTCGTCCTCACCAATTAAACCCAATAAGCCAACTTTTGCATCTAACCGCGCTATATTTTTTGCAACGTTAGCTGCACCGCCCGCTTTGTCTTCAAATTTACTTACTTTAACAACTGGTACTGGCGCTTCTGGCGAAATGCGACCTGTATCACCATACCAATAGCGGTCTAGCATTACATCGCCAACAACTAATATTCGTGCCGCTGATAAGTTTTTTAATAACGATAAATCCATTACTGCTGCTCCGCAACAACCATATCCATGGCTTCACATAACCAGTGACCTATAAACATGTGAGCTTCTTGAATACGTGCTGTTTCGTCATTTTTTATAATAATAGGTAACTTAGCAATATCTTTTACTTTGCCGCCATCACGTCCAGTTAATGCCACAGTAAAAGCGCCTAGTTTATTTGCAGCTTCCAATGCTAAATTAATATTGTTACTAGTACCTGATGTGGTTAAACCAATCACTAAATCTTCTGGCTTACATAACGCTTGAACTTGGCGCTCAAACACCGTATCAAAGTGATAATCGTTGCTGTGCGCTGTTAAAATAGAGGTGTCGGTGGTCAATGCCATTGAAGCAAGCGGACCACGTTCTAACTTATAACGCACTACAAATTCTGCTGCTAAATGCTGCGCATCGGCTGCACTACCGCCGTTACCAAACCAAACAATCTTGCCACCAGCTTGTAATGCACTATGGCATGCTTCTAACAGTTGCATAGATTCTTGATGATAAGCTTCCATCGTTTCAAATAATGCTTGATGACGGTTTAATGTTTCAACGTAGCTAGTTGCCACTGAATCGATAATTGACATGAAAAATTCCTCTAGGAACTGAAATAGCAGGGAAAAATTAAATCCATTATTCCATAATTTTATTTAATTGTGTGCATTTTATCGGGTTATAACTGAACCCAGACCATATTTTATAACGAGTCTGTTTAGAAAACGGCTATTTCACGGTAAACTAACGCCACTTCCCTTTAAGAAAGATCAGTATGGCACGCATTTTTTACTCATTCGCATTAATTATTATTAGCCCACTGATTGTATTTTATCTCTATATTTTACGAGGTAAAAGAAACCAAGGCTATCGTGCACACTTTAAAGAGCGCTTTGGGTTTGTCAGTAAGTCTTTATTTACGCTTAAAACTAAACCTTTAGTTTTTCATTGTGCTTCTGTTGGTGAGGTACTTGCCGCAACGCCACTTATTAAAGCTTTGCAAAAAGCGCATCCAAACTTAAATATACTTATAACCTGTAATACTCCAACAGGCAGAGATCAAATACTTAACCAGTTTAAAAATACTGTAGCGTGTAGCTACTTACCAATCGATTTTCCGTTTGCGACAGCCCGATTTTTAAAGCGTATAAAGCCACAAGCATTATGTATTTTAGAAACCGAGCTATGGCCAAATTTAATGGCGATAAGTCACAAAAAAAATATACCGCTACTTGTCATCAATGCAAGACTCTCTGAAAAGTCGCAGCAAGGCTATCAAAAGGTCGCTAAGTTAACGCATATTATTATGCGCTCAATTACAGTACTTGCGAGTCATAACAAGGCAGATGCAGAGCGTTTTATAGAGCTTGGTCTCGAAACTTCAAAAAGCCATGTAACAGGCTCTATAAAATTTGATATAACACCAAGTGATGAGCAATTAGCCAAAGTACTCAACCTTAAACAGCTTTACAGTATTAATAAAAATAGCAGTACTGAACACATCAATGACGAACGCTTTGTATGGGTGGCAGGCTCAACACATCCTGTAGAACATGAATTAGTATTGGCAGCTCACCAAGAGTTATTAAAAAAGCAACCTAATGCATTACTTATAATAGCTCCACGTCACCCAGAGCAATTTGATAAAGTAGCTGAGCTTTTAAAACAGAGCCCACTTAGCTTTAGCCGCCGTAGCCAAAATAACTATAATAATGAGCAAGTACTCCTTGCTGATACGCTTGGTGAGTTACAGTGTTTATATGGCGCTGCAAATGTGAGCTTTATTGGCGGCAGCTTAATTCGCAGAGGTGGGCATAACCCACTAGAATCCGCTGCGTTTTCGGTAGGTGTAATAACAGGTCCACACACATACAATTTTGACCATGTTTATCCCGAGCTAACAAAGCTCAAAGGTGCTGTAGTGGTTGATAGTAACGACGAACTCGCAAAGCAGCTTATAACGTTTAGCCAAAACACAAAAGCATGCCAAACCTTAGGTATTAAAGCTGCGCAATGCGTAACTAAAAACCAAGGTGCTATACAAAAAACACTTACCATTATTAATCAATATTTAGAGCCAAAACCGTGACCAACATAGCTATAAGCCAAACCCGTGAATGGGTGTCATCTGTTATTGTTAAATATAACTTTTGCCCGTTTGCTCGAAAAGAAGTAGAAAATAACTGTATTCATTACATAGTAAGCTCAGCAACGAGTATGGATGATGCTGTAATGGATATGCTTGAGCAATGTGTTGAGCTTGACCGTGAACCAGAGCGCGAAACAACCCTTATCATGTTTGACAACGGCTTTAGTGACTTTGAAGACTTTTTAGACTTGGTCGATTTAGCTAATGCACTTTTAGTCGCGCAAGGCTTTGAAGGTAAGTATCAAATCGCTAATTTTCATCCTGACTACGTATTTGCTGACAGTGATGAAACTGATGCCGCAAACTACACAAATAGAGCGCCCTTTCCTACATTGCACTTAATCCGCGAAGCAAGTATGAGCGAAGCACTTGATAGTTATAACGAGCCTGAATCTATTCCTGAGCATAATATAAATCTAGCAAGGCGTAAGGGGATTGATTTTTGGCAGCAGTTACTTGAAGGCTGTAAAAAACCGAGCGCTTAAATGCTCGGTTTTATTTTGGTTTGTGCAAAACAAGACAATAACAAACGCTTATTTTTTAACCCAGTTACCATTTACTTCAACGTAATGACCACTTTGGGTTTTTTCAATTGTTTTAGCGGCAGCAAGCGCTTCTACTTGTGAAAGTGACAAGTTATTCTTTTTAGCCAACTTTAAGTACTGCGCTTTACGCTTTGCATTTATATCATCAACAACGGCTTTTGCTTCTGCGTTTTGTACAACAAGCCCTAAATAACCAGAGCTATCTTCACCTACTAGACCTTGGTTTTTAGCGTCATCAAGGCTAATAGCCCACGCAGAGAACGACATACATACGGCACTAACTAACGTAATAATGTTTAATTTTTTCTTCGTATTCATGTTCTAGCTCCTTAAAATAACTCACTGTCGTCACTAAATAAATTGTCGAGTTCTTTATCTACTTTTACGCGAATTTCGTGATCGACCTTTACATTTAAATTAATAGTAATGGGCTCTTTAGCAGACACCTCAACACGGTGCGTGCAGGCACTTAGCGCACTAATAGCACTCAGCGCGAGCAGTACTTTTATCAATAACGACTGTCTCATTATTAGTTTCCTTTTTGTGAGTATTGTTGCTCAACTTTTTGTGTAATTTCGTCACTTAAACGCAGTGCACGTAAAAGTGTAAATACGTTTTCTTCGTGGTTATAATTAAAGTTAACCTGCTGCTGCTCTGCTTTATTATAGCCTTTCAAATTAACCCCTAGTTTTAACCAACCATCGTTTTTTAGTGCCACACTGCTATTAAGTTTTTGAATATCTAAATTAGTTAATAGCCCTAACACAGGTTGTAACTCTTGCTGTTGCTGCATTACTGAATCAAAAGCGGCATTATTGGTAATTTTTAAATTACCTGTTCCTTGGCTAAATAAGCTACCGTCAATTATTTCAATTTTCCCACTATCAAAGTGAACAGGTAAAGACCCCGCCAAGCGTCCCGTTAATACAATGCCCGACTTATCGTCGAGTGTAACAAGTTTGCTTGCATCAATATTTTCAAACTTAACATTAGCAACTTGGTTTGGCTTCCCTACTGTGTAGCTACCTAATGAAAACTCGCCACCAAACACACTTCCTCTTACATCATTTATAAGCGCGGTATTACTACTCACTTGCCATTGACCTTCAATCACTTTAACTACGGCACCCGCCCTAAACTCATTTAAATTAAAGGTAGTTGGTTTTACATTAAGCTGACCTGAATTATATTCCCCGCTAAATGTACTGCTTAAATCACTCGCAAGGTAATCGTTATACAGTGCACTTACATGACTAATCCCTATATTGAACAGTGCATTTTGTAAGTTTATATCGCCACTAATATAGCCATTAAATTCGCCCTCTGTTAACTGTGCAAGTGGCTCAAATTGACTAATAAACGCATTTAACGACAGCGCACTTTGTTCAGGAATAACCACTTCAAACGGATGAGCTTGCGACGACACATGATGATTTATAACTAACTCAACATCGTTTATAAATGCGTGATGCGTGGCTTTTAGTGCACGGCTTTGCAAGCCCGTAGACTCTACTTTTATATTATTAAGTTTTATGTCAGGGCTATTAACAGCCTTTATATTCGTTTTTGCTGTTAGATCAGCAAATAACTCACCTACGCCTAAATTAGCATTTGCTGTTAATGTGTTACTTATATCTGTGACTTTAAATTCTTTATATTCTGCGCTTTTTAATTGCTGAGTTAACGCTACCTCTGCGTTTAACTGTTTATCCATTTTTGCTGTTAAATCACCTTGATATTGCACTGCACTTATATCAAACGCATCTACACTATTAAGCGTTAATTTAGCATTTATAAGCCCAATTGGTTTTGAGTCTATAAACTCACTTATATTAAAGTGACCACTAAGGCTAAGCCCATTCGCTGTTGCAGGTGCAAACTCAGGCAAGCCTTCAAGCATAACGCCATAATCGCCTTTAATTGCAGCGTCAGATAACTGAGCATTAACGTTAATATTATTTATATCAAGTGTATTTATTTGAGCTGATAAATTTGTATGTAGGTACTCAAGTGGAGATTTAATATTTAGTGTTGTATCTGTTATTAAAATATCAAATTGCTTATCGCCCACGCTTACCAAATTAATTACAGGTACACTCAACTCACTAGCCTCTAAGCTAATTGATTGAGGGAGTTTTAGTTGCCAATTTAAAGGCACTTGTTTGCTAATAAAGCCTGCATATTCACTTGGTGGAATTAACTCAGTACAGCTTGGTGTTAAATTAATTTTGTTATTAAGCAAATCGGTATTAAATATTAACGCTTGGCTATTTAAATTAAAACGCGTCGCCAATTTACCAGTGGTTAATACGTTAACTTTGCACTGCTCATACGTATGAGCAAACTGGGATCTAATATCGCCATTTAACTCAAACTTTATACCGTCAAAGCTAAACGCTTGCTGGGTATTAAAGTTAAAATCTGCTATTAATGTATTTTTAGTGTTTATAACTTGCTTTAAAAAAGTGTCATTAATTTCAAACTGACCACTTACTTTATTAGCAGTCAAAATTGCACTCGCGTTTATATCACCTGAGACATTAAATTTATTTAGTTCGGGTTCTGATATGCTTATTTTAAGTTGCTTATTGAGCTCATCACTTTTTACTACAAGCTGTTTAATATTGATTAATGGGCGATTTAAGGGAAGTGCTAAATCGAGATTTTTAGCAAGCTGATTAGCATTATCACTTTCAGGGAGTGGATTAACTGTTAGCACTGCATTTTCAATATCTACACGCTTTGTATTTGCAGTAATACCAGTAAGTTGTAATTGTTGATTTTGGTAATTTACACACACTTTATCAGCATGAATATTTAAGCTAGACGTGATTGAAAAATCGAGACAGCTTAACGTAATGCCTGCTTTTTTAAGCTCAGGCGCTATAACCCACTGTAATAATGGCAAGCGAAAGACATAACTAAGCAGCAAGGTACTTAGTAATACAGCTCCAACAATTAAACCAATTCGCTTAAACATACTATCCTTAAATGCTTTGTGCTTTTAGCTATACTAATACCAACCTGCATAAATCTTTGATCAATTTAACGAATTAAATTGCACTATAACGTCGTTAAAAGTTTTTTATTTAGAACAACTAGATATAGAAACTTTTGCCTAGTTCTAGCGTAATTTTCTTAACGTTAAATAGACCCCATATATAAGCAGATTGGTATAATCAAAAAAGGCTGCACAATGCAGCCTTTTTAATTTTACAGTAAGATTATGAATCTAACTTGTATAAACGTAAATATAATTAACCTACGTTTTTACGTGCGTTACGGAACATACGCATCCACGGGCTATCCTCGATCCACTCATCAGGATGCCAAGAGTTGGCAACGCTTCTGAATACACGTTCTGGATGCGGCATCATTACAGTGGCACGACCATCTGTTGACGTAATACCTGTAATACCTTCTGGAGAACCATTAGGGTTAGCTGGGTACTGCGTTGTAGGGTTACCGTAGTTGTCTACAAACTTAACCGCTACAGTGCCGCTATCAAGCGCCGCTTTAGTGGCTGCATCGTTTGCAAACTCAGCATGACCTTCACCATGAGAAACCGCTATAGGCATACGCGAGCCAGCCATTCCATTAAAGAACACAGACGGATTCTCTTGTATTTCTACTAAACTAAAGCGTGCTTCAAAACGCTCTGATTTATTAGTTACAAAGCGCGGCCAATGTTCAGTGCCAGGGATCAACTCTTTTAACGTTGATAACATTTGGCAACCGTTACATACACCTAAGCTGAAAGTATCTTCACGGTGGAAGAAGTTTTGGAACTGATCGCGTGCCATGTCGTTAAACAAAATAGACTTAGCCCAACCTTCACCCGCACCAAGTACGTCACCGTATGAGAAACCACCACAGGCCACTAAACCTTTAAATTGCTCTAGTGTTAAACGACCTTCTAAAATGTCGCTCATGTGCACATCAACGGCTGCAAAACCTGCGCGATTAAACGCTGCCGCCATTTCTAAATGAGAGTTAACACCCTGCTCACGTAAAATAGCCATTTGCGGTTTAGCACCGGTTGCAATGTATGGTGCAGCTATATCTTCGTTTAAATCAAAGTTAAGTTTTACGTTTAAGCCTGGATCTTTTGCATCAAATTTAGCATCAAACTCTTGCTTAGCACACTCAGGGTTATCACGGCGTGCTTGCATTTGATACGTTGTTTCAGCCCAAATAGTACGAAGCTCAGTACGCGTATGATTAAGTACCGTATTTTCGCCACGGTTAAATATAATCGTATCGTCACTGTTAAGCGTGCCAATGTTGTGGCTAATTGCTGCTATACCATGTTGTTCAAACACCGCATTCACTGCATCTAAATCAGCATTTGCAACTTGAATTACTGCACCTAGCTCTTCGTTATAAAGCGCTTCAATGTCTGAACCTGTTAAAGCTGCTAAATCAACCGTTACACCGGTATGACCCGTAAACGCCATTTCAGCAACCGTGGTAAATAAACCACCGTCTGAGCGGTCATGATAAGCAAGTAACTTACTATCAGCCACAAGCGCTTGCATTGCGTTATAAAAGCCTTTTAATAACTCTGGGCTATCAACATCAGGGGTTACATCACCCAATTGCTTATAAACTTGCGCAAGGCTTGATGCGCCCATGCGGTTTTTACCCGCACCTAAATCAATTAATATAAGCGATGTATCGCCTTTATCTGTGCGCAGTTGTGGTGTTACTGTTTTACGTACGTCGTCAACACGACCAAACGCAGTTATAACCAGTGAAAGCGGCGATGTTACTGACTTCTCTTGTGAGTCACCTTCATCTTTCCATGTCGTTTTCATCGACATAGAATCTTTACCTACTGGAATCGTTAAACCAAGCGCAGGGCAAAGCTCTTCGCCTACGGCTTTAACAGCTTCATATAAACCTGCATCTTCACCCGGGTGACCCGCTGCTGCCATCCAGTTTGCCGATAACTTAATGTTTTCAAGGCTACCGATGTTTGCACAGGCAATATTAGTTAACGACTCCGCTACAGCTAAACGAGCAGATGCACCGTAATTAAGTAATGCTGCAGGAGTACGCTCACCGAGTGACATAGCTTCACCGTGGTAAGTATCATACGTTGCCGCAGTTACTGCACAGTTAGCAACAGGTACTTGCCAAGGACCGACCATTTGATCGCGCGCTACTAAACCCGTAACTGAACGATCGCCGATTGTTATTAAGAATGTTTTTTCTGCAATGGTAGGTAAACGCATTAAGCGCTGCGCTGCATCTGCTGCATTTATTGATGTGATATCAAGCGCTTTGCCAACAACTTGCTTTGACGTTACATCGCGGTGCATTTTAGGTGCTTTACCTAATAATACGTCCAGCGGCAAATCAACAGGGTTATTTTCAAAATGGCTGTCTGACACCGTTAAGTGAGGTTCAGCGGTTGCTTCACCAATAACAGCGTACTGGGCACGTTCACGCTTACAAATTGCTTCAAAGCGGTCAAAGTCCTCTACGCCAACAGCGAGTACATAACGCTCTTGTGATTCATTACACCAAATTTCGTGTGGTGCCATGCCTGGCTCATCGTTAGGGATGCTACGTAATTGGAATTTACCGCCACGTCCGCCATCATTAACAAGCTCAGGAAACGCATTAGATAAACCACCGGCACCTACATCGTGGATGAATGCAATTGGGTTTTCACCGCCTAGCTGCCAACATTTATCGATAACTTCTTGGCAACGACGTTCCATTTCTGGGTTTTCGCGCTGTACTGAAGCAAAGTCTAAATTTTCGTTTGATTGACCAGAGGCCATGCTTGATGCAGCACCACCGCCTAAACCAATGTTCATTGCAGGTCCGCCTAGCGCAATTAACTTAGCGCCAACAGGAATATCACCTTTTTGAACATGATCAGAGCGAATATTACCTAAACCACCGGCAAGCATAATTGGTTTATGGTAACCACGTACTTCTTCACCGTTATGGCTTGTTACTTTTTCTTCGTAAGTACGGAAGTAGCCTAACAAGTTAGGACGACCAAACTCATTATTAAATGCAGCGCCACCTAGTGGACCTTCTGTCATTATATCAAGTGCGTTTACAATACGACCCGGCTTACCAAAATCGCTTTCCCACGGTTGCTCGTAACCTGGAATACGTAAATTTGATACAGTAAAGCCAACTAAGCCTGCTTTTGGCTTAGAGCCTCGACCAGTTGCGCCTTCATCGCGAATCTCACCACCAGAGCCTGTAGCCGCACCAGAGAATGGCGCGATAGCTGTTGGGTGGTTATGCGTTTCAACTTTCATTAGTATTTCAATGTCTTCTTGATGATACGCATATTCACCTTGCGCATTTGGGAAGAAGCGACCCGCTTTTGAGCCTTTCATTACTGCCGCGTTATCTTTATACGCCGACAATACATTTTCAGGATTTAACTCAAACGTATTTTTAATCATTTTAAACAGCGATTTTGGCTGCTCTTTTCCATCGATTGTCCAGTCAGCATTAAATATTTTATGGCGACAATGCTCTGAGTTTGCTTGTGCAAACATAAATAATTCGATGTCGTTAGGGTTACGGCCTAACTTTATAAAATTTTCTACTAAGTAGTCTATTTCGTCATCAGCAAGCGCAAAGCCTTGTTCAACATTGGCTATTGCTAGTGCTTCGCGTCCACCACCTAAAATATCGACAGACGACATTTGGCGAGGTGCATCACTACGAAACAGCTGAGCCGCATCTTCAAGTTCATTATGTGTGGCTTCAGTCATGCGGTCGTGTAATAACGCAGTTACTTGTGCAAGTTGTTCTGCATTTAAATCACCTTCAACATAATAAGCAATACCGCGTTCAACACGGTGAACCTGCTTTAAACCACAGTTGTGGGCGATGTCGGTAGCTTTAGATGCCCAAGGTGAGATGGTACCTGGGCGAGGTGTAACAAGTACAAGTTTGCCAGCTGGGGTATGCTCAGCAATGGTTGGACCGTAAGTTAATAGTTTTTCAAGCTTGGTTTGCTCAGCGCTACTCAACGGCGATGTTAAATCGGCAAAGTGAGTATACTCGGCATATACGTTAGTGATTGGAAGTTGCGATTGTTGGCAACGCGCTAAAATTTTATTAACTCTGAACTCAGAAAGTGCTGGTGCACCACGAAGGATCAACATAGATAATTTCATCCGGGGTTAGGGATTGAACGATATTTTAGGCACGCATTATAGTCCAATTAGCATTCAGATTTAACTCAAAATTACGCTTTTCATAAAATTAACTTTTCAGCTGTATTTATAGTCTGTTTTGGTTAATAAAATAAAAGGTAAAGTGACGTGATGGCTTAGTTTTGCTATAACGGTGGCTGGCGAGTTTAAGGGGCACTCAATGTTCAAAGAAAAACTAATAATAATCATTACTTTAGTTATGCTGTTGTGCGCATGTGATATGCAAGAACAGCCAACTCAACTCGCCCAAATAAAAGAGCAAAACAAAATACGTGTGGGTACGCTTGCGAGTGCCAGTAATTATTATCAAGCAGTACAAGGAGAGCAAGGTTTTGAATATGAGTTATCTCAAGCCTTTGCTGATTATTTAGGTGTAGAGCTTGAAATAGTCCCTTTCTTTAACTTATCTGACATGTTTGAACGCCTTGAAAAGGGGGATTTAGACTTAATTGCCTCAGGACTTACCTACAATAAAACCCGTGCAGAGCAATATCGCTATGGCCCAACTTATCGCACAATTAGCCAAAAGTTAGTTTATAAACAAGGGCGCGTTCGCCCACGTGATTTTGATGATTTAGATGGTAACTTTACCGTTATAGCTAAAAGTAGTCATTCGCTTACTTTACAAAAAATGAAAAAAAACAATCCTGAACTCACTTGGACCGAAAGCGAAGAGTTTGACGAAGAAGAGTTACTTCAAGCAGTTATTGATGGTGAGATAGATTACACCCTTGCCGATACACATACCTTGTCGCTGTTTCGTCGGTATCACCCTAATTTAAGTATTGGCTTTTCAGTTACCCATAACGACCCAATCGCATGGATACTCAACAAATCTAAAGACGACTCTTTATATGCTCTACTTGTACCTTTTTTTGGTGATATAAAACAAAGTAATCAACTTTACGTACTCGAAGAAAAATATTTTGGGCATGTACGCCAATTTAACTATGTAAATACCCTAGCTTATATAGAAGCGATAAAAGAAACTCTACCAACATACCAACCGTGGTTTGAACAATATGCAGGTAGTCTTGATTGGCGTTTACTAGCAGCGCTTAGTTATCAAGAATCTATGTGGAATCCTCGCGCTAAATCGCCAACAGGCGTTCGCGGTATTATGATGTTAACCCGCAGTACAGCAAAACAAGTGGGTGTTACTAACCGATTAGAGCCAGAGCAAAACATTCGCGGTGGCGGTAAGTATTTAAGTAAGCTTATTAAGCGTATTCCCGACAGAATCCCGCAACCCGATAGAACATGGCTTGCATTAGCGGCCTACAATGTAGGTTGGGGACACGTTAATGACGCACGTATAATTACCGAACAGCAAGGCGCAAGCCCTGATAAATGGGCTGATGTAAAAAAACGCTTACCACTGTTAATTAAAAAGCGCTATTACCGTAAAACCCGCTATGGTTATGCGCGTGGCGATGTAGCGGTTAAATATGTTGATAATATTCGTCGCTATTACGATGCACTTGTTTGGCTAGATGAAAATAATGCTATTACAGAAAAACCTGAATCAATCGTAGAGCTAAGCACTGTAATCGAGCCAAAGCTAAACGTAACAAGTGAGATAAAAATTGAGGCAAGTGAAGCTCAAATACAAAAGCAACTACCTATAATTGAGCCCGAGCAGTCAAGTGAAAAAAATAACTAAGATTAATTTAGGTGTTTATTTTTGACCATATCTATAAGCGAAATTTAAGTAAATTAAATATCTGTTTACTTGTCATCAAATGATCACTAATGTGTGTTAATTGTATATCATTAATTTATAAGATATACCTCGTGCCTTTCTCACTCTTGCATTAGGAGAAAACATGCTAAAACGTAGACGCACTCAAAGATTAAAACGTAATGTAATTTATTCAACGGCCACACGCCGTCGTGTTATGTTGCGCAAACTGCACAAAAAGATTATCTGGCGTCGCCGAATGTTTGCTATGCAGCAAATGGTAGAGTCAGAAATATCCCCTGCGACTAATTAAAGATTAGTCGCATCACGAGCAGCTTTTTTAGCTGCTTTAATTTGTGCTCTTCTACGTTTAAAAAAATCTGAAATAGTATTGCCACACTGCTGTGCTAAAACACCACCACACACTTCAACTTGATGGTTTAACCTCGGTTCTTGTAATAAGTTCATAATTGAACCAGCAGACCCTGTTTTTTCGTCGGCTGCACCAAATACTAAACGCTTTATTCTGCTATGCACCAACATTCCTGCACACATAGAACAAGGCTCTAATGTTACGTACAGTGTACAATCTATTAAACGATAGTTGTTAAGCACTTTTCCTGCTTCTCGTACTGCGATCATTTCGGCATGGGCAGATGGGTCGTTATCGGTTATTGAACGGTTGTACCCTACTGAAATTAGCTGGTTATCTTTTACTACAATCGCTCCTACAGGGATTTCATCAAGCAACTCTGCCTGCTTTGCATACAAAAGCGCTTGCTCCATCCAGTAGGAATCATCAAATGGCTCGTTCATTCTTTCTACTTAAATAACTTTTTATGCTGTGATTATACCTAGTTAGCACTCTAAAGTGCGTCATTCATTACTTTATTGCAAAAATAAAACAATATTTACCCGTTTGTAATGGCTCACTCGTGCTGATTTACGCTATAATCTCACGCTTTTTTTATTTAGCTCACAACACGGGTAGCAAATGAAATTTCCTGGACGCCGCAGGCATAAACATTATTTTCCAGTGGAAGCCAAAGATCCACTTACCAATCAACTTAACGCAACAGAGCGATTACAACGTAGTTATATTACGGGTATCGATCAGATCGTTGTTGATATAGAGGCAAAAGTTGATCAAGCTTTCCTTGACGAATTTCAACTACGTAGAGGTATGTCGCAAGTTATTGATAGCGACATAACAAACGCCTTATACGATCGTTTAAAATTAAACGATATGGTTGATTTTGAGTTTGCCGGTGGGACCATTGGTAACACTATGCACAACTACTCTGTACTTGCAGATGATCGCTCAGTTTTATTAGGCGTAATGAGCGAAAATATAAAAATAGGTAGCTATGCTTACCGCTTTTTATGTAATACCTCAAGCCGTGTAGATTTAAACTATCTTCAACCAGTAGATGGGCCTATAGGTCGTTGTTTTACATTAATTGATGAAACCGGTGAGCGTACTTTTGCAATAAGTGCAGGCCTAATGAATCACTTACGTCCTGAATCTATCGATAAAAACCTTATTGAAAATTCATCAGCATTAGTGATCAGTGCCTACCTCATGCGTACGCAAGGTAGTGAAACAATGACTGAAGCGACTATGCAAGCGGTAAAATACGCTAATGATGCAGGTGTGCCAGTTGTTCTTACACTCGGAACTAAATTCTTAATTGAGCAAGACCCGACCTGGTGGGCAAATTTTGTTGAAAAGCATGTGGATATTCTTGCTATGAACGAAGAAGAAGGGTTAGCTATTACAGGTTTTGAAGACCCTCTCCTAGCTGCCGATAAAGCACTTGATTGGGTAGATTTGGTAATTTGCACCGCTGGCGAAAAAGGTTTATTTATGGCCGGCTTCGTTGACGAAAATTTAAAGCGTGAAACCGAATACCCGTTATTACCAGGAGCAATACCTGATTTTAATCGATACGAATTTTCACGTGCTATGCGTAAAACCGAGTGTGATAAGCCTATCAGAGCGTATAGCCATACAGCCCCATTTATGGGTGGACCTGACTCAATTAAAAACACCAATGGTGCAGGCGATTGTGCTTTAGCGGCTGTACTACATGACTTATCAGCAAATGTTTATCATAAACTTAACGTGGCAAACTCTGCTAAGCATCAGCAACAAGCTATTACTTACTCATCACTATCGCAAATTAGTAAATATGCTAACCGAGCTAGTTATGAAGTGTTAGTTCAGCACTCTCCTCGCTTATCTCGCGGTTTACCAGAACGCGAAGACTGCTTAGAACAGGTTTATTGGGAACAGTAAATAACGGTGGGAGCAAGTATTGCTCCCTCTCGATTTCCTAAAAAATAGAAATATCGAGCTTTTTAGATAGTAGTTCCAGCGCCGCAATTCCTGCTACCGAATTACCAAACGAATTAAGCCCTGGAGAATAAACAGCTACCGTAAACTTATTTGGTAACACGGCTAAAATAGTCCCTGACACTCCCGACTTACCTGGCATACCTACTCTGTAACCAAAATCCCCCGCAGCATCGTATAAGCCACTGGTAAATAATAGCGAATTAAGCTGCTTATTTTGACGACTACTTAAAACACGATCGCCCGATCGATTATCAACACCTTTATTTGCTAAAAAATTATAAGCTTTGGCTAATTCAATACAGTTGAGCTCAATAGAACAAAAGTTAAAATAAGACCATAAAACATCATCGACTTCATTTTCAAAATTACCAAACGATTTCATTAAATGTGCCATAGCAGCATTACGATGCCTAAATTCATACTCAGAATTAGCGACTTTTTTATCAATCACTATCCCTCTATTACCAGCTAACAACCTAAAGGTCTCGAGCATAGAGTGCATTGGTGCAGATAAGCGGCTGTATAACGCATCACACGTTACAATTGCGCCTGCATTTATGAAAGGGTTACGAGGAATCCCTTTTTCAAACTCAAGCTGTGTAAGCGAGTTAAAGGCAGTCCCTGAGGGCTCCTTTCCAACTCGATGCCAAAGCTCATCACCATAACGTTGCAGTGCCATAGTAAGTGTCATAACTTTAGAAACTGATTGAATAGTAAAACGTTGAGAACAATCCCCCGCACACACAGTCTCACCATCAGTTGTATAAATAGCAATAGAAAATTGTTCAGGATCGACCTCTGCTAGGGCCGGTATATAATCAGCTACTTTTCCTTGTGATAATAAAGGGCGTACTTCATGTGCTATTTCATCAAGCACCTTTTGATAATCAGCTGTAGGCAAACTAGACCTCTATATCATCATTCATAAAAATTGGATTTTAGCACGCGCGAATAGACGCAACTAGTTTTGTTGTTGAATTTAAAGGGGGATGTTTTTCTTAATTTTAAAAAGCAAAAAACCCGTCACATTGCTATAACGGGTTTCTCTTAATTAAATCCTGGTAATGTCGTACTGCCCACAGCGGTAGAGAGTCACATAGCAAATGCTACACTATCTTTGTGTCGGGGCGTCCTTCTGCGGGGCTCGCCTTAGAACTATTTTATTTCGCCACTGAGTTCGGCATGGACTATTTACAAAATTCCAAAAAGCAAAAAACCCGTCACATTACTGTAACGGGTTTCTCTTAATTAAACCCTGGTAATGTCGTAGTGCCACAGCGGTGGAGAGGCACATAGCAAATGCTACACTATCTTTGTGTCGAGGCGTCCTTCTGCGGGGCTCGCCTTAGAACTATTTTATTTCGCCACTGAGTTCGGCATAGACTATTTACAAAATTCTAAAAAGCAAAAAACCCGTCACATTACTGTAACGGGTTTCTCTTAATTAAATCCTGGTAATGTCGTAGTGCCACAGCGGTGGAGAGGCACATAGCAAATGCTATACTATCTTTGCGTCGGGGCGTCCTCCTGCGGGGCTCGCCTTAGAACTATTTTATTTCGCCACTGAGTTCGGCATGGACTATTTACAAAATTACAAAAAGCAAAAAACCCGTCACATTACTGTAACGGGTTTCTCTTAATTAAATCCTGGTAATGTCCTACTTTCACATAGCAAATGCTACACTATCATCGGCGCTGTTTCGTTTCACTACTGAGTTCGGCA